>JBIKNC010000044.1:0-22787 GCA_044358925.1 Planctomycetota bacterium | reverse complement strand
CGCGCCGTCGCCGACAGCGCTGCGATTCCGCACTTCGCCACCACCGTGACGGATCCGGTGTCTGACACCGTACGCGTCAACCTCGTGCTCGAACTTCCCGAACAGCGCGCTCCCGCCGGCACGGCGCTCTACGTGCACTTCCCGTACTGCGTCGTGAAGTGCACGTACTGCGACTTCTACTCGGTGCCGGCGGCGAAGAGCGACGGCACGCGCGAAGACGTCGACGGCGTGCTCGCGGCGCTCGCACTCGAAGCACAGCAGCGCGCGCCGCACGCACCGCGCACCGTGTTCCTCGGCGGCGGCACGCCGTCGCTGCCGAGCGCGCGGCAGATCCGCGGCTTCCTCGATCGACTCGACGACGCGACGGGCTTCCGCGCGTCGGCGCTCGAAGTCACGGCGGAGTGCAATCCCGAAAGCCTCGACGAACACAAGGCGCGCGCGCTGCTCGACGGCGGCGTGACGCGGCTGTCGATCGGGGTGCAGAGCCTGCGACCGAAGGTGCTCGAGCTCTTCGGCCGCGCCCACGGCGCCGACGACGGCCTGCGCGCCCTCGCGGCGGCGCGCGCGGCGGGAGCGACGCGGCTCTCGGCCGACCTGATCCACTCGGTGCCGGGCCTCACACCCGCCGAGTGGCGCGAGGACCTCGAACGTGTGCTCGCCGCCGCGAACGGTCTCGACCACCTGTCGGCCTACAACCTCACGTTCGAAGAAGGCACGCTGCTCGAACGGCTGCGCCAGCGCGGCAAACTCACGCCGCTCGACGAGGACACCGAACTCGCGATGATCGACGCGACGGAGGAACTCACGGGGCGCGTCGGCCTCGAACGCTACGAGGTCAGCAACTTCGCGCAGCGCGGCCAGGAGTGCCGCCACAACCTCGTCTACTGGGCCAACGAGCCGTACGTCGGCATCGGCCCGTCCGCGGTCAGCAAGCAGGACGATGCGCGCTTCGGCAATCCCAAGTCGATCGGAGCGTGGCGCGCGAGCGTCGAGAGCGGCGCGCCCGCAGCGACATGGTGCGAACGACCGAGTCCCGCGGTGCGCCTGGGCGAAACGTGGTGGCTCGGCCTGCGCCGCGCAATCGGCGTGGATCCGAGCGAAGCGCGCGAGGCCGCGCTGCTCGCGCCCGACGACGACACGACGGAACGCGCGCCGCTCGCAACCGCCGAGCGTCTGGTCGAACTCGGCCTGCTCGAACAGCTCGGCGCGCGCTACCGACTCACGCCGCGCGGCCTGCCCGTGGCCGACGCGGTGGCGCGCGAGTTCCTCGTGACGTGACGCCGGCGATGTCCGACTCGCAGCGCGACACGACCGCCCGCTCCACGCGCGGCCTCGTCGTGCTGTTCGCGGTCGTGTACTTCGCGCAGGGGCTCGGGTCGCCGACGGACGGATTGCTCGTGCTGCCGGTGTATGCGCTGCTCGAGCGCGAAGGGTTCGGAGCGGGCGCGATGGCGACGTTCATGGGGGTCGCCGCGTTGCCGTGGGCGCTCAAGCCCGTGCTCGGGCTCGTGTGTGATCGGTTCGCGCTGTTCGGGCTGCGGCGCAAGAGCTGGCTCGCGTTGGCGAGCGGCGCGTCGGCGGCGGCGTTCGCCGGCTTGTTCGCGGCACACGAGGGCGACGCGACGCTCGCGGTCGTGCTCGTGCTGCTCGTGACGGCGACACTCGGCGTCGCGTGGGCGGACGTCGCGACGGACGCGGCGATGGTCGAAGCGGGCCGGCCGCGCGGCATCACCGGCCGGCTCCAGGCGGTGCAGTGGGGCGCGATGTACGCGGCGACGCTCGTGGCCGGCGTCGCGGGCGGCTGGCTCGCGGGCGAGGGACGCATGGGCTGGGCGTTCGCCGTGAGCGGCGGCCTGGCGGCCGTGGCGTGCGCGCTGGCCGTGTTCGGGATCGCCGAGGAAAGCGCGCCGCGCGCCGCGGCCATGTCGTTCGCCGGCCTGTGGACGGCGCTGCGCACGCCGCCGCTGCCGGCGGTGGCGGCCTTCCTGGCGCTGTGGAGCTTCAACCCCTTCGGCAACACCGTGCTCTACGTGCACTGGACCGGCGCGCTCGGGTTCGACGAGCAGTTCTACGGCTGGACGCTGTCGGCGCTCGGCCTCGGCGCGCTCACGGCGAGTGCGGCGTACGGCGCGCTGGCTCGGCGGCTCGCGCGGCGCACGCTCGTGCAACTCACGATCGTGTTCGGCATCGGCGCGAGCCTCTGGTACGCGGGCGTCGACGGACCGATCGGAGCACTGCTGGCGAGCTTCGCGGTCGGCTTCTGCTACCTGGTCGCGACGCTCACGCAACTCGAACTCGCGGCGCGCGCCTGCCCGCCCGCGTGGGCGGGAACCGTCTTCGCGGGACTCATGGCGGCGACGAACATCAGTTCGACGGCGGGCGACGCGTTGGGCGGCGTGATCTACGACGTCGGTGCGCGTCATCTCGGTACCGGCGGCGTGTTCGCGCTGCTCGTCGTGCTCGGATGCGCGTCGTCGGCGGTGTGTTGGTTGCTCGTGCCGTGGCTCGCGCGCGACGACGACGACGACGCGACGCGCTCGACACCTTCGACGATGGAGTGATGCGCTTCGGAGAATCTGAGGTTGATGAGCGATCAGCCCTTGACTCATCCGCGCCAGCGGATAAGTACCTCCGAGAACGAGGCCGTGCGCGCCGCCGAACCACTCGAGTGACGAGTGGGCGGAATGCGCGGAACTCGCCCAGCGCCGGCCAAACGGCCGTCCCCAATGTCCAAGGATCATCGGCCCCAACACGACGGGGCCTTCGCGTCCGCCTTCCGCAGCTCGACCCACGACGCGATCGACGCTGCCGATCCATCTACCGAGCGCCCTGTCACGGGCGCGGTGTCCAAGAAGCGCTCGAAGCCGAGCGCGAACGGGACGGGCGCGACAGGTGTCGCGGGCCCGCCCGGTGCGAACGGTGTTGCGCCCGCGAGCGCGCCCGTCGCCGCACCGGCAGTTGTCGGGGCCGTCGCGCCCGCGGCAGCTCCGGACGTCGCCCCGACGCCCGTCGCCACCCACGTCATCGGTGAGCGCTCCGCCGCCTACCGCGCGAAGTTCCACCCGGACGCGACGGACGCGGAGTGGAACGACTGGAAGTGGCAGCTGCGCCACCGCGTGCGCGACCTCGAAGGTCTCGAGCGCGTCTTCCAACTGACCGAGGAAGAGCGCGAGACCGTGCGCAAGCTCGGCGATCGCCTGCCCGTCGGCATCACGCCGTACTACGCGGCGCAGTGCGACCCGACGGACCCGCGCGATCCGCTGCGTCTGACGATGGTGCCGCTCGCCGGCGAGCTCGAACAGGGCCGCGGTGAGGAGGACGACCCGCTCGGTGAAGACGGGCACATGGCCGTTCCGGGCCTCGTGCACCGCTACCCGGACCGCGTGTTGTTCCTGGTCTCGACCTTCTGCGCCACGTACTGCCGCTACTGCACGCGGGCGCGCATGGTCGGCAAGACCGGCGAGTACCACTTCAACACGGCGCAGTACGAGCGCGCGCTCGAGTACATCGCCGCGACGCCGACGATCCGCGACGTGCTCATCTCGGGCGGTGACCCGCTCACGATGAGTGACGAGCGTCTCGACTGGCTCCTCACGCGCTTGCGCGCGATCGAGCACGTCGAATTCGTCCGCATCGGCAGCAAGGTGCCCGCGGTCCTGCCGCAGCGCATCACGCCCGAACTGGTGAACATGCTGAAGAAGCACCACCCGTTCTGGCTGTCGATCCACTTCATGCACGGGAACGAGGTCACGCCGGAAGTGCGTGAAGCCTGCGGCCGCCTCGCGGACGCCGGCATCCCGCTGGGCAGCCAGACCGTGCTCGTGCAGGGTGTGAACGACGACGTGCTGACGATGAAGGCGCTCGTGCACGCGCTCCTCAAGACGCGTGTCCGTCCGTACTACCTGTACCAGTGCGACCCGATCAGCGGCTCGTCGCACCTGCGTACGCCGATCGAGAAGGGCGTCGAGATCATCGAAGGCCTGCGCGGTCACACGACCGGTTACGCGGTGCCGACGTTCGTCGTCGACGCGCCGGGCGGTGGCGGCAAGCTGCCGATCGGCCCGAACTACCTGGTCGGCCGCGAAGGCAACGAAGTGGTGCTGCGCAACTTCGAAGGCAACAACTACCGCTACCCCGATTCGGTCTCGAAGATCGTGTCGATCACGACGGCTCCGGCCGCCAACACCATTCAGGGATGAACGGGAGCATCGCTTCGGGCACGGATGTGCTCGGAGTTCAAGGGAGCGTCGCGGCGGACAGCGCTGCGACGCTCCATCCGTGTGCGCGCTGCGCGCAGGTTCAGAAGACCTGCTGCCAGTTGGCCGAGATCCTCGTCACCGATGGCGACATCGCGCGGATCGAACAGCACCTCGCGCAGCACGACCTCGGGCAAGAACTCGGGCAGCACGTCGGCCAGGAAGACGGCCCGAAAGACGGCCAGGAAGACGGCCCGTTCACCGAGTTCCGCGAACCGGTCGACCCCTCGTACCGGGAGTTCGATCCGGAAGATCCCAATTGGGTGCGACTGACCGTGCGCGCGGACGGCACGCGTCGCATGCTGAAGCGCGCGGGCAACGGCGACTGCACGTTCCTCGGCGAGCACGGCTGTGTGCTGCCGACCGAGGTTCGGCCTCTCATCTGCCGCCTGTACCCCTACGCCTACGACGAAGCCGGCCTGCGCGGCGAGAACAGCGGGTACTGCCCGACAAACCTTTTGGCGCCGAAGGGCGAGTCGATGATCGACGTCCTCGACATCCCGCGCCGCGACGCTCGGCGCTGGCACGCCCAGCTCTACGCGGAACTCCACCTCGACCACGAGCGACGACGAACCATGGCCTCCACGGACCTCTTGATCGGCCTCACGTACGACCTGCGCGACGACTACCGCGGCCTCGGGCTGTCGGAGGAAGAGCTCGCGGAGTTCGATCGCGTCGACACGATCGAGCGGCTCGAAGCGGCGCTGCGCGAACTCGGCCATCGCACCGACCGCATCGGCAACGTGAAGGCACTGGTCGGCCGCCTGCAGTCGGGCGATCGCTGGGACCTCGTGTTCAACATCGCCGAAGGGCGCTTCGGTTCGGGACGCGAGGCGCAGGTGCCGGCGCTGCTCGACGCGTATTCGATCCCGTACACGTTCAGCGATCCGCTCGTGTGCGCGCTGACGCTGCACAAGGCGGCGACGAAGCACGTGCTGCGCGACCAGGGTGTGCCGACGCCGAAGTTCGCGCTGGTTGCACACATGGGCGACCTCGCGCACGTCGACCTCGAGTACCCGCTGTTCGCCAAGCCGGTCGCGGAAGGCACGAGCAAGGGCATCGACGAGAAGTCGGTCATCCGCAGCGCCGAAGAGCTGCTCGCGCGCTGCGAGCACCTGCTCGAGCGCCACCGCCAGCCGGTGCTGGTCGAGGAGTACCTGCCGGGGCGCGAGTTGACGATCGGCGTGCTCGGCACGGGCGCGAACGCGCGGACCGTGGGCGCGCTCGAAGTGCACCTGCTCGAGGGCGCGGACGCGGGCGTCTACACCTTCCGCAACAAGGAGGACTGCGAGACGCTCGTGCGTTACGAACTCGCGCACGACGAGCTGGCCGAACGCAGCTCGGCGCTCGCGCTGCACACGTGGCGCGTACTCGGCTGCCGCGACGGCGGTCGCGTCGACGTGCGCTGCGACGCACGCGGCGAGCCGTCCGTCATGGAAGTCAATCCGCTGCCCGGCATGCACCCCGAACACAGCGATCTGCCGATCCTGTGGGGCAAGGGCGAACGCGTGTTCACCGACCTCGTCGGCGCGATCGTCGCGTCGGCCTGTGAGCGGCTCGGCAGCGAGCGCGTCGTGAACACGAAGCCGCAGGTTGCCGCAGCGGCGACGGTGAGCGCGCCGGAACCGGTGGCCCTGGCGGAAGCATCGGCGGAAGCGCCGCAGGCTCAGGCCAAGGCGCAACCCAAGGCCAAGGCGACGTCCAAGGCGAAAGCCAAAGCCAAAGCCAAGCCGAGCACCAAGGCCGCCAAGGCGAAGTCGCCTGCGAAGCCGATTGCCAAGGCGCCCGCCACGTCGGCCGCGAAAGCTGCCGCGAAGCCGGCCGCTGTCGCGCCGAAGGCCAGCGCGAAGAAGGCAGGCGCCAAGCCGTCGAGCGCGAAGAAGCCGCTCGCCAAGAAGTCGGCGGTCGCGAAGCCGGTCGCTGCGAAGTCGAGCACGGCGAAGGCGAAGGCCGCGAAGTCGAAGGCCGCGAAACCCGCTGCCGCGAAGACGGCGGCGAAGGCGGCGGTGAAGGCGAAGGCCGTCGCGAAGCCGTCGAAGGCGAAGAAGCCCGCCCAGCTCGCATCGAAGGGCGCGTCGAAAGGCGCCGCGAAAGCGAAGCCGCTCGCGCTCACGCCCGCCCAGCGGCGCGCGAACGGCAAATCGGCTGAGGCCGCAGCGAAGTCGAAGCCGAAGGCGAAGGTCGCCGCCAACAAGCGGCCCGCCGCGAAACTCGCCGCCGCGGGCAAGGGCGGCGCGAAGAAGCGCGCGCGGTGAAAGTCCTCGTCCTGCACGACCCGGTCGCGCCCGACGCGCGGCCGGACGAGCTCGACACGCTCGTGCAGGTGCGAGAGATCAGCGCGGCGCTCACACGGCGCGGACACACGGTCGCGACACTCGCGTTCGGCCCCGATCTCGCCGCGAACGAGCGCGCGATCGTCGCGGCGCACGCCGACGTCGTCTTCAACCTGGTCGAGAGCCACCTCGGCCGCGCGCGCCTGCTGACGAACGCCACGTCGCTGCTCGAGTGCCTGGGCCTGCCGTTCACCGGTGCGCCCGGCGACGCGACGACGCTGTCGACGGGCAAGCTCATCACGAAGCGCGTGCTCGCGGCCGCAGGTATCCCGACGCCGGCGTGGCGCGAGTTGCCGCGGCCGGGTGCACCGCTCGCGGACGCTCAGCTGCCGCGCGGACCGTGGCTCGTGAAGTCGGTGTGGGAGCACGGCTCGCTCGGCCTCGAGACCGACTCGGTCTTCGAGCCGCGCTCGTTCGCCGAACTCGACGCCGCGATCCGCGCCAAACAGTCGGCGCTCGGCGGCGAGGCCTTCGCCGAGCAGTACGTCCACGGCCGCGAGTTCAACGTCGCGCTCATCGCCGGCGACAACGGCCCGCGCTGCCTGCCGATCCCCGAGATCCTGTTCGAGTACGCCGCGGACGACGACACGCCGCGCATCGTCGGCTATCGCGCGAAGTGGGCCGAAGGCTCGGCCGAGTTCGTGGGCACGCCGCGCCGCTTCGACTTCGAAGCGCACGACGCCGCGCTGCTCGGTGAACTCGAACGCCAAGCGCTCGCGACCTGGCACGCGTTCGGCTGCGACGGCTACGTGCGTGTCGACTTCCGCGTCGACGCACAGGGGCGTGTGTACGTCATCGACGTCAACACGAACCCGTGCCTCTCGCCGGACGCGGGCTACGCCGCCGCACTCGCACGCGCCGGCATCCCGTACGACGTCGCGATCGAGCGCATCGTGCTCGCCGCACTCGCGCGCCGCGGCGTGCGTCCACCGGCCGCAACGGCGAAGGAAGTTGCAAAGCGAGCACCGCTCGCCCACACGCTGCGCACCGACGTGCGTCCGTCCGACGCCGCGCGCGTGCGCGCGATGTGCGCCTCGACGGGCTTCTTCAACGACGAGGAACTCGACATCGCCGTCGAACTCGTCGACGAACACCTCGCGCGAGGCGAGGCCGCGAGCGGCTACAGCTTCGTGTTCCTCGATGGCGCGAACGGCGCGACGCTGTGCTACGCGAGCTACGGCCGCATCGCCGGCACCGAACGCGCCTACGACCTGTTCTGGATCGTCACCGACGATGCACACCGCGGCCGCGGACTCGGGCGGATCGTGCTCGACGAGGTCGAGCGGCGCATCGCCGCCCTCGGGGGCGGCCAGATCCACGTGGAGACCTCGAGCCGCGCCCAGTACGACCCGACGCGCGCCTTCTACGAGCGCTGCGGCTACTTCGAAGCCGCTCGCTTCACCGACTTCTACAAGGCCGGCGACGGCAAGGTCGTCTACGTGAAGACGGTCGAGCATCCGAGGGTCAACCCTGTTTGAGCGCGGGCGACTTGGGTCGCCATCCGATCATTGACGATCACTTTTGTGCTCTTGTAGCCGCCATTCGATCATGTGTGATCCAGGTTGCCGGCCACGGTCGTCATCCGTGCCCCCAATCGATCACCAACGATCGATTCCTTCTTGCTCGTGCCCGATCGCGATCGAAAATGATCGCATGAAGCTTCAGGACCTCACACCGACGCCCGCCATGCTCCAAGAGCTCGGCCGAAGGCTTGCCCTGGTCCGCCGGCAGCGCGGCCTGGCGCAGGAGGAGCTCGCGCGCGCCGCCGGCGTGGGCGTGGCGACGCTGCGGCGCATCGAGGACGGCCACGACGCGCGCCTCGGCTCGTGGCTGCGGCTGCTGCAGGCGACGGGACTCGTGGCTGCGGTCGATCAGCTCGTGCCGGAGGAAGTCCGCTCGCCGCGCGCCGAGGTGCTCGGCAGCAAACGGCGGCGCGCGCCGCGTGCGAGCGCAGGGCCCGACGCACCCTGGGGCGACGAACAGCCGTGACGACGGCCACCGTCACGTTGTGGGGCACGCCCATCGGCTACGTCTCGATGGACGCGGGCGAACGCTTCGCGCGCTTCGAGTACGAGCCCGACTTCGTCGCACGCCGCATCGAAGTCGCGCCGCTCGTGATGCCCGCGACCGGGGCCCGCATCTTCCGGTTCCCCGAACTCGAAGCGCGCTCGTTCCACGGTCTGCCGGGCCTGCTCGCGGACAGCCTGCCGGATCGCTTCGGCAACAGCCTGATCGACGTGTGGCTCGCGCGCACCGGCCGCCGCCGCGAGGACTTCAACGCGGTCGATCGCCTCTGCTACACGGGCACGCGCGGCATGGGCGCGCTCGAGTTCGAGCCGTCGACGCGGCCCGACGCATTCGAAGGACGCGCACTCGACGTCGAGCAACTCGTCGAACTCGCCGGCCTGGCCTTCGAACAGAAGGAACGGCTCGACACGGCGCTCGACGGCACACGCGGCGAACGCGGCGTGCTCGACATCCTCAGCGTCGGCACGTCGGCGGGCGGCGCGCGCGCGAAGGCCGTGATCGCCTTCGATCCGCGCACGCAGGCCGTGCGTTCCGGTCAGACGCGGCTGCCCGCCGGCTTCGAACACTGGCTGATCAAATTCGACGGCGTGGCCAAGAGCGGCGACTGGGGCGTCGCGGATCCCGCCGGCTACGGCCTCCTCGAGTACGGCTACTCGCAGATCGCCGCGCGCTGCGGCATCGCGATGAGCGAGTGCCGCCTGTTGCGCGAGAACGGCCGCGCACACTTCATGACGCGCCGCTTCGATCGCGACGCCAGCGGCGGCAAGGTCTTCGTGCAGACCTTCGGCGCACTCGTCCACCTCGACTACTACGAGAGCGGCGCGCACTCCTACGAACAGTTGTTCCAGACCATGCGCCTGCTCGACGTGCCGAGCGCCGCCTACGAAGAGCAGTTCCGCCGCGTGCTCTTCAACCTCGTCGGCTGCAACCAGGACGACCACGTCAAGAACTTCGCCTTCACGATGGACCGCCGCGGCCGCTGGGACATCACTCCGGCCTACGACCTGTGCCACGCCGAGGGCAGCGCGTTCACGAGCCGGCATCAACTGAGCGTGAACGGCAAGCTCGAGCGTTTCACGCGCGCCGACCTCGACGCACTCGCACATCACGCGCGCCTGCCGCGCGGCCGAGCGCAGCGCCTGCTCGACCAAACCGTCGCAGCGTTCGCGACGTGGCCCGCCGTCGCCGAGCAACTCGGCGTGCCGGCGAAGCTGCGCGAGCACGTGCAGCGCACGCTGCGGCTCGACTGGCCGGAGTGAGTCGCCGCGCTCAACTCTCCATGTCGACGTCGACGATCGATCCGTCGACCGCGATGCGGACCGCGAGCACGTAGTCGGTCACCTCGCCGGGCAACGTCAGGTCGAGCGTCGCGTCCTCGTCGCCGTGGTACAGCGCCACGCGCAACGACTTCGGCACGAGTGCGGCAGCGAACGCGGTCGGTTCGACGAGATGCCGCGCGCTCGTGCCGAAGAGTTCGGCCAGCGTGTCGTCGTCGAGTTCGTCGAGGTGGTGCGTGAAGTACACACACGCGGCGTGTTCCGCGCCTGCCTCCATGTCCGCCACGAGCCGCGCACGCAGCTCTCCCAGGCGCGCGGACAGCCCGTCGACCAGGCGCTGGAACGCATCGATGGCCGCAAGCGGTACGCCATCGCGCTCGAGTTCGAGTTGCACGTCGACAGCCTTCCCAGCGACGTCGAACGAGCCTTCGTGAAGACCGCGCCGGCGCGGATCGATCCGCCCGAGCACGGCGTGGAAGCGCTCATCTGGTGAGCCGTTCATCACGAGCCCGGAGAGTCCGCGAGCCGAGCGATCGCGAGCTCGATCGCGTTCCCGCGCGGAGTTCGTCGGTACGTGATGATCGGCACGACGCGGCGCACCATGTCGATGCCACGGCCGCCGACGGACGCGCTCGCGAGGTCGCGAAAGCGCAGCGGCACACGGTGTGCGAGTGGATCGAAGGGCTGCGCGTCGTCCTCGATGACGAGGCGCACTTCGTTCGGCGACACGTGCAGCGTGATCTCGAGCTCGTGCTGCACGGCGTCGCCCCCGGGATAGCCGTGGCGGATCGTGTTCGTCGCGAGCTCTTCGAGAGCGAGGTCGAGCGCGTGGATCGTGCGCTCGTCGACATGTTCGGCCGCGAGCGCGTCACGGAGTGCGCTGGCCGCGGACGGCAGAGCTGCGAGGGCAGCTCGCATGTGGCGTTCGAGAACGATGGCCATCCGTGGCGTCGGGCGAGGCGTCAGCCGGAATTGCGCGCGAGGAAGGCGGCGGCCGAGGGCGCGTCGCGCTCGACCGGAACGATCTCGTCGAGTGCGCTGTGCCGGAGCGCTTCGGCCACGAGCGGCCCGGGGGCGACGAGCACCAGCCGCGCGCCGCTCCTTCCGAGCGCCTTGGCGGCGGTGAGCAGCATGCGCACTCCCATCGAACTGAGGAACGCCACTCCGACGAGATCGACGATCGCGTCGACGCGGCGCGCGACGACGGCGGCATTGAACGTCAATTCGATCGCGTCGACTCCGGCCGTGTCGAGTCGGCCCACGAGTGCGACGTGGGAGCGGTTCGAGGAGTGTTCGACGATGTCGAGTCGTGTGCCCATGGGTCGGAGGAATTCAATCGTCGACGGTGACGACGAGGAGTGAGAAGTCGTCGTCGAGCACGGCGTTCGCGGCCGCCGCGAGGACCTCGCAGCGGATGGCTTCGGCCCGGCCGGCGCTGCCGTGAGAGTTTCGCACGACGATGGCCTCGAAGCGCTCGAAGTCGAAAGGAGTGTCGCCACGCGACGTCAGTTCGTAGGCGCCGTCGCTGAAGACGTGGAGGCGCGCGCCGGGCGCGACGTTCACACACTCCTCACGGAACACGCGGCCCTCGAGCGTTCCGATGGGAGGGTTCGGAGTCGCGAGGCGCTGCGCTCGACCGGCGCGATCGACGAGCAGCGCCGGCGGATGCCCGGCCGAAGCGAAGCGCAAGGTGTGGTGTTCGAGGTCGAGCACGCCGTACCAGACGGTCAGGTACAGGTTCCCGTGGCTCTCCATCGGGAAGCTGTCGTTCAAACGTCCGAGCACCTCTCCGGGCACACCGAAGTCCGTCTCCGGCAACGTCCGATTGCGGATCGAGTTGAACACGGACGCGGAGTGCATCGCCGGACCGACTCCGTGGCCGCACACGTCCACGACGTAGAGCGCGAGCCGGCGCGGCGCGATCCAGTGGTAGCCGAGCAGGTCGCCGCCGAGTGCCGCGCACGGTTGGAAGGCCCATTCGACGCACAAGCCTGGACGCGAGATCGGCTCGGGCAGCAACGCGGCGACGTACGACATCGCCTTCACGAGATCGCGCGCGAACTCCTCCTCGCGCGCCGCTTCGGCCGGCGTGCGCAGTTCGTGCCGAAGCACGTGTTCGCCCAGCCGCAACTGCCCCGACGGCGGAAGGACGGCCGAGCCGACGACCGGCTCGCCATCGACGAAGGTCCCGTTCGTCGAGCCGCGGTCCGTGACGACGACGCGGCCGTCCATGAGCGCGACCTCGCAGTGGAGGCGCGAAACCGCATGGTCCTCGAGGTGGATCGAGCAACTCGGCTCGCGGCCGAGCGTGCGTGTGTTCTCGACGCGGTACCGCGCGCCGAGGTGCTTGCCAGCGACGACGACGAGCACGTGAACGCTTCCGGGCGGCTCCACGAGATCCCGCAGCCGAATGGCAAGCGTGAGTTCAGTGCGATCTTCCATCGGACCTGCCGAGCCGCGACGAAACGCTTGGCCTCGAACGGGGGGAGGATACGACCGCGCCGATGTTCGCGGAATCGCGCGGCGTCCACGGTTTCGGGGCGCGATCGACGGCCGTCGGTTAGGTTCGGGTGCCCTTTGGTCCCCGCCGCACCCCGCCCACATGCTCGCACTGACCGCGCTCGCCCTCGCCGTCGCCTCGCTCGTCGACGACAACTCCTCCGCCCTCGCGCCTTCCGATTGGCAGGCGATCCGCGCCGCGCACGCCGACGCGCGCCACGCCGTCGAAGCTCGCGGTGAGGCGCACACTGCGTTCAATCACGCGCAGGGACTTGGCATCCGTTTCGAGGACGGCTGCGCGCACCTCGAACGCGAGGGCGGCGGAGCGTCCGTCGCGTTCGAACTCGAGCGCTGGGGCCGCGCCGACGCGTTCACACCAGCGAGCGACGAACTCGCCGCGCGCGCCGCGGGTCGCCGCTTCGAGCGCGATTTCACGGGCGGCCTCGTCGAGTGGTGGCACAACCACGACCGCGGCCTGGAGCACGGCTTCACGCTCGCCGCGCGGCCGAGCGGCTCCGGAGAGTTGTTCGTCGACCTCGCACTCACGACCACCCTCGCGCCGAGCATCGACACGAATGCGCGCGGCCTCACGCTCCGCCATGTGAACGGCGCCGTCGCACTCACCTACTGCGGCCTCGTCGCCTTCGACACCGACGGCGACCTTCTCCCCGCGCGCCTCGAACTCGTCGGCGACGTGCTTCGCATCGCCGTCGACGACACGGACGCCGACTATCCGCTGACGATCGATCCGATCGTGCAAAGCGCCTATCTGAAGGCGGCGCACAACCTGTTCAACAACTCGTTCGGCACCGATGTCGGCGTTTCCGGTGACACCATCGTCGTCGGAATGCTCAGCGATGACAGCGGCGCGACGGGCGTGGACGGCGATCCGACCGACAACTCCGAACCGGACTCGGGTGGAGCGTACGTGTTCGTCCGCAGCGGAGGACTTTGGGCACAGCAGGCCTACCTCAAGGCGGCGAGCACCGACGATCACGATCGGTTCGCCACGTCTGTTGCAATCGACGGCAACACGATCGTCGTGGGCGTCCCGAACGAGGATGGCGCTTCCGTCGGCGTCGATGGAGATCCCAGCAGCGATGGCTCGATCGATTCCGGAGCCGCCTACGTCTTCGTTCGCGATGGGAACGTCTGGACGCAACAGGCCTACCTGAAGGCCTCGAACGCGGACGTCGGTGACCAGTTCGGCGTCGATGTCGACATCTCCGGCGACACGATCGTCGTGACATCCACCAACGAAGGAAGCACGGCGACAGGCATCAATGGCGATCAGTCGAACAACGACGGCAACTCGGTCGGCGCAGCCTACGTCTTCGTCAGGAACGGCACAACCTGGACTCAGCAGGCCTACATCAAGGCTTCGAACGCGGGTGGACAGGACTTCTTCGGTGGCGCGGTCGCAATCGATGGCGACACAATCGTGGTCGGAGCGGTCTCCGAGGACAGCAACGCCTCCGGAGTGAACGGCGATCAGAGCGACAACAGTCTGACCTTGTCCGGCGCGGTCTACGTGTTCGTGCGCCAAGGTTCCACGTGGACGCAGCAGGCCTACGTCAAACCGCTGTTTCCGAGGGAGGGAGATCGCTTCGGCGAATTTCTCGACGTCTCGAACAACACGTTGGTCGTTTGCTCGCAGTACGAGGACAGCACGGCAACCGGAATCAACGGGAACCAAGCCGACGACAGCGGTGACGACGTAGGTGCGGTATTCGTCTTCCATCGCCAGGGATCCAATTGGGCACAGCGCGCCTACCTGAAGGCCTCCAATGCGGAAGAGGACGACTTCTTCGGTGCGTCGGCTTCCGTGTCAGGCGATCTGATCGTCGTCGGAGCGTTCGGGGAGGACAGCGCCTCCGCGGGAATGTTCGGAGATCAGGGCGACAACACGATTGCGGGCGCTGGTGCCGCCTACGTGTTCCGTCGATCTCCGTCGGGCTGGAAACAGATCTCGTACGTCAAATCGTCGAATCCCGACGCACTCGATCGCTTCGGCCGTGTGTTGGCGATCGATGGAACTACGCTCGTCGTTTCGGCCGCGTCGGAAGACGGTGGAGCGACCGGTGTGAACGGCGATTCGTCCGACAACAGTGTGTTCGGCGCCGGAGCGGTCTACGCCTTCGACATCGACTCACTGCCGCCTTTCTGTATCCCACCCACTCCTGCGGTCGAGGCCGGCGCACTCGAGATGCCGGTGTACTTTGGCGCTGTGGCGACGTATCCGGTCGTCGCCAGCGGTGACTTCGGCGCCTGCACCATCACGGACGTATCCGTGTCGTTCGCCGCACCGAAGAACGGCGGCGGCTTCCATCCGTTCGTTCCCGCCGCGCTGCCGCCGGGCGCGACCCAAACGCCGAGCCTGCCGGTGACGGGCGCGCCGGCGACGACGCAGTTCGCGTGGACGCCGAACGCGAACGACCAGGTCGGCCAGTGGCGCTTCACCTACACGCTGCTCGACGAGTTCGGTCAGGAGTCGAGCTGCTCCGTCGTCGTCGAAGTGCGCGAGTGCCTGCTGCTCGTCGGCATCGCGAAGGCGGACGTCGATCTCGGCGGCGGCGATCGGCTGCTCGTCGAGCCGTTCTTCGTCCTGCCGATCCTCTCGGAGGCCGTGCCGCACCTGACCGTGCCGAACGATCCGCTGTTCATCGGCCTCGACGTGTATGCGCAAGCCGTTATGTGGAACCCCGTCGTGTTCCCGTCGAACCCGCTCCAGATGTCGAACCGACTGCACTACCGCATCGGTGTGGACGTCACGAACGACGGCAACGGGAGCGGGCTCGTCATCGCTCCCGATCCGGGCGCGGTGCATCCGGGTGGTGTGTTGAAGGTCACGCTCGGCATGGCGCCGAACTGATGTGACTCGGGCTCGCGTCGGCCTCTCGTCAACACACGCAGGCCGACGCGCGCCTGGGTCGGTGGGTCGCGCCGCCGTACGATCCGCTGCATGACCACGCCCTTCGGCGACCGTCTCGCCAACGCCATCGAGGAGAAAGGTGCGCCCGTGCTGCTGGGGCTCGATCCGCATCTCGAGATGCTGCCCAAGCCGTTCGACGGCGCGGCGGACGAACGTCGACCGATCGCGGAGCGCGCGGAACTCGTCGCGCGCTTCTGCTGTGAGCTCACGGACGTGTGCGCCGACCGCGTGCCGGCGGTGAAGCCGCAGAGCGCGTTCTTCGAGCGGCTCGGCTCGCATGGCGTCGCCGCGTTCGAGCGCGTCGTCGACCACGCGCGCAAGCTCGGGCTGCTCGTCGTGGGCGACGTGAAACGCGGCGACATCGCGACGACGGCCGAGGCGTACGCGAAGGCGTTCTTCGCGCCGCCGGGCGGCGTCGGCGCGTGCGACGCGATCACGGTCAGTCCGTACCTCGGGCTCGACACGCTCGAGCCGTTCGCCAAAGAAGCGGCGCGCGTCGGCGGCGGTCTGTTCGTGCTCGTGCGCACGTCGAATCCGGGCAGCGGTGCGTGGCAGGGGCACGGCACACCGCCGGTCAGCGAACTCGTCGCGCAGGGCGTCGACACACTCGGCCGCGCATCGGTCGGCGAGAGCGGCTTCTCCTCGATCGGTGCCGTGTGCGGCGCGACACATCCCGATCAGCTCGCGCAGTGGCGACGGTTGATGCCGCGTGCGTTCCTGCTGCTGCCGGGCTACGGCGCACAAGGCGCGACGGCGAAGGACGTCGTGCCGGCGTTCGACGCGCGCGGCCGCGGCGCGATCGTCGCGTCGTCGCGCGGGATCGCGTTCGCGTACAAGACGGCGCCGAGTGGCGGCGCGGCCGGTGATTGGAAGAGCGCCGCGAGCGTCGCCCTCGACGCGATGCGCGCCGACCTCGCGGGCGCGCTGCGCCGCTGAGCTTGCGATGGCGTTCGAAGTGCGCCATCTGCCGGGCGACGTGATCGGGCTCGATGCGTTCGGGCGCGACGTGCTGGCGCAGCGGCCGCGGCCGGCGGCGTTCGGCTGGAGCGCCGGAGCCGCCGGCATCACGGTGCCCGCGCGCACCGCGGAGTGTCCCGAGCACGCGGGCGCCCTCGACGAGTCGATCGTCGATCGCGAGGAGCTCGCCCTGGCGCTGCGCGCCGCACACCCGCTCGCGGCGCTGCATCCGGCCGTCGAGCGCGCACTCGTGCGCTTCGAAGACCCGCGTGCGACGTGTGTCGTCGCGCCGGTGGCGGTCGGGTTCCTGGGCGGGCCGCTCGCGACGCTCGTCGCCGCGCTGCACGCGATCGCACTCGCGCGCGAACTCGAACGGACGTGGGCGCGGCCGGTGGTGCCGCTCGTGTGGCTGGCAAGCGACGAACACGACCGCGCCGATGCGCACTCGGTGTGGCTCGTCAACCGCCACCTCGACCTCACGAAGAGCGGCCTCGCGTCGTTCGGGCGCGGCGCACGGCCGATCGGTTCGATCACACTCGACGAGCACGAGCACCACCTCGGCGCCGCCGCCGCGCACCTCGCGCAGATCCTGCCCGAAGGTCCGCGAAGCGCCGCGGCACTCGCGCTGTGTGTTCCGCGCGCGGACGAGACGCTGGCCGAAGCGCAGCGGCGGGTGTTGTTCGCGCTGCTCGGTCAGCACGGACTGCTCGTCGTCGAGCCGCGCCACGTGCGCGAGCCGCTCGGACGTGCGCTCGCGCGGCTCGTCGCACAGGCCGACGCGCAACTCCTGCCGCCCGAGGCCGCGGGTGCGCCGCTCGTGTTCCGCCACGTCGACGGTCGGCGCCACGCGCTGCACCTCGCGAACGACGGCGTCGCAAGCAACTTCCTCCACGCCGGCGAGGAGGCGCAGCGCAGCGGCCTCGAACTCGCCGCCCTGATCGCCGCCGCGCCGCAGGATTTCAGCGCTGCGCCGCTCGTCGAGGCGCTCGCGCGCGAACTCGTGCTGCCCGTCGCGGCGACGGTCGGCGATTGGAACGTGGCGCACGAATTCGCGGCGGGCGCCCTTTGGCGCCGATGCGCGCACGTTCCACTCGGTGTGTTCGTGCCGCGCGCGCAGGTCACGTTGCTCTCGCAGGACGCACGCGCCGCACTCGACAAGCGCAGCGTCGACGTCGAACTCGTGCTGCGCACGCGCGGCGCGTTGCCTCCGCCGCCGAGCGCGGAGCGCCCCGCCGTTCTCGATCGGCTGAAGGCACTGATCCAGCGCCACGCTCTCGAATTGAAGGAGCTGCGCGCCGATCTCGCGCTCGTCGAGAAGGGCCTCGCACACCACCTCAAACGCGCCGCCGACGAGAACGCCGACCGCGTCGCGAAGATCCTCGAGCGCGCCGAACGCGTCCACGCCAACCGCACCGGCACGGGCCGGCGCCACGACCGCCGCATCACGAACTCACTGACGCCGCGCGGCGAGCCGCAAGCCGACGTGCTCTCGACCGCGCAGTACGCCGCCGTGTTCGGCACGGATTGGATCGACGCATTGCTCGAGGCGCTCGATCCGTGGCCGAGCGAGCACCTCGTGTTCGCGGTCGACTGACGTGGAAGCGTCACGAGCAACGACGGACGGCGCGAACGACCCGTTCGACGCGCGCACCAAGCGGCGCCTCGTCCGCGGCGGTTGCCTGTTCGTGGCGATCATCTTCGTGTGGATCGTGGGTTCGCTGTTGAAGTCGTACGACGACGTCACATTCGACTTCACGAACCGCTCTCCCGTCGAAATCGAGCGGCTCGAGCTGGTGCGGAGCAACGGCGAGTTGTTGCGGGGTCTGCCGCTGCTCACCGGCCCACATGGGTTCATCCAATGGCTGAGTCCGGAGGACCTCGAAGCGAAGACTCTGCGCATCGTTCACAGCGGAGGCGAGTTCGACATCGACATGGCACACGCCTTCACGCCGATGCCGTTTCTGAGGGTGGACGTCGTCGTCGACTCGCTGACTCCGAGTGGCGTCACCGTGACCTCGTACGTCGATCGCCGGAAGATCCTGCGCGAGCTGACCCCCTGGTGAACCGCAACCGAGCCGCAGCGGTGCGGTAGCCTCGCTGAGTGAGCACCCGCCGCAAGCTCGTGATCGTCGCCGCGCTGTTCGCGGTCGCGGCAGCGCTGCTGGCCGTGCTCGGCTTCGATCACTGGCGACGACCGCCCGCGCCGCGCCTCTTCGACGGCCAGTTCGACGCACACGGAACGGTCCTCGCGGCGCGCCACGTCGCAGGCGCGACCGAAGTGCCGGCAGCCGGCGCACTCGTCATCGCCTTTCCCGCCGATCTCGACTGGACCGCGCTGCGCCTCGACGAACTGGAGCACGTCACCGACTGCGAACACTTCGTCACCACGAACACGGCCGCCGACGGGAGCTTCACCTTCCGGGCACTCGACGGCGGACGCGAGTGGTTCGCGCTCGCGTTCGCGGACGGCTGTGCGACCTACCCGCTCGTTCCGCTGGCGCTGCTGCCGGACGAAGAACACGAACATCACTTGGGCCCGCTGCTCGGCGCCGGCGTGCGTTTCGTCGACGCGAACGGCGAGCCTCACCGCGAGCTGCGTTGGTTGTGCGGGCTCGGCGACCGTCTCGTCGAATACCCGTTCGTCGGGTGCGGAACCGGCCTCGCCCCGGGTCCGCAGCCGATCGAGCGGTCGTGGTTCGAGGCGCTGCTTCTGCTCGCGACGGGCGTCGACCGCGCACACCGCGGCGCCGACACCCACTGGCTGATCGAGCACGCCGTCGATCACGCGCTCGCGCTCGATCGCGGGAGCGTCGCGATCGATCGCAAGCCGCCGGGCTTCGTGTGCGACGTGCCCGTACTGCTTTTCGGACGACTCGGCGCATCGGCCCACGTCGTCGATGTGCTGGCGACGCCGACGACCGCCGCAACAGGTTCGCTCGCCATCGCGTGGCGCGGCGGCACCAGCGCGCGCGAACTCGCGGAGTCGGGCACCGGCCTCATCCTCGGAACCCGCGACTTCGACGGCGGCATCTACCTCGACATCGACCGGCTCGCGCGCCACGACGCTCTCACGAGTGCCGGCGCCGTCATCGACGGCCTGCCGGTCGGCACCTACACGCTCGCGCCCGCGCGGCGCAGCCTCGGTTCGCATTGGGACCACGACCCATCGGTGACCGTGATCGGAACGAGCTCCGTGACGATCACAGCGCTCGCGTGCGCCAACGTCCTTCTCGAGCGCCCGCCGCACGCTGCACTCCATCTGCGTTGGGCGTCGCCGCCGCGCATGTTCGGGTGCGTGCACGGAGCGTTTCTCGAAGGCGCGAGCGGCCACACGCTTCTCGGCGCGTTCGATCCGACGTTCCGGCGCATCGTCGGCATCCCGCCCGGTCGCTGGAGCGTCGCGGCGAAGGTGCTGTTCCCCCACTACATGCTGGTGTCCGAATCACCGCCGTGGATCGTGCCGCGCGATGTTCACGGCTTCTGGACGACGCTCGCTGCGGCGTTCACGCCGCCGACGTTCGAAGACGACCCGCGCGTGTTCCAGTTCGAATTCGCGCCCGGTGGAGCCGCGGTCGCGACGTGGCTCGAGTTCACGCACTGAACGGCGGCCGCCTCACATGCTCCGCGCCGTCAGGGCAGCGTGAGCGCGTCGATGCGCACCTCGTCGCGCACACACGTGAGCTGCAGCACGAAACGCCGCGCTTCGGGTTGGTCGTAGACGACCGACACTTCGCCGAGCTGCCGCGCTGCGAGGGTGTCTTGGAAGCCGCGCTTCGGTGCCGCGGCCGCGCTGCTGGCCACGAAACGGTGCCCGGCGGCGAGCAGGGTCTCACGACCCGAAGCGTCGACCACGCGCAAGCCGCCGTCCGCGAGCAGCACCAACTCACAGGGCGCCGCGAGTTGCCGCGCTGCATCGACGATGCGGCCCTGTGAGGTGTCGGCCACGAAGCCCTCGAGGGTGCTCTTCGGCCATGCGCTCCACTTCGCCGACAGGGCGACGACGCTGAGCACACCGATCACCCCGAACAGGGGCAGCCACTTCTTGGACTGGTCCATCGACGTGCACCTGGCGACTGGTCCGCGCGCCTGCGAACAGAGACCTGCGCTCGGTGGTTGGTACGCCCGGAGGGATTCGAACCCCCGACCCTCGGTTCCGAAGACCGATGCTCTTCCGCTGAGCCACGGGCGCGTACTCCACAGAGCCTAGCAGCCCGCCCACAACTCCCCGCTCCGCCGCCGACATCTTCATGTTCACCGGTGAGTTCGCGAGAGATCGGCGCCGCGCCCCCACCACCGCCGCGGCCGAATCGGTTCCGATGTGCACGTGCGCGCGACCGGTCGCGCGCTGCCCCGCGACCACGACGAGCCGCCTCTCGAATCACGCTCCGATGACGTCCACCGATCGACGAACCCACCTGCGCCTCCTCGCCGCCCTCGCCTTCGCGTCCGTGTGCAGCAGCGCCGGCGCGGGCGACGCGCCCGTGGAACCCGCCGCCGCGAAGCCGCTCAAGGTCTACGTGCTCGCGGGCCAATCGAACATGCAGGGCCACGCGCATGTCTCGACGTTCGACTCCATGGCCGACGATCCGAAGACGGCGCCGCTCTTGAAGCGGATGCGCGACAGCAAAGGCGAGCCGCGCGTGTGCGACAAGGTCTGGATCTCGTCGATCGGCTGCCTCGGCGACGCCTACTCCGACCTGCAGGAGGCGACGGGCCGCCTGACGGTCGGCTTCGGCGCGCCCGAGGACAAGATCGGGCCCGAGTTCACGTTCGGCCTCGAGATGGAGGAGCAGCTCGGCGAGCCGATCCTGATCATCAAGACTTCGTGGGGCGGCCGCAGTCTGCACACCGACTTCCGCCCGCCGAGCGCCGGGCCGTACGCGTGGAGCGAGTACGAACTCGGGCAGATGAAGGAACGCGGCGAAGACCTCGAGAAGGCGCGCGCCGAACGGCTCGAAGCGACGGGCGTCTACTACCGCGCGATGATCGAGCACGTGCGCTTCGTGCTCGCCGACATCCAGCGCGTCGTCCCCGCCTACGACCCGCAGCAGGGCTTCGAACTGGCGGGCTTCGTGTGGTTCCAGGGCTTCAACGACCTCGTCTCGGACTGGACGTACGAGAAGAACTCCGAGCCGGGCGGCTACGACCTGTACGCGGAGCTGCTCACGCACCTGATCCGCGACGTGCGCCGCGACCTCGAAGCACCGCAGCTCCCCGTCGTCATCGGCGTGATGGGCATCGGCGGCCTGAAGGAGAACGAGGGCACGCAGCAGGCGAACTTCCGCCAAGCGCAACGCGCGCCGACGCGGCTGCCCGAGTTCCAAGGCAACGTGGTCGCCGTCGAGACCGCCGTGTTCTGGGACGACGAACTCGATGCGCTCCAGCAGCGCTGGGAGCGATTCGGCGACGAGTTCCATCGCGAATCCGAACAGAACCCCGACTGGACCGACGAGGAACGCGAGCGGCGGCGCGAGAAGGCGATCGAGAAGGAGTTCTCGAAGGCCGACCGCAAACGACTCGAGGGCATCTCGAACGGCGGCTACCACTACCTCGGCGCGGCGAAGATCCTCGCGCCGATCGGTGAGGCGTTCGCCGATGCGCTCTTGGAACTTCGCGGCGCCGAGGAGCGGAAGACGAAGTGACGCGAATCCCGCGAGCCGGGGAACTCACCCGGCTCGCAGGGCGTAGTCGGGCGCGGCTTTCGCCGATTCACGGCGGGCTGTGCACGCCAACCGCCTCCCGAGCCACACGAACCGCGGCTAGCAGTCCGTTGAAGAAGTCCCGTCGCGAGCCTTCGCGCTGTTCGTCGAGGCTAGGAAGACGAAGTCGAGGCGGCGGAAGCGACCTCTGAGGTCGCTGAGCACGAATCGACGAGTCTGACGACGCATCGGCGAACGGCGCGAAGGCGCAGCAGGGACTTCTTCAACGGACTGCTAGTATCGAACCCATGCTGCTGCGCTCCTTCCTCGCCGTCGCCCTGGCCCTGCCCGTCCTGTCGGCCTGCAGCACGTCGCGCCCGACGACCTACCCCGAGCGCCTCGCCACCGTCGCCGAGTACTACGAAAGCGACCTCGCGCGCGTCGAGACCATCCTCGAGCGCGTGCGCTCGGTCGTGCCGCCCGCGCCGACGACGCCGACGGAGGTGGAGCTGGCCGCGTACGTGCGCCGCGCCGACATGGCGCTCGAACTCGCCCGCCACGCGCTCGAACGCGCGCGCGCCGAGACGAGCGGCGACCAGATGCGCCACGTGGCCGCCTACAGCCTGCTCGCACTCGAGTACGCGAACGAGGCGAACGCGCGCTCGCTGCCGACGCGCGACGCCTGAGCGGCGTCCGAGCGGCGCGTTCGTGCGCGTGCATTCACACGCCGAGCGCCGCGACCGGGAACTCGCTGAAGTCGTGGTAGCCGAGCAGCTCGATCTCGTCGCCGTGATCGCGCGCGAGGCGGCGCAGCTCGGCCAGGCTCGCGCGCCGCTGCACGTCGTCGTCGGCGCGCAGCGTCGCGA
>JBIKNC010000232.1:0-6688 GCA_044358925.1 Planctomycetota bacterium | reverse complement strand
GCCGACCACTTCCGCGGGCGGGTGCACGCGCTCGACTTCCTCGGGACGACGATCTCGTTCAGCGCGTTCACGCTGCTGGCCGGAGTCATGTACGACGCCGGCCTGGCGATCGAGCAGGTGACCTCTACTCTGTGTGTCGCCATCGCCGGCATGGGTGCGTGGTGGTGGTGCGTGCGTGCGCGCGCTGAACTCGAAGGCGACCGCTCGACACGTTGACGACATGAACGAAGCCCTGCGCGAACTGCTCGATGCCCGCGACCGCACCCCGATCGACGGCGCGCGGCCGATCGTCGCGCTCGACGTGACGGGTGACGACGACGATGCGACCGAAGACGCAGGTGCAGGCGAAGCCGATCTCGACGCGGCACTCGCGGCAGAGGGACGCGCACGGGTCGTGCTCGAACGCCGCGGCCGCGCGCACGGCACATGGGTCGAACTCGACCCCGAACTCGATGCACGCAGCGAGCTTCCGCGGCCGTCGATGTGCCGCCGGCGTTTCACCGAGGCGCGCCCCCTCGTGTGGCGCGGGCGCTTCGCGCCGGCGCTGACCGAGTGGCGCAACGAGATCCACGGTTCGGTGCGCGCCGGCGAGAAGCTGCTCGAAGGCGGTGGGCTCGAGTCCTTGATGCGCACGCGACTCGCGCGCCATCCGCGCTTCGCGCTCGCGCGCGTCGACGCGAGCGGCGGCGACACCGAGCGCGACCTCGCGACCGCACACGTCCTCGATCGCAACGCAGCGCCGGGCGCGCTCGCATCGTTCGCGAAGGCCGGACGCCTTTCGACGTTCGACGGCGACGCCTCCGTGCGACTGCGCTTCGGCTTCGGACGCGAGGTCGACGACGACGACAGCGACGACCGCAACGCGCACCGCGCGACGACCGCACTGGCGCGCGCGGTCTTCCCCGAACTCGCACTCGTCGACGACGACGCCGAGTTCCAACGCGAGCTGGCACAGATCGCCGGGCTGCCGCTCGGCGCCGCGTGTCCGATCGCGTACTGGAATCGGCCGCAGGGCGGCGCGTTGTTCCACCACGACGCGTTCGCCGCCGCCGAAGAGAACGGTCAGCGCGGTGTGTTGTTCGTGCAGCTCGCGGGTGCGACGGCGTGGCTCGCGCTGTCGACGTTGCAGCTCGCGAAGCGCGTGTTCGAGTTCGCCGAACAACTCACGGACGCGCCGTGGATCGTCGAAGAGCTCGCGCCGAGCGGAGCGCTCGACGCCGTCGCCGCGGCGAACGGCGATCCGTTCGCGCTCGTCGACGAACTCGGCGCGCCCGGTCAGGGCCGCCTCGGGGCGCTCGTGAACCACGGCCCCGCGTTCACGTCGTTCCTCGCGGACCTCGGCCACGCGGTCGTTCTGCGCGCCGGCGACGCCATCCTCTTGCCGAACCACGGGTGGCGCGCGACGGCACTGCACTCGGTCTTCTGTGCGAGCAGCGGACCCAACTTCGCGCTCTCACTCGGCCTGCGTCCGCGTGCACTCGTCGGCGGCGGCGCGCGTCGTTGATCCCGCGACACGCGCGCAGCACGGGGTAGGATTCGAAACTCCCCCATGCGCCTTTCCGTCGCCCTTCCCGCCGCCATCGCGTCGTTCCTGCTGCCGTTCGCGATCGGCTGTTCGCTGACCGGCGGCGTCGAACAAGTGCCCGAGCGCGTCGCAGCGCGCATCGAACGCGCGAAGAGCGGCGGACCGACGGCGGACCGCCCGCTCGAAGTGATCGGCAGCGGCCTCCTGTCGAGCGAAGTCGTGGAAGCGCGCTTCGCCGCGCTCGAGCGCGCGAATCAGGCGCTGGTCGATGCCAACACGAAGCAGGACCGCGCACTCGCGCGGGCGGGCGACGACGCTCGCGCGGATCGCCTCGCACTCGAAGCCGTCGCGGCCGAACAGAAGTTGCGCATCGAAGTGCTCTCCGCGGAAGCCGACGGGGCGCGCGCGCGCCAACTCGAGGCGGAGAGCGCACGCGCCGAGCTCGCGCTGGCCGTGGACGAACTGGAGACGGCCGCGATCGCACGTGAGCGGCTCGCGAACGAGAGCCGTGCCGACGACGAAGCGCGTGCCGAGGAACTCGAAGCGCGTGTCGCGGCGCTCGATGCCCGCGTCAACGAATTCACACCGCTGCCCGAGTTGCTCGTGCGACTCGAGCAGTCGCAGAGTGCCGACGGCGACCGCATCGAAGCTCTCGAGCTGTCGACGGCAGCCGCGGGCGGCGACGGCGGTGCGCGTTTCGCGCGCGTCGAAGAGTCGCTGGCCGCCCTCGCGACCGGCGTCGAAGCGCTACGCGCCGACGCGCAGGCGCCGACCTCGACGCAGAGTTCCGCAAAGAACACGCCCCCGAACACGAACAACTCGAACAGCTTCCCTTGGCTCATGGAACTCCTGCTGATCGCCGTCATCGTCGCTGCGCTCGTGGTCGCCTTCGTGTGGCAGCGCCGGCGCATGGCGCACGACGACGTGCGGCTCGCGCGCCTCGAACGCACGCTGGACGGCCTCGGTCAGCACCTCGAAGTCGTCGCGGAACGCACGCGTGAGATGCGCGAGCAGCGCGCCGCGGAACAGCGCCCCGAGCCGCGCCCCGAGCCGCGCGAGCAACGGACCGAGCGTGCGCCGACTCCGAGCGCACCCGCTGCTCCCGCGCCGTCACTCGAACGCCGCGTCGAACGCGCCGCCGCCGCACCCGAGCCGCGCGTGCGCACCGAGCGGCCCACGGCGTCGATCATCGCGGCCGCCGCAGCGGCGTCCACGTCGGGCTCCGCTCCGGCACAGCCGACGCGCTGGGAGCGTTTCGTCGAACGCGTCGAACACCCCGAGCTCGGCGAACAACCGACACCGGCCGCCGAACCGATCGAACGCGTGCCCGAACGCAAACAGCGCGTACTCGATCAGGTCTTCCTCGATCAGTACCGCCGCCGCTCGAGCGGCGAGTGACGCGGCGACGCCTTCGTGCGATCGTCAGCACCCTCTCAATCCGCCGGCGCCTCCACTCTCCTGCGCTGCGTTCCTTTGCTTTGACTTTGCGTCCTTTGCGTCCTTTGCGGTGACGTGCAACGCCCGGGACCACGTACCTGTTGCACGTCACCGCAAAGGACGCAAAGGACGCAAAGTCAAAGCAAAGGAGCACGGCAACGGCGGCCTGTCAGCGGCGACGCGTTGGACGTCGTTGGCATGCTGAAATGCCTGCGCATCGCAACTCTTCGTCGAACACGACCTCGACCGTCCCGTCGGAGCCGCTCAGCCGCCCTGGTGGCGCACTTGCCCGCGGCGGTAGTCGCGCCACGCGCGCAAGAGATCGACGATGCGCGGCACCTTCGCGCCGCGCGCGCGGTTCTGCGCGCCGATCGCGAACGCGAGGCTCCACTGCGCACCGAACGTGCGCCAGCCGTACAGCACGGAGTGCTTCGGGTCGTAGACGTGGGTGCTCTCGGACGTGACGCCGTTGAGCTCGATCACACGCAACGCTTCGCCGCGCGCGAGCGCCTCACGCGACGGCGCACGCAGGTCGTAGCGCCCGAAGTGGAAGCCGTCGAAGCCGTGGGAGAGCGCGTCGATCGCCGCCGTGAGCTGCGGCGTCGCGAGTTCGCCCGCGTCGAGGAAGATTGCACCGCGCGCGTGGGTGCCGAGATCGCCGAGTGCGCGCACCTCGCCCGCCGAGAGCACGTCGTTCACGTGGCGGTGGTTCTTGTGCAGGTAGTAGTCGGCCATGCACACGGCGCGCGGATCGGCGAGGACGAGTTCTTCGAGCGTGTGCACGCCGTCGCCCGTGACCGTCGCGAGGTGCTTCTCGGTGATCGAGATGATGCGGCCGTGCGGTTCGCTGGGCAGGCGCGCGTAGAAGACGCCGAACTCCTGACCGGGCGCGTAGGCCTGCGCGACGAGATCGAGCGGCGCCTCGCGCAAGTAGGCGTGAGCACTCGCCGCGTCGCGCGCGACGAGTACACCCGAACCGCGCTGACCCGCGTCGGGCTTGACGACGATCGGGAATTCGAGTGCGTGCTGCGCACGGAATGCTTCGAAGCGGCGTACGCGCTCTTCCGCTCCGAGCGCGATCGGCAGGCCGATGAAAGGCGGCACGGCTTCCGCGCCTGGTGAACTCGTCGCGAGTGCGGCGAGGATCGCGGTCTTGCTCTCCCCCACCACGCCGCCGTTCTCGATGCCCGGGTTGGCGGCGCACCACGTCGTCGCGCCGCGATGGCGCAACGCGAGCCAACAGATCCACAGCACGATCGGCGGATAGAAGGCCCACGCGGGCCAGAACTCCCACTTCGTCAGGCGGCGCCACGAACCGACGAGTCGGCGGCGGCCGCGCCACGACAGGAGCGGCAGAACGAGCTTCACGCCGACGAACCCGAGCGCGACGGTGAGGCCGAGTGCGAGGAGGAGGTTGTGGTGCAGGAACTCGAGGCTGGCGAGCAGCTCGTTGCCGAGGAAACTCGCGAGCCACACGAGCAGCGGCGTCCACACACCCGCGGCGATCGCGAAGTAGAGCGCGAACGTCGACGCGCGCGCACCGAGGGCGCCCGACGCGAAGTACGTCGGCAGCCGCATGCCGGGCGTGAAGCGGGAGAGGAAGATGACGGCGAGGCCGCGGCGCTCGAGCCACTCGGCCGCGCGTTCGGCGCGCGTTTCGGAGACGACCCAACGCAGAGGCGCGCGCGCGAGTGCACGTGCGCCGAAGAAGCGCCCGGCGAGGAAGAGCATGAGATCGCCGACGTAGATGCCGACGAAGCAGGCCGCGGCCGCGGGCCAGAAGTCGAGACGCCCTTGAGCGACGAGCGCCCCTGCGAGCACACACGTCAAGTCTTCGCTGACGAGCGTCGCGAGTGCGAGCATGCACATGATCGCGACGAGTGCGAAGCCCTCGATCGACGCGCCGCTCGGGTCGAACGGGCGCGCGGCGGCTGCGACCCGTTCGGGCGTCGCGGCGGTGCGGCGCGCGGCGCTGCCCGCCTCGACGCGCGTCAGGAAATCGCCGAGCGGCGCGGCGACGACTTCCGGCGCGAGGAACGTCGCGAAGTGGTCGCCGTCGAACGCGACGAGTTCGCTGTGCGGCGCGATGCGATGGTGCTCGAGCGCCGCGTCGAACGGCACGAGCGGATCCGAGCGCCCGTGGATCACGAGCAGCGGCGCGTGGAGATTCGAGATGCGCTCGCGCAGCGGTCGCTGATCGGTGTCGTAGAAATTGCGCGCGTACTCGACGGAGAGGAAGCTGTCTTCGAACGCGCCGAAATGCGGCACGCCTTCGCGCAGCGCGAGCAGCGCCGCGAGTTGCAGTCCGTGCACACCGTGGTTGAGCGAATAGTCGCCGAGCCACTCGAGCTCCTGCACGCCGATCGCGGACAGGAGCGTGACCGACGCGCAACGTTCGCCCAGCAGCGGCGCGAGTTCGAGCACCACACCGCCGCCCATCGAGAAACCGACGAGGTGCACGCGTTCGAGTGCGAGCTCTTCGACGAGTTCTTCGAGGTAGCGCGCGTGCGCGAGCACCGAGTAGTTCGGCACCTCGCGTGTCGACGCGCCGAAGCCGGGCAGGTGCACCCAGATCACTCTGAAACGATCGGAGAGCAGGCCGGCGACCTGCGCCAAATCTTCGCCGCCGCTCGGACTGCCGTGCACACCGAGCACGACGGGTGCATCGGCGGGGCCGCTCTCTCCGTACACGACGCGCACGCGCCCGGCCCCGCGGGTGCCGTCGGGCAGCACTTCCGCGAGTTCGATCACGCTGCGGCCGTCCGGAGTCACGACGGGCGCTGCCGGCGTGGCGAGCCGCACGGCATGCGATGCGGCGAGCAGCAGCGCGTACGCGAGAAGCCACCAGCGCAGTCGCATGCGCGGCTTCGTGGCGAAGGACGGCGCGTCGCTCACGCCCCGAGTGCGCTCCGGCGCGGCAGTTGGGCGACGACGGCGGGCGACGTCCCGGGCGGCACGCCGGGTGTGTAGCTCATGACGACGCGTGCATCGTCGACGGACACACGCGAGTGGCTGACGGTCCACGCATCGGCGCGCTCCATCGCGACCGCGAGTGCGCCGGGCTCGGGCAACTTGCTCGCGTGGTAGTGCTCGAGCCGCTGCACATTCGGCCCACCGCGCCGATCGACGAGTTCGCTCCAGGCCGCGACGCGCGCCGCGCGCACGCGCGGCAGGTCGAAGCCGGACGACACGAGCGGCGGTGCGGGCGGCGCCGATTCTTCGCGCAGAGCCACGCCGTCCCAACTCACGACCGCGCTGCGGAGCTCGTCGGCACGCGGAGCGAAGAGCGCGACCGTGAACGCGCGCAGGCTCACGAGCGGCTGCGCTTCCAAACGCTCACGCGCTTCGGCGAGCGTCCGCGCGCGCGCGAGTTCCGTGACGACGCGACCGCGACTCGTCGGCGCGGCCGGCGCGTACGCGACTTCGTAGAGGTTCAACAGACAGATGACCAGGCCGAATTCGTTCGCGGCGATCCACGTGCCGTGATCCTGACCGTCGATCGGCATCAAGGCGCGCACTCCGTCGAGGTCGACCACGCGCGGCGGCGCTGCCGGCGCACGCGTGCGCTGTTCGTCGCGATTGAAGAACAGCTCGAAACTGCCATCGACGTGGATCCAGCTCGCCGTGCACACGAGAGGGTCACCTCGCGCGCCGCAGGGGCCGCGGCGCGAGCGCACTCACGACCCGCTCTGCTTCCAGTACTCGACGGTCGACGGGGCGACGCCG
>JBIKNC010000231.1:0-6702 GCA_044358925.1 Planctomycetota bacterium | reverse complement strand
CCTTGACCATCAAGTCTTCGACGAGCGCGTCGACCAGGTCATTGGCGCCGTTCTCGGGCTTCTTGCCGAAGCCGTCGACCTTGCCGTTCGACGAACCCGTGAAGGCCTTCGCCGTGCCGCCGATCGAGATGGCGGTGATGGCGAGTTTGCCGTCGAGTTTGGTCGGCGCGGCCTTGTCGTCGGCCTTGATGGTGAGGTCGAGGGTGACGATGAAGCCCTCCTTCGACTTGGTCTTCGTGGTGAGCGCGCCGCCGCTCTTGTTGTCGATCTGGTTCTTCGCGATCGCGGTCGCGCGGTCGACGAGGCTCTTCTCGAGCTTCTTGTCGAACAGTTCCTTGCAGACGACTTTCAACTCGACGTACTTCGTGCCGGCCATGGTGGTCTCCTTGCGGTTCGAGGGAGCGACGCTCCCCGCCGTCGTGGCGCGAGAAGGGCGCGCGGACTGACAGCGAGCGTACGGATTCGCGGCGGTTCAGCGCGCCGCGGTCGGGCCGTGCGCGAGGAAGTCGAGGATGCGGCGGCGGCGCGCGAGGTGTTCGGGACTCGTGTCGTCGCTGCGGCGCGGGCGCGGCGCGTCGACGTGCACGAATTCGGCGATCGTGGCGCGCGGGCCGTTGGTCATGAGCGCGATGCGGTCGGCCAGGAGTAGCGCTTCGTCGACGTCGTGCGTGACCATGAGCGCAGCCATGCCGCTCGACTGCCACAGTTCGAGCAGCACGTCTTGGAGTTCGCGGCGCGTGGCGGGATCGAGGCTGCCGAAGGGCTCGTCGAGGAGCAGCAGGCGCGGCTCGAGGGCGAAGGCGCGCGCGACACCGACGCGTTGGCGCATGCCGGCCGACAGGTCGGCGGGGCGCGTGTCGAGCGCGTTGCCGAGGCCGACGCGCGTGAGCACGTCGCGCGCGCGCGCGTCGCGGTCGGCACGGGAGAGCTGCGCGTGCGTGCGGTCGAGGCCGAGGCGCACGTTGTCGAAGACGCTCAGCCAGGGCAGGAGGGCGTGGCTCTGGAAGACGAGCGCGCGGTCGGGACCGGCGCGGCGGATCGGTTCGCCGTCGAGTTCGAGGCGGCCGGCGGTCGGCGTCGTGAGGCCGGCGACGAGCGAGAGCAGCGTCGTCTTGCCGCAGCCCGAGTGGCCGAGCAGGCACACGAACTCGCCGCGCGCGACGTCGAGGTCGACGCGTTCGAGGACGATGTTGGAGCCGGTGGGCAAATCGAAGTCCTTGCGCACGCCGCGCACCACGAGGAGCGGCGCAGCGGAGTGTGCGGGTGCGGAGCGGGCCGGTTCGGCGTGCGTGCCTTCGGTGCGCGACGCGCGCGCAGCGGCGGGCGGGTTGGGGCTCGCTGACGGGGAGTGCGTCGCGGAGCGTGAAGCGGGAGCCGCGGCGCCGAGACGCTCACGCACCGCGCGGAAGCGCGCATCCGTCGCGAGGTCGGCGCGCGCGCGCGGGCGCGGCACGTCGACGGCCACCGGCGCGCCGAGGCGGCCGTCGGGTTGCAGCACGGCCACACGATCGGCGAGCAGCAGCGCCTCGCCGATGTCGTTCGTGATCATGAGCACGGTCGTGCGCTCGTGCTGCCAGATCTGCTGAAGCTCGTCTTGCAACGCGCCGCGTGTGAGTGCGTCGAGTGCGCCGAACGGCTCGTCGAGCAGGAGGACGCGCGGCTCCATCGCGAGCGCGCGCGCGACGGCGACGCGCTGGCGCATGCCGCCCGACAATTCGCCGGGCAGTTTGTGTGCGGCGTCGGTGAGGCGCACGCGTTCGAGTGCGGCGCGCACGCGTTCCGCGCGGGCCGGTGCGGGCTCGCTGCGGAAGACCTGATCGACGGCCAGGCGCACGTTGCGCTCGGCGCTGAGCCACGGGAGCAGCGCGTGTTGTTGGAAGACGGCGGCGCGCGCGAGGCTCGGGCCGTCGATCGGTTCGCCGTCGAGCAGGATGCGGCCGCTGTCGGCGCGTTCGAGGCCGACGAGCACCGACACGAGCGTGCTCTTGCCCGAACCCGAGCCGCCGACGATGGCGACGAACTCGCCGCTCGCGACGGAGAGGTCGACGCCGCGCAGCACTTCGCGTCGGCGCGCGCCCTCGCCGAACGACTTGCAGACGTTCGCGAGTTCGATGCAGGGGACGGCGGTGCTCATCGCATCCGACCGCGCAGGCACGCTTCCGCGAACATCATCAGGCGATCGAGCACGAGGCCGATCACGCCGATCGTCACGATGCACAGGATGATGTGTTCGTAGATCAGCGCGTTGTACTCCTGCCACAGGAAACCGCCGAGGCCCGCCGCGCCGGTGAGCATCTCGGCGGCGACGATCGCGAGCCACGCGATGCCGAGGCTGACGCGCATGCCGGTGAACATCGACGGCAACGTCGCGGGCAGGAGCACCTTCGTGAACGTCGCGAACGGCGAGAGGCGCAGCATGCGCGCGACGTCGAGGTACTCACGCGGCACGGCGCGCACACCGGCGGCGATGTTGAGCACCGTCGGCCACATCGAACACAGTGCGATCGTGAAGAGCGCGGCCGGGCGCGAGCGCTCGAGCAGCACGAGGCCGAGCGGCAGCCAGGCGAGCGGCGAGACGGGGCGCAGGAGCTGCACGATCGGATCGACCGCGGCGCCGAACGCGCGCGACAGGCCGATCGCGAAGCCGAGCGGGATTGCGAGGGCCAGTGCGACCAGGTAGCCCTCGAAGACGAGCTTCAGCGACTCGAACGCGAAGCGCAGGATGCCTTGGTCCATCTCGCCGCGTTTGGCGAACGGTTCGAGGACGTAGAGCTTGCTCGACTCCCACGTCGCGAGCGGGCCGGGCAGGCTCGTCGCGAGGAAGCGGCTCGTCAGCTCCCAGCCGACGAGGGCCAGGGTGATGCCGACGAGCGGCGGTGCGATCGATCGCAGGAAACGCATGGGCAGCGGGGGATGCGGCGTCGACGGGTGACGCGAGTTGGGGGGGCGCGTGTCGGAGCGTGGCGAGCGAGAGCGTGCCGGCGCGCGCGCCCTCCAGCGCGCTCGCCGACGCCCTCGCCTCATCGGCGCGTCAGTCCTTGCGACTGTGCACGGCGTACTCGCGCACGTGTTCGGCGGCGCGGCGGTGGTCGAAAGTGGTGCCGTCCCAGAACGCGATCGGCTCGTCGATCGGCGCCTCCGGCGTCACGCCGAGGTCGCGCAGTGCGCTCTCGTACAGATCGCGGCGCATGATCGAGTTCGCGACGGCGTCGTAGTCGATCGCGCCGCCGACCATGCCCCAGCGCGCGAGCTGGGCCATGAACCACTTCGTCTCGCGCGGCTGCGGCGCGGTGCCGACCGAATAGGTGATCGCGTTCTGCGGTTCGTGAGCCGTGCGCCCGTCGCCCCAGTCGAAGCGGCCCTCGAGCACGGCCAGGACTTGGTCCTTCGGCGTGTGGAGATAGCTCGGAGCCGCGAGCATCTGTGCCAGCGTTTCACGGTTGTCGGGCTGGTCGCACCACAGCGCGGCCTCGTGCACCGCGCGCAGGATCGCTCGCACCGTCTTCGGGTTCTTCTCGGCGAAGTCGGCCATCAAGCCGAGCGACTTGGTCGGGTGCGCAGGCCACAGTTCGTGTCCGTACATCACCATCGCGGCAGTCTTCGTCGAAACGCCGCGCACGCCCCAAGGCTCGACCATCGCGCAGGCCTGCATCGTGCCGACCTTCATGTTCTGCACCATCTGCGCCGGCGGCAGCGTGATGACCTTGAACTGCTGGTCCGCGTGGATGCCCGCGTTCGCGAGGAAGTGGCGGTACATCATCCCGTGCCAGCCCTGGAAGAGCGGCAGCGCGATCGTGAACGGTTCCTTGCGCTCGGCGTACTCCGCGGCGATGGCGGTCCAGGTCTGCGGGTCCTTCGTGAGCCGCCCGGCGAGCGGCTTCGCGACGAGGAACGCCGAGCCGCTGCGCGAGAGCGTGTAGGGCGCGATCATCGGCGTCGGGTCGGCGCCGAGCGCGCTCATGGTTCCGCCGATCGGTTGAGCCATCTTCACGTGGCTCGTGTGGTTCTCACCCGAGACGAGTTTGTCGCGCGCGGCGGCCCAACTGGCTTCCTTCGAGATGCGCGACTCGAGGCCGTGTTTCGCGAAGAAGCCGCGTTCGTGCGCGACGACGAGCGGCGCGCCGCTCGCGACGGCGACGAAGCCGACGCTGATCTTCGGCGTCTCGGGGCCGTCGCCCTGGTGCGGGCCGGCCGCGGCGATGCGTGCCGCGAATGCGGCGGCGGAGAGTGTCGCTGAACCGGCGAGGAACGTGCGTCGCGTGAGCATGTGGGCAGGTGTGAGGCAGAGGTGGGTGTGAAGCGTTGGTTCGTTGGTGACCGTCGGCGTGTGCGATCAGCTCGCGAGATGGGCGCGCAGTGCCTCGGTGAACGCGCGCGCCGCCGGTGCGAGGTCGGACTCCGGGCGCACGATTCCGAAGGCGAGTGCGCGGCGGCGGCCGGTGAGCGGTCGGCTCACGAGGCCGAGGTGCTCGCGGCCGTGCAGCACGATCGGCGGCAGGATCGTGGCGCGGCCCGTCGCGACGACGGTGCACAGCGTCGAGTCGAGTGTGTCGATCTCGTGTGCGCGGCGCACCTGCACCTTCGCGCGGCGCAGGACGTCGTCGACCTCGTGGCGGATGTCGAAGGTCGGCGGGAGGAGGACGAGCGGCTCGTCCGCGAGTGCGTCGACGTCGACGGTGAACCGCTGCACGAGCGGGTGACTCTGCGGCGCGATGAACTCCAGATGCTCGCGCTGCAGCCGCTGCCAAACGAGACCGGGCGTCGCGCCGCGTTCGAGCCCGAGCCCGACGTCGAGGCGGCCGGCGCTGAGTTCGCGCTCGATCGCGTGCGCGGGCAGTTCGCGCACCGAGACGGTGATGCGCGGATGTTCGCGAGCGAGGTGAGCGAGTGTTTGCGGCACCCACGCGAGGTGCAGCGCCGGGATGACACCGACTTCGACGTGCCCGCTGTCGAGTTCCGTCAGCGCGCGGACGGAAGCGGCAGCGTCGTCGAGTTTGCGCAGCACCGTCTCGGCCGCGAGTTGGAACGCACGCCCCGCTTCGGTGCACTCGACGTGCCCGCCGAGACGGCGGAAGAGCGGCGTGCCGAGGCGCGTCTCGAGGTCCTTGATCTGCTGCGAGACGGACGGCTGCGAGATGCCGAGCCGCTCCGCGGCGCGCGTGAAACTCTCGGCCTGCGCGACGCCGAGGAAGTAGCGCAGATGGCGCAGCTCGATCCCGTCGGTCATGGCGAGCGGCGCACCACGGCAGGCGCCGCCGCTGCGGCGACGGAACGGCGGAGGGGGAGCGCGGGCAGCGGCATGCGACTCGGTGCGGCCGCCTCATAGGTCGAACCTATGGGGGGGCGTGTGCGGCCGATGCGGGGAGGCTACCACGCCGCTGGTGGCCGGGGGCCGCTCGGCGTGCCTCGCGCGCCGAACCTCCGAGCGCCGCGACGCTCACTCGCGAGTGTCGGCGCGGCTGCCGGCGCCGCCGAAGAGCGGCGCGAGGCGCGCGCGATCGGCGTGCAGCAGGGCGAGGGACGCTAGGGCGAGCGACGTGGCGATCAGCGTCGCGGGCAGCGGGAAGCCGAAGGCCCAGTCCATCGCGCTCACGTTGGCCATCATCCCGAAGGCGAGCAGTGCTCCGACGGTGCGTGTGCGCGGAAGCACGAGGAGCAGCGCCGCGGCGATCTCGGCGGCCGCGATCAGGAAGCCGTAGAAGGGCGCGTAGCCGAAGAAGAGCCAGACGAGCGTCGGCGCGGCGCCCGTGCGCGCATCGAACGTCCAATCGCGCGAGTAGATGAACTGCGGCACGTGGCCGGGCAGCGGCAGCTTCGTGAGGCCGTACACGAGCAACAGCGCAGCGACGGCGAGGCGGACGACGAGAGCGAAGCGGCCGTTGGGGTTCATGGTGTGTCGGCGATCAACGTGTGCCGTCGAGTTCGCTCTGGAGACGTTGGACCTCGTCGACGAGGCCTTCGAAGCGGCGGCCGAACGGCGTGAGTGTGTACTCGACTTCGAACGGCGGCTTCGTGCCGCGTGCGGTGCGCTCGACGATCGCGAAGCGCTGCAGTTTCGCGAGGCGCTCGTTCATGACCTTCGCGGAGAGGCCGGGCAGCGCGCGCTGCAAGGCACTGGGGCGCGTCGTGCCGCCGCGGATCGCGAGCAGGATGGCGATCGACCACTTGCAGCCGACGATGCTCTCCAGCATGGCGGCGACGCTCGTCGAAGGGCCCGACGACGGCTGCGACGTTTGCCGAGGCGCGGGCTCGTGTGATTCGGGGGTACTCACCGAAAGGTGCGTTCTTTCGCGGTCGCGGGTCGCGATCGATCTTGGCGGAGCGCGCCACGCGGTGTGTGCGTGCCGTCCGATCGAAACCCACGAGGAAGTGTCATGAGCGCGAAGAAGCGAGCCGTTTTCTACCACGCCGGTTGCCCCGTCTGTGTGAGCGCGGAGAAGGCGCTCGCCGGAGCGCTGGATCCCTTGCGCTACGACGTCGAGGTCGTGCACCTCGGCCAGGCGAGGTCGCGCATCGCGGAGGCGGAGAAGCGCGGCGTGAAGTCCGTGCCCGCGCTCGCGATCGACGCGGACGTGTTGCACGTGAACTTCGGAGCGAAGCTCGCGGACCTGGCGCGGTGACGCGTACGGTGTCAGACACCGGATCCGTCACGGCGGAGTCGAAGTGCGGAAGCGCCGCGCTGGGGCGAGTGGCGCGCGGAGC
>JBIKNC010000230.1:0-6706 GCA_044358925.1 Planctomycetota bacterium | reverse complement strand
GCTCGGCCGGTCCGCTCGGCTTCCGATGTGCCGGATGAGGGGGGATTTTGTCGCGGCACCGTACCGCCCTCACCCGTCAACGAAGCCCGCGCAGGATCGCCTCGTACTTCGGATCCAGCGGGCCGGCCCACAGGTGCGGCGACAGCACGCGCTCGAGCGCACCGCTCACGTCCTCGCCGCGCGCGGCTCCCAGGCGCACGCGCCAGTGCTCCACGCGGCGCACGACCTCGTGCTGCCGGCCGACGTACGCGACCAAGCGCTCGTGCGCCTCGTCGAACGCGGCCTGCGCCTCGTCGAAGTCGCCCGCGAACAGACGCGCCTTGCCGAGCTGCTCGTACGTGACGCTGATCGGACCCGGCTGTTCACTGACCAGCCGCACCTCGAGCGCCTGCTCGAAACACGCCGCCGCCTCGTCGTACCTCCCGAGTTCGAACAGCGTCTCGCCGACGTTCGCTCGCACCGTCGCGAGCGCCGGATGTCCGTCGCCCATGTTCCACGCGAAGATGCGCAGCGCGTCCTCGTAGGCGACGAGCGCCTCCCCGTGCCGCTGCGCCCGGCCGAGCGTCGCACCGCGCTCGTTCTGCACCGCGCCCAGCGCCTCGTCGTTGGGATCGCCGCGCGCCAGCACCTCCGCTCGCCCCTCGTCGAGCGCCGCCAGCACGCCCGCCTCGTCGCCGTCCGCGCGCCGCCGCGCCGCGAGTTCGAGCCACGCGTCCACGCGCAACTCGTCGCCGGGCGGCAAGTGCTGACGTGCGAGCTCGAGCGCGCGCTCGTTCACCTCACGCGCCTCGCCGGCGCGCTTCTCCTCACCGAGCGCGAAGCTGCGCGCGTTCAAGAGGCTCACACGCACACGCGCGGCGCGCGCTTCGTCACCGTCGGCGACGCGCGCCGAGTTCAACGCGACTTCCGCCTCGTCGAGGCGCGCGAGCGCGAGCACGAAATCGTTGCGGTGGTTGAGCGTCACCGCGATCTGCGTGAGCACGTGCGCGCGCCGCAGACCCTCGCCCGGATACGCGGCCAGTTCAGCGAGCGCGTTCTCGAGCCGCTCGACACCCGCGTCGATGCGTCCCGCCTCTCGCTCGACGCGCGCCTCGTCGACCAGACCATCGACGCGTGCCGCGACGCGCGCACGCGCACGTTCCGCGCGCACACTCGCTTCGTTCGCCGCGACAGCTCCAGCCACGACCACGAGCAACACGAGCACCGCGACCGCACGCGCCGGTCGCCGCCGCACGCGCCGCCACGTGCGTGCGAACACACCCTCGCGCTTCGCCGCGAGCGGGCGCCCGTCGAGCAGCCGTTCGATGTCCGCCGCCAGTTCGCGTGCATCGCCGTAACGCTCGCGCGGCGCCTTCGCGAGGCACTTCGCGACGAGGGTGTCGACGTCGCTCGCCAGGCCGCGCTTCACGCGCCCGCTGCTGCGCACACGACTCGGCGGCGCGGGCTCGTGCTCGAGCACGGCGCGCTCGAGTTCGTGCTCCCCGAGACCCTCGGGCCACGGACTCGCCTCACACACGAGCTCGTACAACACGACCCCGAGCGCGAACACGTCCGTCGCCGGCGTCGCCTCGCGGCCGAGCACCTGCTCCGGACTCGCGTAGCGCGGCGTGAAGAGCCGCTGACCGGTGCGCGTCAACTCGCGCGCGAGTTCCGCGTCCTGTTCGAGCACGTGGGCGATGCCGAAGTCGACGAGGCGCGGCGCGCCGTCCTTGCGCACGAGCACGTTCGACGGCTTGAGATCGCGGTGCACGACGCCGCGCGCGTGGGCGTGTTCGACGGCGGCCAGCACGCGCCGGAACAGTCGCAGCCGCTCCACCAGGTCGAGCGCGTGGACACGGCAGTGTTCGTCGAGCGGCTGCCCGTCCACGTACTCGAGCACGAGATACGGCCGCTGCACCGCCGTCGTGCCGCCGTCGATGAGCCGCGCGATGTACTCGTGATCGAGTTGTGCGAGCGTGCGGCGTTCCTGCAGGAAGCGTTCGACGAACGCGTCGCCGCCGACTCCCGTGCGCAGCAACTTGATCGCGACCTCGCGTTCGAACTCGCCGTCGACGCGCCTCGCGAGGAACACGTCGCCCATGCCGCCCGAGGCGATGCGGCGCACCGTCTCGTACGGTCCGAAGCGCTGCGGTGCGCTCCTTTCCTCGCCCGGGTCACTGGCGAGCAGCCGCTCCACGCGCGCTGCGAGCGTCGCGTCGCGCGCCGCCAACTCGGCGAGAGCCGCGCGGCGCGCGCCATCCTCGAGTTCGGCGAACTCGAGGAACAGGTCGCGCGCCGCGCGCCACGCTTCGGCGCTCTCGCCGCCGCCCAAGGCGGTGTCATCGTGAGCTCGGCTCATCGCTCGGCGAGTCTAAGCCGCCCTCAGTACCCGACCGTGAGTTGCAGGCCGTCCGTGTGCGCGAGCGCGAACACACCGCTCGCGCCCGGGTCGAACATGAAGGCCTGCACGAACACGTCGAGGCCGCAGGTCGCGGGATCGGACGGCACGTTCCACGCCACACCGACCTGCCCGAGCGGTCCGATCGTCGGCAGGAACTCGAGGTGCAGGTCCTCGACGAGGATCACGCAGCCGTCGAACGGCACCGCGGCCGGCACGAGTCCCCACACGAGGATCGGTTGCGCTCCGATGAAGGCGTCCGCGACGCGCACGATGGTCTTCTCGCCCGGCACCGGCGGCGACAGCGCCTCGAGTGTGGGCACTCCGTTCGTGCCCGACTTGCCCGTGCCGTAGTGCACGGCGCTCGCAAGACAGTCGCACGGACACGCGCCGCCCGGGACCGACTTCGACGCGAGGCTCACCGGATACACCGCGCCCAAGTTGCCGCCTGCGGTCGCGGTGCCCCACGCGCCGACGAGGAGCGTGTCCCCTGCGAGCGCGACGTCGAATCCGAAACTGTCGTTGGTCGACACTCCCTGGCCGAGGACGAGACCGTCGCGTGTGAAGCCCGCGCCGAGCGGATCGACTCGGAAGACTTCCGCGGCGCCGCCGAGCGTCGTTCCCTCGTCGCGGCCGACGTCGCCGACCACGAGTCGCTCACCTTCGAGGTCGATGGCGCGTCCGAACGACGCGTCCGAGTCGATCGGCGAACCGGCAAAGGTGCACGACGTGAGCCTCTGAACGTGATCGAACACGGGATCGAGTGACGACAGATCAACGTCGAAGACGTCGACGGCTCCACTCGAGAAGCCACCGACCCACGCGTTGATGCTGCTCACGACGAGCGTCTCGCCTTGGAAGTCGAGTTCCCAGCCGAATCGCGCACCGGCCTGCGGCACCGGCGGAAGAAGCGTCTCGAGGTAGTAGCCGAAGGGTCGGACCCGCAGCGTCGAGACGCGCCCGGTGTCGATGCCGGCCACGTCGCAGGTCGGATCGCCTGCGACGATCTGCACCTCGGTCGCGCCGGCGACCTCCTCGATGGCGACGCTCCAGCCGAGGCTCGAGCTCGTGGCGCTGCTGATCCCGGTGATGCGGAACCACCAGGAGAACGTGCGCAAGTACGCATGCACCTGGCCGCCGCCGACTTCGTTCGGAGCACCGATGGCGAGCCACATGCCGTCGACGTCCAAGGCGTATCCGAAGTGGCCGTTGATCGTCGGCGTGATGGAGGTGAGTGTCTCGTCGAACACCCACGCGCCGCCTTCTCGCCGGTACACGTGTACGGCGCCGGCGTCCGTGCCGGCCGTGTCGTCGAGATGCGCACCGATCGCGAGGAAGTTCTCGGACAACGCGACCTTCACGCCGAACTGACTGTCGCCCGCGCTCGGATCGTCGAGTATCTGTGCGAGGAGCCAAACACCGTCGACGCGCTCGTAGACACTGACTTTGTCACCGAGCAGCGCACTGACGACGGCTGTGTCGCCGCAGATGTCGACGCTCCAACCGAATTTGTCGCCTTGTGTGAGCGGGTCTTGGAGGATGGGCGCGAAGTGACACCAACCGTGGGTGACACAGGGGCCTTGGGCAAGGGCGAGGTCGGGCGCCGTCGCGGCCACAGCGGCAGCGGCGAGGAGTGAGCGGATCGATTTCATGGCGGGCGGCCGGCGTGCGGCGGAGTGTGCGAGGTGCGGCACGCGCCGCCCTCGTCACTCCTGTCCGTGCGCGGCGCGGTCTCCAGCCGCCAAGAGCTTCACGAATCTGAAGGGCTCTTCGCCCGCAGGAACTCGAAGGTCTCAGCTCCAACACGCTCGGGGCGCTGCCGTGCACACCCAATCGCCCTGCATCCTTTGCTTTGACTTTGCGTCCTTTGCGTCCTTTGCGGTGACGTGCAACGCCCCCGTACCGGGCCCGTTGCACGTCACCGCAAAGGACGCAAAGGACGCAAAGTCAAAGCAAAGGATGCAGGACGATTGGAAGCGCACGGCACGCAGAACACGCCTGAGCGCTGAGAGTCTTCAGTAGCCGACCGTGAGTCGCAGGCCGTCCGTGTGCGCGAGCGCGAACATGCCGCTCGCACCCGGATCGAACATGAAGGCCTGCACGAACACGTCGAGGCCGCACGTTGCGGGATCGGCGGGCACGTCCCAGCCGATGCCGACCTGGCCGATCGGGCCGATCGTCGGCAGGAACTCGAGGTGCAGGTCTTCGACGAGAATCACGCCGCCGTCGAACGGGACCGCAGCGGGCACGAGGCCCCACACGACGATCGGTGTCGCGCCGACGAACGCATTGGCGACGCGCAGTGTGAGGCTCTCGCCCGGCACCGGCACGCCGAGTGCATCGAGCGTCGGCACGCCGTTCGTGCCCGCTTTGCCGGTGCCGTAGTGCACGGCGCTCGCGAGGCAGTCGCACGGACACGCGCCGCCGACGACGGACTTCGATGCGAGGCTCACCGGGTACACGGCGCCATGGTTGCCGCCGCTGATGTCGTTGCCCCAGGCGGCGACGAGCAGCGTGTTCCCGCTGAGCGCGACGTCCCAGCCGAAGTTCTCGTCGGCGACGGCGCCCTCAGCGAAGACGTGACCGTCGCGTGTGAATCCGGAGCCGAGAGGGTTCGGCCGGTAGATCTCCACCGCGCCGCCGAGTGTCGTTCCCGCGTCGCGTCCGGGGACACCGACGGCGAGCCGGTCGCCGTCGAGTGCGACGGCGAATCCGAACGACGCATTGGAGTCGATCGGCGAACCGGCAGCGCTGCACGGCGTGAGCCGTTGCACGTGATCGAAGTCCGGGTCGAGGACCGACAGGTCGACGTCGAACACGTCGACGGCTCCGCTGGTCACGCCTCCGATCGATGCGTCGAGGCTGCTGACGACGATCGTGTCGCCTTGAAGGTCGACATCCCAACCGAAGTTGGCGCCGGCCTGCGGCACCGGCGAGAGGAGCGTCTCGTGGTAGTAGCCGAAGGGCCGCACGCGCAGCGTCGAGATGCGCCCGGCACCGTCGCCGGCTTCGTCGCAATGCGGATCGCCTGCGACGATCTGCGCTTCGGTCTGGCCGTCGATCTGCTCGATGGCGACACACGACCCGAGGCTGACGCTGGTCGCGGTGCTGAGGCCCGTGATGCGGAACCACCATGCGAACGTGCGCAGGTACGCGTGGACACGACCGCCGCTCGACTCGCCCGGCGCGCCCACCGCGAGCCAGATGCCGTCGACGTCGACAGCCAGTCCGAAGTTGCCGTTGGCATTCGGCGTGATCGAAGTGAGTGTCTCGTCGAACACCCACGTGCCGGCTTCGCGGCGGTACACGTGGACCGCGCCCGCGTTCGGCCCGGCCGTGTCGTCGAGGTGCGCGCCGACGGCGATGAAGTCCTCGGACAGCGCGACGTTCCCGCCGAACTGGTTGTCACCGGCGTGCGGGTCCTCGAGCAACTGGACGAGCAGCCAGTCGGAGCCGACACGCTCGTACACGCTGACGACGTTGCCGGCCAGCGAGCAGACGACGGCCGTGTCGCCGAGGACGTCGAGGCTCCAGCCGAAGAGCGCGCCCTGTGTGATCGGGTCCGGCACGAGCGGTGCGAAGTGGCACCAACCGTGGTCGATGCACGGCCCCTGAGCCAGGGCGATGGAAGACGAAGTCACCGCGGCGGCGGCGGCGAGGAGTGAGCGAATGGCGGTCATGGAGCGAAGCCGCGGTGCGGCGAGGTGTGCGCGAGGTGCGGCACGCGCCGCCCTCGTCACTCCTGTCCGTGCGTTGCGCACACTCCACCCGACAAGAACTTCGAGAATCCCAGGAACCGCTCGGCCGCCGTCGCTCGAAGGTCGCAAGTCGAAGAGCGTTCAGGCGCTGCCGTACCCATCCAATCGCCCTGCATCCTTTGCTTTGACTTTGCGTCCTTTGCGTCCTTTGCGGTGAAGTGCAACGCCCCCGAACCCGGGCCTGTTGCACGTCACCGCAAAGGACGCAAAGGACGCAAAGTCAAAGCAAAGGATGCAGGGCGATTGAAAGCGCACGGCAGCCTGAAGCGCACAGGACTTGGTTGCCTTCAGTAGCCGATCACCGCATAGATCGCATTCGACTGCGCGGAGCCGACCGGACCGCTCGCACCCGGGTCGAGCACCATCACCTGCAGCGCGATCACGAGGCCGCACGTACCGGGCGGCACGACGAGGTTCTTGCCGACCTGGCCGAGCGCTCCGACTACGGGCATGGGGATCAGATTCGGATCGGCCATGCCGAGGAAGCCGTCGTCGAACGGCAGCAACGCAGGCTGCAGGCCCCACAGGAGCACGGGCAGCGTGCCCGGCGTCAGGTTGAGGGCGCGTGCGA
>JBIKNC010000043.1:0-22962 GCA_044358925.1 Planctomycetota bacterium | reverse complement strand
TGCGCGACCCGCGCACCACGATCGCGATCCTCGAAACCGCGCGCGGCGGCATCCTGCGGCGCGGACTCGCCGTCGAGCGCGTCGACGTGGCCGCCGTGCTCAACGTCGCCGCCGACCACCTCGGCGAATGGGGCGTCGGTTCGATGACGGGCCTCGCCGACGCGAAGTTCGTCGTCGCGAAAGTGGCGAAGCGTCTGGTGCTGGGCGCCGACGATCCGCTCGTCGTCGAACGCGGTCAACAACTCGAGCGCGCCGGCCGTCACGAGATCGTCTGGTTCTCACTCGCGCCCGAGCAGCCCATGCTGCTCGCGCACCTCGAACGCGGCGGCCGCGCCGCGCTGCTCGTGCGCGACGAACTCGTCCTCGCCCGCGGCGGCGACGCCGTCACCATCTGCACCGCGCGCGACATTCCCATCACGCTCGGCGGCGCCGCTCGCCACAACATCGCCAACGCCCTCGCCGCCGCCGCCGTCGCGCACGAACTCGGCCTCCCCATCGACGCGATCCGTCGCGGCCTCGCCGCCTTCGGCACGCAGCCCGGCGAGAACCCCGGCCGCCTCGAGCAGTTCACCGTCAACGGCGCGCGCGTCCTCGTCGACTTCGCGCACAACCCGCACGGCTTCGACGCGATCCTCGACACCGCCCGCGCCCTCGGCGGCGCGCGCCTCGCGATCATGATCGGCCAGGCCGGCGACCGCGACGACGACGCCATCCTCGGCCTCGCCCGCTCGACCTGGGCCGCGCAGCCCGACATGGTCTTCGTGAAGGAGATGAGCGAGTACCTGCGCGGCCGCGAGTTGCGCGCCATCCCCACGATGATCATCGACGAGCTGCACCGCTGCGGCGCGCCCGCGCACCGCGTGCGCTTCGTGGGCGAGGAGCTCGACACGATCGCCGCCGCGCTCGACTGGGTGCAGCCGGAGGACGTGCTCGTCCTGCCGGTGCACGCGCAACGCGAGAAGGCGCTGGCGCTCGTGCGCGCGCGCGCGAACTGAGAGCGTTCGCGCGGCCAGCGAGCGGTCACAACATCTCTTCAGGGAGGTCCGTCAACGCGCTGAACAGCTCGCCGAAGTCGTTGGCGATCACGTACGGCATGTCCCCCGCGAACGGCTCGTCGCAGAAGAGCACTTCACCGAACGGCTCGCCGGACATGCGCAGACAGAACACGCCACCGCCTCCGTCGCACGCGATGGGCAGCAGCCCCATCCATACGAAGCGCGGGAAGTCGGAGATGCCGCCTTCGAGCGTGTAGCCCTTGTATGGCCCCGTGAGTCCGAAGATGTTGAGCAACTCGACCCAGTCCGGTCCTCGCGGCGTGGGTACGCGCGCGTACCTGGGCGAAGGCCTGCCGCCGTTGTGGCGCCACAGGAAGTTGCGGTACGACTCGGGCAGTCGGCGTCCGAGCCAAGCCTCGAATGCCGGCAAGTAATCGTCGACGAGCGGCGGCCCGCTGTTGTTGAACGTGACTTCGCCCATGGCGAAAGCGTAGGTCGTGAACAGGTCGTGAAGTGGCGGGTTCGGGCGCTTCACTCCACGGGTGTGAGCACGGCCGTCTTGCCGGGCTCGACGGTGAATGTGGCGTCGAACAAGCGGCCGTCGAAGTGGCGGCGCAGGTGGTAGGTGCCGGCGGCGAGGCGGTCGATGTGCGCGCGGCCTTCGGCGTCGAAGGCGAGGCCGCGCGGGAAGAGGTGCCGCTCGACGTCGAGGCCGTCGCAGGTGGTGAACGACTCGAGCGGTTCGGTCGTGGCAGAGGAGCGTTCAGCGGGTGCGCGGAACTCGAGGGCTCCGAGTTCGAGTTCGACATCGAAGCGGTTGGGCGCGCCGAACACGATCGGCGGCAGCTCGCGGGCGCCGAGGAAGACGCGCGTCGTGGCGTCGAGGAACCACCACGACTCGGAGGGGCCGCCGTGGGGCGTGATGCCGAGGCGCCCGTTCGTGTCGCTCCCCGTCGGTTCGCTGCGCCAGATTTCGCGCGGGCGCACGGCCCAGACACCGGCGAGCGGCGCGCCCGCGGAGCGGACGACGATCTCGACCTGACAGGGCAAGTAGTGCGTGGCGTCGATCTCGACGTGAGTCGTCTCGCCGGCGCGCACGTCGACGAGTTGGAGCGGGCCGTCGATGAAGGGGTCCTCGGCGGCGAGGCCGACGTGCAGCGGTAGAGCGGGCACGTCGATCGCGAACGCGCTTTCAGAATCCGTCGTCGCGAAGAAGGCGGCCTCGCCCGACCATTGGTCGCCGAGGAAGACGCGCGTGAACGCACCCGACGAGCCCGGTGCGTGGACGACGCGACCGGTGACGCGCCCACTCGGCGGCAGGGCGATCTCACCGACGTCGACGTGGCTCGCGCCGTCGTGGTCGACCGTGTGGCTCGCGAACACGTCGCCATCCGAGGTCGCGACGTCGATGCGCCAGCGCGCGGCGGGCAGGTTGTCGACGTGGAAGCGGCCGTCGGTATCGAGCACCACGTCGGACTGCTCAGCGGGATCGATGATGCGGTCGATGTAGTCCGCGACGTCCGGCGGCCAGTACGCGTCTTCGTCGGGCTTGTCCGCCCAGACGACGTGCACGCCGGTGCGTGTCCAGGGCTCACCGTTCCAAGTCACGCGGCCAGCGATCGAGCCGGCGCGTTCGAGCGCCACCGGCACGACGAGCCCGTCCGTCGCGACGTCGATCTCGCCGGAGTGGGCGCGGTGGCCGGGCGCTCGCAACGTGTAGTCGATGGAGCGCGTGCCGCGCGCACGGAAGGCGACGCGGCCGGCCTGGCGCGCCTGTGGGTCGTCGACGACGTCGCCCGTGTCGAAGCCGAGTCCGAGTTCGACATCGGAGAGCGGCGCGCCGTTCGTCGCCGACGTGACTTCGAACGTGATCAGCGGACGCGGCGCGAGCGTGAGGATGCGCGCCTGGCCGTCGGGCGCGAGTGGCAGTCGCTCGAAGTCGGCGACGGTCAGCGTGCGGTCGATGGTGTCGTCGTGTTCGAACTCGAGCTTGTTCGAAGCGCTCTCCGTGTCGAGCTGCCATCTGAACGAGCCGTCGTTGCGCGAGTACTCGATCGAGACGAAGCCACTCTCGTCGTAGACGATGGCGCGCGCTCGCGCGAGCGGCTCGCCCTCGCGATCGACGACGATCACGGTGAGCACGCGGGCATCTTCGAGCACGAAGTCGACGTCGCGCGTGACTTCACCCGCCTTGACGACGACGTGGCTGCGCCGCGCGCGGCTGAGAGCCGGGCGTTGATCGTCGTCTTCGCGCGCGTCGATCGCCGCGACTTCGTAGGTCGCCGGCAGCAAGGAGCTGATGCGATACGTTCCGTCGACATCGCTCCACGTGCCCTCGCGACGGTCCTGTCCCATCCATGCGGTGAGAGCAACGTTCGCCGCAGGCGCACCGCGCGCATCGAGCACACGCCCGGCGATCGTTCCGGTGTCGAGCAGCACCTGGTCGCCCAAGTCGTGCCGGCCCGGCTCGAAAGGTGGCGCAATGCCCTCGTAGCGCGGATCGAGGTCGACGTGGTTGCGCGTGTACCACAGGCCGGCCTGGACGCTCATGTAGCCGCCGGGCGCCGTCGGCGCGGGCGTGTGCAGCGCGAAGGTCCCGTCCGCTCCCGTGCGCACGTCGAAGTAGTGCTCGACGGGGTCGAGGTCGACATCTTCTTCGTCGTCGGCGTCCGCTTCGCATTCGTCGTCGTCCGGGAACCAGGCGTCGAGGTCCGCTGTGGGCACGTACATCAACTGCATGCGCACAGCCGCGTCCGCGATCGGCACGCCGCGCACGTCGACGACACGCCCGACGAATTCACACACGTCCGCGCTCGACGGTTCTGCGGCGTTCGGGACGCCGAGCGGCTCGTCGCCCACCGATCGACGATGCGCGGACACCTCAGCGCCGTCGATCGCAGCCGCGCCGTCGGACGCCGGGTCGGCCTCGCGGATCACCGTGTCGCCACCTTCGCGCGCCAGCGTCGCGTCGGCGCGCTCCGGCGGCGACGACGAGCGCACGAGGAGCCAGCTCACGATTCCGAGCAGTGCAGCGGCAAGAGCCGCGACGACGACGCGCGAGCGCTTCATGGCGGTGCCATAACCACCGGCACTTCCAGGTATCCGTCGGAGTGCGTCCGAAGTTCGGAATACCGACATGCACGCACCGGCCTGCGATGCCGCGCGCGGCCACTCGCAGCCACGTGCGACACGCCGCGTCGGCGCGGCCCGCGCCTTGCTACCTTCGCAGCATGGCCACATCCATCCTGCCCAAGAACGAACACCCCATCGAACGGGCCCTGCGCGTCGCGCTCGGCCTCGGACTCATCGCCCTGGTCTTCGTCGGACCGAAGACGCCGTGGGGTTGGGTCGGCGTGGTGCCGCTCCTCACGGGACTGATCGGGTCGTGCCCGCTCTACACGCTGCTGGGGTTCAGCACGTGCGCGATGAAGCGCGGCTGAAGCGTCAAGTCGTAGCCGTGCGGTCGCACGGAAGAATGACAGCGAGACTGCCCGAGCGGCTCAGGCCGCCTGCGTCCCGCCCTTGTGCGACGCGATCAAAAGCTCGCGCGCCTTCGGCTCGGGGACGGGCGGAGAGAACAGATAGCCCTGCACCTGGTCGCACTGCATGACGCGCAGGAACGACAACTGGTTGCGCGTCTCCACGCCCTCGGCGATGACTTTGAGACGCAGCGCGCGACCCATGAGGATGATCGAGGTCGCGATCGAGGCGTCGTCGGGGTTCGTGTTGACCTCGTTGATGAACGAACGGTCGATCTTGAGCGCGTCGATCGGGAAGCGTTTGAGGTAGGCGAGTGAGCTGTAGCCGGTGCCGAAGTCGTCGATCGAGATCTTGATGCCGCGCTCCTTGAGTGCGCGCAGCGTCTTGACGGACTCGTCGGCGTTCTCCATCAGCATGCTCTCGGTCAGTTCCAGCTCGAGGTTCTGAGGCTGGAGTCCGGATTCGGCCAGGGCGCCGAGCACGTCCTGGAAGAGGTTCGGGTCGCGGAACTGGCGCGGTGAGAGGTTCACGGCCATGACGATCGCGGGCAGACCGTCCTTCTGCCATTGCACGGCGTCGCGGCAGGAGCGTTGGAGGACCCAGCGGCCGATCTCGACGATCAGGCCCGTCTCTTCGGCGACCGGAATGAACTGCGCGGGCGAGATGAGGCCGAGGTCGGGGTGGCGCCAGCGCACCAAGGCCTCCATGCCGACGATGCGCTCGTCGGAGATCTGGACCTTGGGCTGGTAGAAGACTTCGAACTCTTCGTTCGCGAGGGCGCGCTCGAGGGACTTCTCCATCGAGACCTTCTGGAAGGCGCGCGTGTTCATCGCGGCCGAGAAGTAGTGGATGGCGCCGGAGCCCTCTTCGCGGGCGTTGTTCGTGGCGGTCTCGGCGGCGGCCCACAGCTCGGTCGCGGAGACGGCGTCTTCGGGGTGCACGGCGATGCCGATGCAGAAGGACGGATCGACTTTGCGCGAAGCGATCTCGCAGCGCTTCGAGACGGCGTCGAGCATGCGGCGTGCGACGACCGAGGCGTCGTGTTCACGCTCGATCTCGACGATCACGCCGAACGTGTACGGGGAGACGCTGCCGATCTTGATCGACTGCGCTTCTTGAGGGAGGCGGCACAGGATGTCGCGGCCGCGCAGAGAACCTTTGAGGCGGTCGGCGATGAGCGCCGTGAACTCGGCCGTCTCACCTTGCGACCAGCCGTGGGTGAGCGACACGAAGTCCTCGAAGTCGACACACAGACACGCGACCGGGTGGCGCCGGCGACCGGCGTGGACGAGGCCTTGTTCGAGGCGCTCGAGGAAACTCTCGCGACCGGGCAGGCCGGTGACGGGATCGTCGCTGTTCGGATTGCCGGCGACGCTCAGGCCTTCGAAGCAACTCGTGAGCGCCGCCTTGCCGCCCACGAGGGCGAAGATGTTGCCCGCCTCTTCGCTCTCGACGAGCCGAATTGCCGCGTGCGGATCGTTGACCTCGATCCAACGGCAGCCGGCCGCTTCGAGGGCGTCGCGCAGGGCGCGCGGCACCGGTTCGCCCACCCGCAGAATCGTGGGGCGTTCGGGGACGAGACCGTCGGGTCGCTGCGGTTGGTTCACGGTTGTCTGGGGCGACGAGGAGAGGGCGGCGCTCGAAGGGACGCTCGACGAAGACCGAGCACCGTGTGGGATCGACCGCCGGCGGCGGGCTCTTGAGTGCGGCCGGGTGGACGGACCGAGTGAGGGACGGCGGCTCCCCGGAACACCGCAATCGCACGCGCGACGACACACACAGGGGCGTCTCGTGGTGGAGCGCGGGCGGCGCGCTTGCGACACTCGCGGCATGGGTCTTCGCGACACGCGCGTCATGGGTCGGCAACCGGTTCGACGCGGCACGCTCCTCCACGCCACGGCCCTCGTCGGCGTCCTCGGTCTGGCCGGTTGCCGCTACCTGCCGCTGCCGCGCATGCCGGTGGCTCCCCCGCCGCCGCCGGTGCCCGAGGGGCCGCGCGTGGACGCGCCGTGGAGCCTCGCGACGCGCACGCTGCAGGAGCCGATCGTCGCCGCGCGCAGCGTCGACACGGGCGCCGGTTGGCGTGCGCGGGTGCGGCTGGTCGAGCTCGCAGGTGCGGACGCGCTTCCGGTCGGCGAGCGCCCCGCCTGGATCTTCGCGCCCGGCGGCGGCGAGCCGCTCGAACCGGCCGCGCGTTTCACGGGCAGTGCGAGCTCGGGCTGGCTCGAGGAGCCGTTCGACGATGCGTTCGACGATGCCCCCGAAGATGCGGAGGCGGGGCGCAGAGGCCTCGTCGCGATCCGCGCATCCGCCGAGTTGCCGTTCGGCGCGGGCGCTGCGCTGTCGATCGAACCGGCGGTCCTCGGCACGGCGACGCTCGAACTGATCGTGTGGCACACGGACGACGGCGAGCCGGCGGCGGCGGTCGCGATGAAGGGCTCGGTCGACGCGCTCGCGATCGACGAGGAACACGCCGCGGCGCTCGGCGCACTCGACCCGAGTCTGTGGAGCGCGCGCAGCGGCGTGGAGTACGCGCCGCTCGCCGCGGCGAACGGTCGCGACGTGCTCTGGTGCCGCGTGCCGACGAGCGGTCCGGGTGCACTCGTGCTCGAAGTGGCGGTCGCGCCCGCGCCCACACGCGGACCGGAGGGCCTCGCACACGCGCGCGAACTCGCGGCGTTGCGCGCACAGGCGCGAGCAGCGGCGACGGTCGCACGAGCGCCGACGTTGCTCGAAGAGGCGCTCGCCCGGCCGGAGCAGCGGCGTGCACTCGTGGTGGAACTCGCGCGCCTCGCCGGGCGCGATCTGTTGCTCGACCTCGCACTCGTGGCGGACGCCCTGCGACTCGAAGCGTGGCTCGCGGCGCTTCCTCCGGCGGAGACGGCGAACGTACGCACCCTCGACGAAGAGGCCTGGCTGCTCGAACGTGCGGCGCTCGTCGACGCGGGGCGGGAGTTCGATGCGGAGCGCCTCGACCCGGCGCTGCACGCGGCGCTGTACGTGCACCTGGGTGCGGTCGGTGCGGAGCCGGCGCTGCTCGGCGACCTCGTCGCACGTGCGAGCGGCGCGGCCGAGTTCGAACGGCTCGTCGCACTCGAACACGAGTCGCTGCTCGAGGATCCGCGCACCGGCGTGCGCGTGCGTGCGCTGCGCTGGTTGGCGGAGCGCGGCGCGGCACCGGCGGACTTCGATCCGTTGGGTGATCGCGATGCACGTCGGGCGGCGCTCGACGCGTGGCGTGCGGCGCGTGCGACCGAAGGAGGTGCATCGTGAGCGAACGACCGAAACGCTGGCGGCGCACGAAGCGTGTCCTGGTGGTGGTGTTCGTACTGGCGCTCGTCGTGCGCGCATCGTTGCCGTGGGCCGTCGGTGCGATCGCGCGCTCGCAGGCGAGCGCGAGCGGACTCGAACTCACGCTCGGTGACGTCGACCTGTCGCTGCACGAAGGACGCGCGAGTGTCTGGAACGTGATGGTCACGCGCGCGAACGAACGTGTGCTCGCGATCGAGTCGATCGACGTCGACCTTCAACTCGGTGCGCTGTTCACGGGCGCGCTCGTCGTGCGGCGCGCCGAGATCGACGGCGTCGACCTGCGCCTCACACGCGGCGCGGACGGCGTGATCGAGGAGTTCGCCGGCCTGGTCTCGAACGCGGCGGCTGAGGAAGCTACGGGCGAACGCTCCGCCGACACCGGTCCGATCGTGATCGACTCGCTCGCGCTGCCCATCGCGATTCGAGCGGCGCGCGTGCAGCGCGTGCGCATCGAGTGGAGCGACGCGGCGGTCACACCGCCCGTGGAGCTGCGCGCGGAACTCGACCTCGCGGCGAGCGACATCGGCGTGGCCGGTCGCGACGGGCGCGTCGAGCTGCGCTTCGCGGCGCCGGGCGCGATCGGGCAGTTGTCGGCGGACGCGACGCTGCGCCTCGAACGCGAACACGCGCGGATCGACGGCGACGTGCTCGTGACGGGCGTCGAGGGCGAAGCGATCGCGGCCTATCTCGCGGCGCTGGGCATCGCGCCGCCGGAGCGCTCGCAGGAACTGCGTCTCGCGGCCGAGGCCGACGTGCGGCTCGTCGGACCGAATCGCTTCGAAGGCGCGGCGCGTCTGGAGCAGAGCATCGGTCGACCGACCGGCACGGGCACGTCGTGGTTGCAACTGTCCGAGGTCGCGGCGTCGTTCGTGCCGACGGCGGACGGCACCGACGTCGAACTCTTGGTGAAGGGCCTCGCGCTCGAAGCGGAGCGCGCGAAGGACGGGCGCATCGTCGTGGCCGGTTTCGCGATCGGCACGTCGGCCGGAACGGACGACGCGGGAGCTGCCGGGAGCGCGCCGACGACGACTGCGGTCGCGAGTGAGCCGTCCCGCGCCCTGCCGATACGAATCGCGAGTGCGCGCGCCGAGGAGTTGGCGTTGGTGCTCGTCGACCGCGCGCTCGGTGCCGAGGCGCTGCGCCTCGAACTCGCGATCGAGAGCGCCGTGGCGACGATCGACGGCGCGAACGCGCGCGTCGACGTCGCACTCGCGCTGCCCGGTGTCGTGGAGCGCGCGACGCTCGCACTCACCGCCGACCTGTTCGCACTGCGCGGGCGCGCGGACGTCGCGCTGACGGGCCTCACGGGCGAGCGCATCGCCGCATACCTCGCACCTCTGGGTGTCGTGCCCAGCGGCGCGGCCGGCGACCTCGCTCTCGGGCTCGCGTTCGACGGCTCGAGCGGCGCACTCGACGTCGTCGTCGACACACTCGCGTTGACGAGCGGCGCCAACACTCCGCTCGCGCTGGAGCGCGCGGAACTGCGCGGCTTGTCGAGTCGCGGCTTCGCCCTCGCCGAGGTCACGGCGCTGCGCCTCGCGGCCGTGTCGCGCAGCAACGGCACCGTCGAGTTCGGACCGTTGCTGGTCACGACCGCGGGGCCGGCTCCGGTGGCGGCTCCCGCCCCCGCGCCGACGGCGACCGGCGCCGACGCGGCGAACGCACCGATCGCACCGACGGCGCCCAACGAAGGCTCCGTCCCCGTGCCGGGCGAGTCGCGCCCAGTCGCAGCGACGTTCGATGCACGTGTCGCGGGACTCGATCTGTCGAGCGGCTCACCGGCCGACGTGCGCGTGGTGTTCGCGGCGCCCGGTCTCGTCGATCGCGTCGCACTCGAAGGCACGGTCGCGGCGACGCGCGCGAGCGTCGACGCTCGCCTCGCACTCGCGGTGACGGCGCTGCGACTCGACGCCCTCGCGGCGCGTCGCCCCGACGCCGCCGCTCCGGCTCAGGATCTCGCGTTGGCACTCGAGGCGCGCGTCGAGCCGCACCGCTCCGGCGGTCACGACCTCGAAGTGACGGTGCGCGACCTCGCCGCGGGCGAACTCGTCGCGTGGAGTTCGCTGCGCGTCTCGGCGCACGCGCTCGGCAGCTCGATCAGCGGCGACGTGGAACTCGTCGGTGCGAAAGTCGGTGCGCTTGGAGCGACGGACCTGGCCGCGACGCTCGGCTTCGAAGCGGCGAGCAACACGAACGGCGGCGGACGTGTGGTCGTGCGCGACCTCGTGCTCGGCGACGCGGTCACGCGACTGCTCGTGCCGACGATCGAGATCGACGTGCCGCGTGCGAGCGCGACCGAACTCGACATCGCACGCGTCGCCGCGACCGGCATCGAGGTCGATGCAACGCAGCGCGCGGACGGAGCGTTCGCGGTCGCGGGGCTCGTGTTCGCGCCGCGCGACGCGGCTGCGCTCACCGCAGCGGTCTCGGCGCCGGCCGCGGTGCCCGTGGGTGCGGCGTCCGCGACGAGCGCCTCCGCATCGGCGGGCACCGCCCCATCTGCCACGACTCCGACCGCTGCACCGTTCACCGCGCGCACGACGATCGGCGAACTCGTGTTCGAGGTCGCGCGCTTCACGCTGCGCGACGAAGCGCGCGACACGAGCGCTCTCGCCACGCTGCGCATCGCGACGCGCTCGCCCACGGTGTGGTTCGATCCGAACACGGCGTCGACGCCGCTCGTCCTGGAGCTCGCCGCGCGCCTCGCACCCGGCATCGAGAGCCTCGCGGGCGAGCTGTCGCTCGCACCGGACGCGACGGGCGTCGGACTCGACGTGCGACTCGCGATCGACGGCATCGACGACACCGGCCTCGTCGCAGCGCTGCCGCAGTTCGGCGGCGTGCTCGCGCCCGGCGGCGTCGCGAGCGGCTCGTTCCGCGTCACGGCGCACGCGCGCCTCGACGCTCCGCGACGCGGTGCGTTCGACTTCGATCTGCGTCGCGCGGGCGGTGCGGCGCTCGACGTCACGGGCCTCGAGTTCACGCCGGTCGCGGCGGCCGCGCCGACGATCGGCGTGGCGGAACTGCGCGCGCGACTCGCACCGTTCGGCGCGAGCGACGCGCCGCTGCGTGTGACGCTGTTCGAGATCGACGACGTGCTCGCCGCCGTCGAGCGCACCGCGGACGGCCTGTCGATCGGCGGCCTCGTCGTGCGCTCCCCCGCGCCCGAGCCGGCACCCGAGCCCGCGGTTGCGACGGAGGCGGCACCGGCGACGAACGACTCGCTCGCGAGCACCTCGACGGCCGCGACTCCGACCGACGCCAGCGTGCCGAACACCGGTGGCCGCGGCCTGCTCGTCGATCGCTTCGTGTGGTCGGGCTTGCAGCTCTCGTTGATCGACTCGACGGTCGCTCCGCCGACGCGGCTGCCGATCGACGCGTTCGAACTCGACGTGCGCGACGTCGCCCTGGGAACACCGGCGCGCCGCCCGGTCCAAGTGCGCCTCGCGCTGGGAGGCGGCGACGTGGAACTGCCCGACCTGCCCAAGGACGGCCCATTCATCGCGAACCTCGCACGCGAACTCGTCGGCGCGGCGGAGCGCACCTCGTCGCTGCGGCCGTGGCTCGACGAAGTCGTGATCGCCGCGCAGGTGCTGCCGGGCGCGTCACCGGAAGGTTGGGTGCGCACGGAGCTGTACGGCTTCGAACTGACCGCGCTGCAAGGCCTGGCCGAAGCGAGCGGAGTGAAGATCGGCGCGGGGACGGTCGACGCGAACCTGCGCCTCGACCTGCGCGGCACACGCGGTGTGCGCGTCGACAACCGCACGACGTTCACGTCGCTGTCGATCAGCGAACCGGCGAACGGCCCGATCTCGCGCTTCCTGAAGCTGCCGGCGCCGCTCGACGTCGTGCTGTGGGCGCTGGAGAACGAACGCAGTGAACACGTCGTGCCGCTGGAGTTCTCGATCGACCACTCGGGCGTCAGCGCGGGCGAACTCGCCGCGACGGGTTCGAAGGCGCTCGTGCTCCTGATCGCCGACGCACTCGCGTCGTCGCCGCTGCGCATCGGCGGCGGAGTGCTCGACCTCGTCGGTCTCGACCTCGGCGGCCTGAACCCCTTCGGCAGCAACGACACGAAGAGCGCCGTCGCGATCGAAGTCCCGTTCGCGAGCGGCGCGACCGCCCTCGACGCCGCGGGCTCGGACGCGGTGACGCAGGTGTTGACGGTGCTCGCGAAGGACCCGAACGCGGTGTTGCGGATCGCCCATCGCTACTCCGCGGACGACCTTGAATTGGCGGCGCAACTCGCGCTGCCCGACCCGCTCGAGATCCGTCGCCTCGCCGTCGGACTCGAAACCGAACGCGCAGGTCTCGTCGCGCAGCTCGCGCTCGATCGCGACGCGCTCGCGCGCCTGGTGGCAACCGGCGCCGTCGCCGAGGTGGCGGCGGCGCAGGCCGGTCTGCGCGCGAACGCCGAGCGCCTGCTCGGGCTCGAGCAGTCACTCGACACGCTGCACGAACTCTCGACCGAGGCCGACGAGCGCACTCGCACCAAACGTCTGCGCGAGGCCGCGCTGCGCTTGGCCGAGCGCCGCTTCGAGGCCTTCGTGCGCGACCTCGTCGCACGCGGAGCGCAGGACGCGCTCGCCCGTCTCCAACTCGTGCGTCCGCGCCTCGCCGACGTCGCGCAGGACGGAGCGGGCGCCGCACTGGTCGTCTCGCGGCGCGAACGCTGACCCGCGGGTTGGTGCGCGGCCGACGTTCACGTGCGCACGATCCGCATCAGCGCGGCGACTTCTTCGGGCAGCACGCACCAGGCCGAACAGGCCGTGCCTTCGATCTCGAGGTCGATGCGGACACACGCCGCGCGTGTGATGCCTTCGGCCACGCCGGCGCCTTCGTAGTGTTCGTGCACGCTGAGCTGCTCGACCGCCTGCGAGACCCGTGTTCGCGAGCCGGTCTCCTCGAACGCGCGCGTCGCGGACCCGCACATGAGGTTCACGATCTCGCGCACCGCGTCGACGTGGCCCGCGTTGGTCCAGTCCACCTTCGGTGTGTTCGCGCTGCTGTGCGGCAGCATGAGCGCGACCGCGAGCAGATTGCCCACGAGCGCCGGGGGCAGCACGACGATCAGCGGACCGCCCATCCGGCTCTCGATGCGGGTGCGGACGAATGCCCCACCCACCGTCATGCGGCGCACGAGCTCGTGAGAGTACGGCAGGACGCGCACGTTCGTGTCCTTGACGACCCCTGCGATGCCGAGCATCGCGCCCCAGTCCTTGAGGGCCTGCTCGAACACCGCACGGAAGACCTGCGCGACACACTCGCGCGAGACGCTTCCGAGTGCAACGGGCCGGTCGCTCACGCCGCCTCGCGCCGCTTCACGTCGACGACGGTCCGAATGGCGCGCGCGATGTTCTCCGCCGTGAACGGCTTCGTGACGTAGCCGTTCGCACCGGCTTTCATCACGAGAGCGACGCGGTCGGGGCTCGCTTCCGTCGTCAGCATGACGACCGGCGTCTTGGACTTCGTGCGCAGGTTCGTCACGAACTGGAGCCCGTCCATCACCGGCATGTTCCAGTCGCAGAGCACGACGTCCGGCGCGTGCGTGGCGACGGCCGCGAGTGCTTCCTGACCGTTCTCGGCCTCGATGGTCTCGACGTTGCCGAGTTCGGCTTGTCGCAGAGTCTTCGAGATCATCTTGCGCATCAGCGCGGAGTCGTCGACGAGCAGGATCTTCATGTGTGCAATTCGGCGGGGCTGGTGCGTCGGTGCACTGCGCGGATCGACACACGCGTGCTGTCCACTGAAGTGCGCAGCACGACGTGCTGCGGTGCGTCGATGAGTTCAATTCTTGGAGCCTGCGGCTAATCGAAATGTCAGGCGCAGTGCGACACGCGTGAGCACCTTCCACGTCTCCCGCAGCCCGTTCGGATCGGACACTCGTCGGTTGGAACGCTTCCACCGATTGGAACGCGCGGATGGCACGCAGGAAGGCGAACGGTACGAGCGGAGCCGAAGGTCCGCAGGGAGCCCGAAGTACGACCGAAGGAGCTGCGGCTCGGCACGGTCCGAAGCGCGGCCTGTACTCGTCGGCAGGCACGACTGACGCCGTGATCCGACTGCTGCGCGGCGAAGACCTCGACACGGTCTCGCGCGAGTTCGGTGCGTCGGCAGCGACGCCTTCGAAGGGGCGCGCTGAGTAGATCCACGCGAGTCGCTTGGGCCTCGAGACGCGGCAGAAATCGCCGCGGTCCGACGCGCTCGCTCACCTCGAGACGCTGATCGGCACGTCGACGACACGACCTCCCGCGCCGGCTCCTCGTGCGCCGGCTCCTCGTGCGAGCGGCGGAGTCGAGCCGGACGGCTCGAAGTCCAGTGCGCTCTGGCGCGCGGGGCGGGGCGGCACGAGACTCTGGCGGTGACCTCCGCCCCGCCGCCCCCGAACGTGCACTTCGTGCGCACGAACAACGGCGTACGCGTCGAATTCGAGGCGGTCGGTGTCGCGCGTGGTGCGTGCGGGCTCGAGCGGCGTGCGCGCCGCGTCGCGCTCGGCACGGCGCTGTTCACGGCGGTCGTGGTGCCGATCGCGGTGCTGCAGCTCGCGAGCGACGAACCGAGCTTCGTGAAGGACGGAGGCGTGGTCGTCTTGGGGCTGGTGCTCGCAGCGATGTGGACGATGGTGCTCGCGCTCGTGCTGTACACGATCGAGCTGGCGACGCGACGCACGACGATCGGCGTGCTCGACGGCGTGATGCTCGTCGAACGCAAGAGCCGCATCGCGACGCGACGGACGACGATCGCTCCGAGCGATTTGATCGCCATCGCGGTCGAGCCCGTCTACGCCCCGCTGCACCGCCGAGCGATCACGTGCCTCGTCGTGCGCCGCAGAGGCGACGACCCGTTGGCGTTGCTCGTCGAACGTCCGCGCACCGAACTCGAGTGGCTGGCGCGGACGCTCGACACGCCGCTCGGCGGGCGGGCCGAGCGGCGCTGACGTTTCAGAAGGCCCAGCCTATGCCGACCGAGAGCCAAGCGTTGTCGGCCTCGATGCCGAGCGCGTCGACGCCGTCGCGGTAGTCGCCGTCGACGAGCGTCGAGAAGCTGACGCGCGCGAAGAGGCTGGTGTGTTCGTCGATGGCGTGGCTCACGCCGGCCGAGAGAAGCACGTCGGCGAGGCCCGTCTCGTCCGCGTTGAAGTACACACGGCCCTGGTCGTCGTCGGCGATCGCGAGCGAGCCGCCCACGTCCGCCGTCGTGCTCTCGGCGAGCTCGAACGTCTTCGAGAGACCGCCCGAGACGTAGAGCCCCTCGACCTGGTCGAAGTCGTAGTAGGCCGTGGCGGTCGCCGCCATACCGAGCAGTCCGCCGGACACGGAGAAGTAGGCCTCGCGTGTGCTCTTGCCGCCCGCGGGGAAGTTGTAGTCGATGAAGCCGGCGGCGAAGGCCAGGTCGCCGCTCGTCCAGGCGTACTCCGGAACGATGTCGATCTCGGTGAACGAACCCGAGTTGCCGCCCGGCAGGACGGCGTCACCCGAATCGCTCTCGAGGTCGACGTTGCCCCATGCGAGCAGGCTGGCCGTGCCGTTGCGCGAAGTCGGCAGCGCGACGCTGACGTCGGGTTGCAGCACGAACGCATCGACCTGCGGCACGCCGCGGAAGACGTAGGCGCTCGCGAAGGCGACGTTCGCGCCGACCTGCGGCGGACCTTGGATCGACGAACAGGCGCTGCAGGCTGCGGCCGCCACGACGGCGATGGAGAGACGGGTGTGTTTCATTGCGGTGGGGAAAGACGTGAGTCGGTTCAGAACGCGTCGAACGTGTCGGCGCACGCCGGGGACGGCGGGCGACGCGCGAGCTCGCGGCGCGGTCCTCAGTTCACAGGGGCGGCGGTACGCGAAGCGCCTTCCGCCTCCGCGATCAGGTCGCGCTGGCGGCCGACGAGCTCCAGCAGTTCGTCGACGATCCCGTCGAGTTCGACCGCTTGGCCGAGCAGCGCCTCGGAGCCTTCGGCGGACTCCTTCGCACCGGACGCGTTGCGTTGGGTGGTGTCGTCCATCGCGGTGACGGCTTCGTTGATCTGCTGGATGCCCTGCGAGATCTCAGAACTCGCCGTCGCGATCTCAGCGATCAAGTCGGCGGTCTGAGCGCAGGTCTGCGAGATCGCGGCCAGCGCGTCAGCGGCTTCCTTCGTGCTCTGAGCGCCGCGCGACACTCGCTCGCGGCTCTCCTCGATCAGTCCGCCGGTCTGACGGGCCGCCTCGGCAGCGCGTTGCGCGAGGCTGCGCACCTCTTCGGCGACGACGGCGAAGCCCTTGCCGTGTTCGCCGGCGCGTGCGGCCTCGACCGCGGCGTTGAGCGCCAGCAGGTTGGTCTGGAAGGCGATGCCTTCGATGCTGCGAACGATCTCGAGCATCTTCGTGCTCGACGAGTCGATGCCGCCCATCGCCGTGCGCAAGCGCACCATCGCCTCCGTGCCCGCCTGCGACGCTTCGCGCGACGAGTGGGCGAGCTGCTTCGCGCGGTCGGTGTTCGCCGCGTTCATGGTCGTGAGGCTGTCCATCTCCTCGAGGCTCGCAGAGACCTGTTCGAGGCTGGCGGCCTCGGTGTCCGCGGAGGCCGAGAGGTTGCGACTGGTGCTGCGCAGGAGCTCCGCCGTCGACTTGGCGCTCGTCGCTCGCGACGAGAGCGTGTCACCGATGCGCGTGAGGCGGCGGCTGAGCCCGCGCGAGACGAACACCGCGACGATGGTCACGACCACCGAAGCGATGGCGAGCGTCACGATCGACGTGCGCAGGATCGCGGCATTCGTTGCTGCGGTGCTGGCTGCGATGCGGCGCAACGGCGCGAGCGCCTCCTCCGCGGAGATCTCGGCGACGATGGCCCAGCGCAGTCCGAGCAGATCGATCGGAGCGAATGCGGAGAGCACTTCGACGCCGTCGTACGACTTGGTGAGTTGTGTGCCCGACGCGCCGCCGAGCGCCTTGCGTGCGGTCTCGTGATCGATGCGTCCGCTGTCCGGGTGGCGGAAGGCGGTCACGACGGCGTGGTCCTCGGAGCGGAACGAGTCCGAGCGCGGCAGGAAGTCGGCGCCGATGAGAACGGCCTCGCCGCTGGTGCCGAGTCCGTCGCGTTCGTTCATGACCTCCGAGATGCTCGCGAGCGGCATCTGGAACACGGCCACTCCGACGAGCTCGTCGCCGTCGTAGATCGGTGACGAGATGAACGAGGCCGGGGCTTCGTAGGACGGGTATCGGCGACGGCGTCGAGTCCGAGCAAGCCGGCTCCGCCTTTGATCGTGTGGAAGCAGCGGAAGATCGCGTTGAGCAGGTCGCCCGACTTCGGATCGCCTTCCAGTTCGAGCAGCGCTTCCTCGGCTGCTTGCAGGTGTTCTTCGCACTCCGACACGAACTCGCCGACGAGCGGGTCGTTGGGCACGGACATCGTGCGCACCGCAGTTTCGACACTCGCGTGAACGACCGTGTTCGCCGTGTTCGGCGCCGCGGCGTGTTCGTCCGCACTCGTCATCAACGACGCGAGCGACGACTGAACGATCGTGAACTGCTCCGCGAAGTCCGCGGCCGTCTCGCCGTCGATGCCGTCGCCGACGTCGAACATCGAGCGCGCGATGCGCATGACGTCGCGGGCGAACTCGGACGGCAGCCCTTCGACGAGCGCCAAGCCCTGGAGCGCCGCACGCAGATGATCGAGTGCTTTGACGTCGCCCCCACCGAGTGCGGCCGCGGCCGCGCTCGCCTTGTCGATCCAACGGTCGACACCTCGGCGATCGATCGACGAGGCGGACGTCATGAACGAACTCCACGGCGACGATCGCCGACGAAGCCGGAAGCGGGTGCAGGCACGGTGCAGGTCATGGAGTGAGGGGCCGGGCGGACGAGGGTGATCGGTCCGCGCCACTCGTCCTGTTGAGCCCGCACCACTCGGCGGAGCGCCGATGGGACGCGCGCCGCGACGCTCCCCGGCCGCGTGCACGCCGCCTGCTCCGGCGTGCCGCGTACCGTACGCCTGCCGCGCCGGGCACTCGGCGCGCAGCCCTCCGCCATGACGATCACCGCCGTTCTCCTCGCGCTTCTCTCCCAATCTCCGCCGAACACACGAACGGCCGACGACCTCGCCGGCCACTGGGCCGGGCGCATCGAAGGCGTCGGCCTCGAGTTCGACGTCGATCTCGCGCGCGACGGCGACACATGGCGTGGCGACCTGTCGATCCCGGCACAGGGGCTCGTCGACAGCACACTCGTGGACCTCGTGATCGACGGCGCGACGCTGCGTTTCCGACTCGACGGCATCCCGGGTGAGCCGAAGTTCGACGGAGCGCTCGGCGCCGAAGGCGAGCGCATCGCCGGCACGTTCACGCAGAGCGGCGCGTCGTTCGCGTTCCAGCTCGAGCGCGCGCTGCCGACGCTGGAGGACGCTGCCCTGCGGCTTTCCGACTTCGACGAGTGGATGGCGAAGCAGCTCGAGCGCGCGCGCGTGCCCGGCGCGGCCGTCGCGGTCGTGTGGCGCGGCGAGGTCGTGCTCGCGCGCGGCTATGGGATCGCTGACGTCGACACGGGCGCGGCGACGACGGCGGACACGCTGTTCGCGATCGGTTCGACGACGAAGGCCTTCACGACCTTCGCACTCGCGCAGGCGATCGAGGAAGGACTGCTCGAATGGGACGAGCCGGTGCGCACATGGTTGCCGGAACTCGACCTCGTCGACGACTTCGCGGAGCGCGAGCTGACGCTGCGCGACATGGTCACGCACCGCAGCGGGCTGCCGCGCCACGACTTCGTCTGGTACGCGAACCCGGACCTCGCACGCGAGGAGATGGTGGAGCGCCTCGCGCACCTCGAACCGACGGCCGGACTGCGTGAGACCTGGCAGTACAACAACTTGATGTTCGCGACGGCGGGTGTCGTGCTCGCGCGCGTGAGCGGCAACTCGTGGGAGCAGCGCGTGCGCAGCGGCATCCTCGAACCGCTCGGCATGACACGCACGGCATTCGGTCTCGCCGAACTGGCGACGCGCGACGACGTCGCTGCGGCGCACGACCGCGTGCGCGGCAAGAACATCGTGATCGCGACGCGCGACCTGACGCAGATCGGCCCGGCCGGCTCGATCCACTCGAGCGCGAACGACATGGCGCGCTGGATCGAGCTGCTGCTCGGAGGCGGCGAACTCGACGGCGTGCGGCTCCTGCCCGAAGCGCGTGTCGCCGAACTTGCCGAACCGAACATGGTCATGCCGTCGATCGGTGTCGCCGCGGACGGCGGCCCGAGCGCCTACGCACTCGGCTGGATGGTCGACACCGTCGAGGGCCGCTTGCGCGTGCACCACGGCGGCGGCATCGACGGCTTCACGACGCAGGTCGAGATGTACCCGGAGTCGCAGCTCGGCATCTTCACCGTCACGAACCGCGCGAGTGCACTGACGAACATCGCCGCGCACGAACTCGCGCGCCGCATGCTGGACCTGGAGTCGGCCGATCTCGCGAGCGCGGCGTTCGCGGAGAACGAAGCTCAGGAGGCGCTGACGGCGCAACTCGACGCCGCGAGCGCAGGTGAACGTGTGAAGGACGCGCCGCCCGCGCGACCGCTCGCAGAGTACGCGGGCCGCTACGAACACCCCGGCTACGGCGTGTTCACGGTGCGCCTCGAAGGCGACGCGCTGCAGGGCACGTTCGGTGTGTTCGACGCGCCGCTCGAACCCTGGCACTTCGAGGTCTTCCGCGTCGGCGATTCGCAGAGCGCCGCCGCGGTGCAGGGCGCACTCGTGCAGTTCCAGTCGGACGTGACGGGCCACGTGTGTGCGCTCGAAGCGCCGCTCGAAGCGACGAGCACCGTCATCCGCTTCGAACTCGTGCCCGACCCGGCCGAGTTCACGCCGGAGCGCCTGGCCGCGCTCGCCGGGACGTTCGAGCTGATGGGCCAGTCGCTGCGCCTCGAACACGGAGCCACCGGTCTCACGCTGATCGTTCCGGGCCAACCGCCCCACCGCCTCGAACCGGCCACCCACGGCCGCTTCCGCATCGCGGGCGCGGACGGCTACTGGGCGCGTTTGGAGCGCGCCGAGGACGGCTCGCCGACCGCGCTGATCCTGATCCAGCCCAATGGCGTGTTCCGCGCGGAGCGCAGCACGTCGGGCGGCTGAGTCTCGATTTGCGACTTCCTACCAGCCCGCGGCGGGCGCCGCGCGGCTCACGACCAGAGGCGCGCGGGGCTCGCGTTCGCTCCGCCCGAGCGCGCCGCTGCGCCGTCCCTCGACTGGGACCTTCGAGTGCCGGACCCCGATATCCCGCGGGGCCCCGCAGTCGCAGCGCCGAAGGGTCCGGTGTGGAGGAGCCCGGGGCCTTGCCAGCACCGGAGTCGTTTCGGAATCCAGCCCCCGTCCGTGCTTCGGCCCGGACGGGGGCTTCCATTCCTGGAGCGCGCGCCCGCACCTTCCTACCCTTTTACGCCCATGGCGCGCGGCACGAGAGACTGGGTTGGAGCCGCGCTCGCAGCGCTCGTCGCCTCGGCGCTGTGCGGCTGCGTCGTCGAGGCGCCCGTCGGTCCCGCGACCTTCGTCGTCACTGTCGCGCCGTGGCCGGCCGCGGCGGGTTCGCCGGCCGACGTGCTCGGCCGCGCCTTCCCGGACGAATCCGGCCGCGTTCAGTCGGTCACTTTCACCGAAGGCGCACGCGACGTGTGGTCGAGCGGCGCGGAGCTGCTCGCCCAAGCAGTGCCGGGGCGCTTCGACAGCGACGCGCGCTTCGTGCCAGGCACGCTCGAGACGCTGGCGGAGCGACTCTCGCGCGAAGAGTTCGAAGGCGGCGCCTTCCTGTCGGGCGAGACGTTCGACGAGAAACACGGCCTGCTGCAGGGCTGCCTGCACCACGACGAACACTGGATGCGTGCGGCGGCCGGCGTCGACGCGGGGCCGCTCGGTGCGGCGAACGCGGGCGCGCAGTTCGTCGAACTGCGCCTCATGCGCGCGCTCGAAGACACGCCGTTCGCGTGGGTGCACCTCGACCTGGGTGAGGCGGCGCTCGCGCAGGACCTCGAGCCCGCGAGCGCTCCGGACGCCGCACTCGCACGCGCACTCGAACGCATCGCCGCCGCCGTGCAGGCCGACCCCGCGGCCGTGGTGGCGCTCGTGCGCCTCGATGCTCCGGCCGGAGAGATCGGCGCCGCCGTTCGCGCGCGCGGTGCAGCGCTCCCGCCGCCGACGGCGCGCGCCGACTTCGGCACCTTCTTGCGCAACGTGATGGCCGCGTCCGAAGCGGCGCAGCAGGACGTGCGATGAAGAACTCCCGCCGCAGCGCGACCGCCTTCGCACTGGTGACCCTGGCCGCACTCTCCGCGTGCCGACGGACCGAGACCGCGACGACGCACTATCCGACCGGCGAACTGTGGACGATCCGGCGCTACGCGGACGGCGTGCCGATCGATCCGTGGATCGTGTTGTGGCCGGGCGACTCGACGCGGCACGAGCAGTTCTTCGACGCGAACGGCGCGCGCGTCGGCCGCTGGCGCACCGCGTCGCCGAGGGGCGAACTCCTCTTGGAGCGCCACTACGAAGCCGACGAGTTGCACGGGTCCTGGCGGCGCTACCTGCCCGGCGGCGTGCTCGTCGAGGACGGCACGTTCACACGCGGTCGGCGCACCGGAACGTGGCGGACGTTCGCGGCGGACGGGACGCTCCTCGCGACGGAAGAGCTGGACGCGCGCTGATTTCCGGCGCGTCGAGGGCCGACGCGCGCGACAGGACTCGCTTCACGTCGGCGGGGTACAGTTCGAGGCCTCCCCATGTCACCGAACGGTCCCCTGCCCCTCCCCAAAGGGCCCCTGCCCCTCCCCACGGGGGCAACCGAGCGCCGCCCCCGGCGCACCGTCCGTAGCCCGCTCTTCCGGCGGTCGGTGTCGGTGATCCTGCCCGCCTACAACGAGCAGGAGTGCATCGAGGACGCCGTCCGCGACTGCCTCGACTTCCTGCCGCGCTGCTTCGCGAACTACGAAGTGGTGGTCGTGAACGACGGGTCGAAGGACGCGACCGGCGAGATCATCCGCGAACTCGAACGCGAGTTCCCCGGCATCGTCACCGGCGTCCAGTTCGAGAAGAACCGCGGCTACGGCGCCGCGATCATGGCCGGCTTCCGCGCGGGGCGCGGCGAGCTGCTCTTCTACACGGACTCGGATCGCCAGTTCGACATCTGCGAACTCGAAGCGGCCGTCGAACTGCTCGAGGAGAAGAAGGCCGAGGCGCTGTTCGGTTTTCGCGTGTACCGCTACGACTCGGTGCTGCGCTGCATCACGTCGTGGATCTACAACCGCCTCGTGCGCGTGCTCTTCGCCGTGAAGGTGCGCGACGTCGACTGTGCGTTCAAGTTGTTCGAGCGCCACGTCCTCGACCGCATGCACGTCGCGTGCACGGACTTCTTCATCGACACCGAATTGGTCGCGCGCACCGCGAAACAGGGCCATCGCACCATCGAGATGGGCGTGCGCCACTTCCCGCGCACGGCGGGCCGGACGACGGTGCATCCGGGCCACATCCCCAAGACGCTGCTGACCGTCGCGCGCATGTGGCTGATGATCCACTTCGGGATCGGTGCGAACAGGTCGCTCGCTCGTGATGCCGCGCGCGCCGACGAAGTCGTCGTGACGCCGCAGCCGCGCCGCATGGATGCGGCGGCCGCGCAGCGCAGTCCCGCGATCGAACCCGAACACCGCTGACCGTCGACACGCCCGCGTGCAAGACGTCGTCCACAGCGAGCACCTCGACTCGGACCATTGGTGGTTCCGAGCGCGTCGGCGCATCTTCGAGCGCGTGCTCGACGAGCAGTTGCCGGGCGGCCGCGCCGCGCGCATCCTCGACCTCGGGCCGGGTTCGGGCGTGAACCTGCCGGTGCTCGGCGAGCGCGGGCGCGTCACGGCGCTCGACCTCTCGGAGGTCTCGCTCGCGCGCTGCAAACGCGCCGGCGCGCCGGATTGTGTGCTCGCCGACGCGACACGTCCGCCCTTCGCCGAAGCGAGCTTCGACCTCGTGTGTGCGCTCGACGTGCTCGAACACATCGACGACGACGAGGCCGCGCTGGCCGGCGTGCGGCGAGTGCTCGCGCCGAACGGCTTGTTCCTGTTCAGCGTGCCGGCGTTCCCGTTCCTGTGGGGCCGGCAGGACGTGCTCAGCCATCACAAGCGCCGCTACAGGAAGTTGCAATTGAAGGAGCGTGTCGAGGCTGCGGGCCTCC
>JBIKNC010000229.1:0-6756 GCA_044358925.1 Planctomycetota bacterium | reverse complement strand
GGTGCGCTGAAAGCCGTCGTCGGGTTCGGTGTACCGCCCGCGATGTTCAGCATGTTGTCGAAGGCGATGTCGACCGGCGAGCCGGACAACGTGCCTTCACCCAGCGACACGAACACGTCGAGGTCGAGCTGACGCGACGTCAGGTTGGCGCCGGCCGTGACCGGAATCACGCCTGCGACCGCGCTCGTCACCCGCAGTTGGCTGATGGCACCGCCACCCTGACCGGACGGCGTCTGCGAGGCGATGTTGAACGGGTCGCTGTGGGCGATCCACAGCGCACCGCTGAGGAACGAACGGTCGAGCACGATGCGCTTCGGCTGCTGGAAGACCTGCGTGCCCGAACCGATCAAGCTGTCCGGACCCCAGCCACCGACACCGTCGGGACCCGACTCGAAGATCGTCACGAGGCCGGTCTCCGAGAGGATGTAGCCGAAGTAGGTGTCGCGACCGAGGCCGAGTTGCGGCGCCGGCGGTCGGTGGCGAGGACCGACGCAGATGTCGATCGGTTTGCCCGGCAGACCGCCGACCCGCTTGCGCTCTTCCTGGCTGAACGCACTGATGATCGAGACCGAGTTGTCGCCCTGGTTGCAGACCAGGATGTCCTCGTTGTCCGGTTGCCACACGATCGCGGTCGGCTGCAGGCCGGTGAGCGTCGTGACCTGGAGGACCGTGTTGAACGTCGACGACGTCGGGAGGATGTCGATGAACGTGACCTGGTTCGACACGCGGTTCGTGACCGCGAGCAGGTCCAGGTTCGGCGACATCGCCATGTTCGTCGGGTCGACGACCTTCAGACGATCGACGACCGTCATCCGGTTGCTGTTGAAGACCACGATCTCACCGCGCAGGCGGTCGGCGATGTAGAGGAAGTGGCCGACCTGCTGACGGACCATGTGCGGCAGACACGCCGACGGATCCGGCACCGGTGCCGAGGGCCCGACGAAGTAGCTGTTCTGTTCCGTGATGAACAGACCGTTGGGCGGCACACCGAGGCCCGGGTTGCCGAGCGGGTTGCCGTTCGGAGCCAGCTGGTTCGGTTGCTTGGGCACACCCGGGGGCACACCGGCCGTTCCGCCCAGCGGCACGATGAGGATGTCGATCGACGTCGGCTCCTGCGCGTCGATCGACGGCGAGAGGCACAGCGGCGGGAACACCAGGGGCGGAGGGTTCGGCGACGGCGCCCACGAGATCGGGTTCGGCGAACCCGGCGGGATCGCGCTGAACTGACCCGGCTGCGTCGGAGCGATGGTGGCACCGACGACGACGGCCGCGGGCTGCTTCAGACCCGACGCGGCGCACGCGTTCGGGTTGCCCGACTGGCAACCGAGCGGCGGCGGAGCGTTGTTGAACACCACGTCGAGCGACGAGCCGACCATCATGTCGGACACACTCTCGATGTGCGGGCTGCGGATGAGGCGTGTGTCGAGCGCGCTGTTGCGCGTCAACGTCATCGCGCCGCTGCTGCCGCCGTTGAACGTGCACGTGCCGGGCTGGAGCTGCGGAATCATCGCTCCACCGTTCTGAACGTTCGGGTTCAGCGGGAAGCGCGAGTTGCCCGTCTTCCACGGATTGCCCGAGTCGAACAGCGGATCACCCGTGCCGCCACCGAAGCCGTTGAGGTCGATGACCGAAACGCCGACCGGATTGACGCGCGACACGTAGATCGCGTCCGGCATGACCGGAGCGTTGGCGACGATGCGACCGGAACCCGCGACGAAGAAACTCGCCGCCTGCTCCGTGTTGAGGTTGAACGCGAGGTCGTTGAGGCTGGCGCTCGCCAGCGACACGTCGACGCGGCTGTACTCGTCGCACACGCGCGCCTCCGGGCCGGTGCCCGGGAACGGGTAGGCCGGAACGAACTCGAAGCGCGTCAAGTCGAAGGGCGACAGGATGCGCACCTTGAACTGGACCGTGGTGACCGTCTCCGGAGGTCCGAAGGTCATTTCGAACGCGGCGTCGAGTTCGAACTCCACGCCCGGCTCGTCGAACACACCCAGGTCCGCCGGCTGGACCGGTTCGGTGAATCGCACGTTGACCGTGGTCGCCGGATCGACGTTCTCCATGCCGTTGCCCGGATTGATCTCCGGGACGACGTCGATTCCGACCTGACGGGTGGCGACTCGCGGCGGCAGAAGATCCTGCCCCACGGTCGAACTCGCGACGGCGTCGGACTCGAGGAACTCGCCATCCACACTGCGCAGTCCGGTCGTGAACTCGATGCGGATCTGGCGGTTGGTCGGGAAGGTCTCGTGGGTCGTCAAGTCGTCGTCCGTGTCGGCGACGAAGACGAACACTCCGTCTTCGACGAGTTGCTCCTGGCCGGCGAAGGTCTCCTGAGTACCGGGAAATCCGATACCGGTGAACTGGTACGCATCGAGCGCAAGGTCGAGATCCGGGTCCGGGTTCGGCGGCAGGATGTTGGGATTCGTGTTGTCGGGACCGACCCACGTCTCCAAGTCATGTTCACCCGACACCTGAACGCTCTGGCTCGGCGTGCTTCCGCCGAGGAAAGCTCGTCCCTGGACGTTCGTCGAGAGGCCGGTCGACGGGTCGTAGGCGACGATCTGAACCGCGCCGGAGAGGAAGTTGTTCGCCGCGCCCGCAGGCGTGAGATCGAACACCGAGTCCGCGTCCAGCTCCTGTGAGAAGCGCGCGACGACGAAGTGGTTGCCGGGCGAGCCGCTCGGCAGGCGCGCCTGTTCGTCCCAGATCGTCGACGGGAGCACCGGGTTGTCGACGCGCACGTTGTCGAGGATGTCGTCGACCGTGCGCAGCGTGATGATCTCGGTCGTGACGAGGTCGGTGTTCGGATCGACGCGGAAGGTCGTGTGCGGCAGGAGCAGTCCGAAGCCGTTCGAGACCTCGGAAACCGTCATCGAAGCGGCGCCGCCGGAGGCCGAGTTGTCGGCGGAACGGCCGCCGCATGCGGCGAGCGCGAGACTCGCAGCAATCAGTACGGCACTGCGATGCGTGGGAACGGGCTGGCTCATGGAGCTGTCTCGAGAAGTGATGGGACCGCAGGGCGCCGCAGGTCGTTGTTGCGATCCTGGGTCGCCGAGCGGCGTGCGTGGCCGGGCGAGTGGCTGGTGGAGCTGGCGGTGGACGGGCGCGCAAACGAGCGCCCGCCGCGTGTGTCGCAGTGGCTGCGAGGCACACATGGCGGGACGGTCGGGCGCGAGCCGGTCCGAGAAGTCGATGGGGCGCCGCTCGCCGGAATCACGCTGGTGGCGACGGTGAACGGTCGCCGTGCGGCCGTTCAGACGTCGTGAACCTGTGGGGTTCCGGGAGGATAGCGGCGCCTCGTGGCCCACGCGAGAACGCGGAGCCGCCGCGCGTGCCTCGTGTGAGAGAGGCACGTCGTGGCCGGCTCCGTCGACGGGTCGGTGTCGACGCGCTTCGAAGAAGGGTCGGCGCGTCGATCGGGGCGTGGGGCCGTGGGCGGGCGGAGAAAGAGCGCCCGGCAGGCTCAAGCAGCGTGCCGTGCGAGGCACGGCATGGCTCCGCCGTGGCCCTGGAGACACAAACCACTGTCACGGAATCACTTGCGAGTCGGCGCGTGCCTGCGCCCCGCGCCGCGCGGCGTGGGCACCGCCCGGGAAGCGAGCGCCCCTCCTCGCTACCCGGTGGACGACGTGCACTTTCGCTCAGGCGCCGGCCCCGGGACCGGCTGCGCGCCGCGCGCGGAACGCCGCCGCCCTGCGAGTACGCTCCGAGCGATGGAGTCGCACAGTCCCACGGACGAAGGGCGCGTCGTGTTCCGACCGGCGTTCGACGCTCCGCTCACCCGCCCGGAAGAGCGCGGTGAGGACCACGACTTCGAGCGTTCGCTGCGGCCGCCCGACTTCGAGGCCTTCGTCGGTCAAGAGCGCGCGGTCGCGAACCTGCGCGTGGCCATCCAAGCGGCGCGCTCGCGCGGCGAGGCTCCCGACCACGTGCTGTTGTGCGGCCCGCCGGGCCTGGGCAAGACGACGCTCGCGCGCATCCTCGCGCACGAATCGGGCGGAACGCTGCACGCGACGTCCGGACCGGCGCTCGAACGTCCGCGCGACCTGGTCGGCATCCTGACCCAGTTGCGCGCGGGCGACGTGCTGTTCGTCGACGAGGTGCACCGCGTGCCGGCTGCGGTCGAGGAGTACCTGTACGGCGCGATGGAGGACTTCAGCATAGACTTCACGCTCGGCGACGGCGAGAACGCGCGTGTGTTGCCGATGACGATCGCACGCTTCGCACTCGTCGGCGCCACGACGCGCGAAGGACTGCTCTCGGCTCCGTTCCGTGCGCGCTTCGGACTGACCGAGCGGCTCCTCCCCTATTCGGTCGTCGAACTCGTGTCGATCGTCGAACGTTCCGCGCGCTTGCTCGGTTGTGCGCTCGAGACCGGCGCAGCGCGCGGCATCGCCGAGCGTTCGCGCGGGACGCCGCGTGTGGCGAATCGTCTGTTGCGCCGCGTGCGCGACCACGCCCACGTCGACGCCTGTCCGATCGACGCAGCCCACGTCGACCGCACGATGGAGCGCCTGGGCGTCGACGAAAACGGTCTCGAGGACTTCGACCGCCGGCTGCTCGACTACCTCGTGCGCGCGGAAGGGCGCGCGGTCGGACTCAAGACGCTCGCTGCGGCCCTCGGCGAGAGCGAAGACACCATCGAAGAAGTCTTCGAGCCGCATCTCCTGCAGAAGGGCTTCGTCCACAAGACTCCGCGCGGTCGCCTCGTGACGAACGCCGGGCGCGATGCGATCCACGCGGCACGCTGCGAACTACCGCTCGAGTGAAGTTCGACGTCAGGATCGCGCGCCGGGATCTGATCGTGTTCGGCCTCGCCTTGGGCGCGGTCGCGTGTGTCACGTTCCCGCAGCCGCGCCCATTCGTCGTGGACTCGGTGGCACCGCCGCCGGCGCCCATCCGACCGCCGCGCGCTCCCGACGTGTGGCGTGAGCGCGGACTCGTTGCCGTCCGCATCGCCGCTGTCGAACGACGCGCGCTGGTCTTCGTCGAACACGACGGGCGCCGCAAGCGCATCACGCGCTCGAACATGGGCGTCGCGATCGACGCCGGGCGCGAGCAGGACCTCGTGGTCGTCGGTGAACCCGGCGGCGACGGCGAATTCGAATTCGAAGGCCGCCGCTATCGCGGAGCGCTCGCCGTGCATGCGCATCCGAACGAAGGACTGCGCGTCGAGAACTGGGTCGAGCTCGAGGACTACGTCGCGGGCGTCGTGGCGTCCGAGGTCGTGCTGTGGGACGCACCGCCCGCGTTGCTCGAAGCGCAGGCGGTCGCCGCGCGCAGCTTCGCGGTCGCCACGCTGTCGGCGCGCGCGAAGAGCGATCGCGCGTTCCTGTGGGACGGTGTCGAAGACCAGGCCTACCGCGGTGTCTTCGTGCCCGACAGCGCGTCGACAGCACGCGGACTCGACACGCGACTCGCGAAGGCCGTCGCGGCGACGCGCGGGCGCGTGCTCGTGCACGGTCGCGTGCCTTTCGACGCACGCTTCCACGCCTCGTGCGGCGGCCACACAGCCGAAGGGCGCCTCGTCTTCGGCCCGAGTGCGCCGCCCGGGCCCGCCGTCACGTGCCCGGGCTGCGTCGCCGACGCGAATTGGGAGAAGCGCTTCAACTCGGCCGATCTCGCGCGCGCCGCCGAAGAGCTGGGCACGAGTCGCTTCACCCGTGTCGCGTCGACGCGCAACGACCCCCACGGTCGTTGGCTGGAAGTCGAACTGCGCGGCGCGAACGGCGTCTTCCCGGTCGCGGCCGGTGAACTGCGCCGCGCACTCGGCTGGGGAGCGCTGCCGAGCACACGTGTGCTCGAGTGGGTGCCGCTGGCCGACGGCGGAGCGAAAGTCATCGGTCGCGGTCGTGGTCACGGCGTCGGTCTGTGTCAGGACGGCGCGCGCCACTTCGCCGAGAAGGGCTTCGACGCGGCTGCGATCCTGGCGCACTACTACCCAGGTTCGGCGCTCGCGCCCGTGACGTTGCCGAGCGGCGCCGCGCGATGACGGCTCCCTTCCGCTTCGAGCGGCTCGCGCGTTGCTCCACGACGCGCGCGCGTACGGGTCGCTTCCACACACCGCACGGCGTCGTCGACACGCCGGCCTTCATGCCCGTCGGAACGAAAGCGACGGTCAAGGGTCTCGTGCCCGATCAGGTGCGTGCGACGGGCACACAGATGGTGCTCGCGAACACGTACCACCTCGTGTTGCGACCGGGCACGCAACTCGTGCGCGAGCTCGGCGGACTGCACCGCTTCATGGGCTGGCAGGGACCGATCCTGACCGACTCCGGCGGCTACCAGGTCTTCAGCCTCGGCCACATGACCGAGATCAGCGAACACGGCGCGCGGTTGCGCTCCGTCGTCGACGGCGACTGGGTCGAACTCTCGCCCGAGAGCGCGATCGACGCCCAACGCGATCTGGGTGCCGACGTGATCATGGCATTCGACCACTGCCCAGCCGATCCGCTCGATCGAGCTTCGGTCGAAGCGGCCACGGAGCGCACCCACCGCTGGCTCGCGCGCTGCGTCGCGCGTTTCGATGCGACGCGCGCACACGGCGCGCCGCAGGCACTGTTCGGCATCGTTCAAGGCGGTGCGTTCGACGATCTGCGTGCGCGTTCGGTCGATGCGCTCCTCGCGCACGACCTCGTCGGTCATGCGATCGGCGGCGTCAGCGTCGGCGAACACGAACAGGCCATCGAGCTGGCGGTCGACGCCGCGGCGCCGCGACTTCCCGAGGAGAAGCCGCGCTATCTCATGGGCGTC
>JBIKNC010000228.1:0-6777 GCA_044358925.1 Planctomycetota bacterium | reverse complement strand
GACGCGGGTCGCGAACAGATTGCGCTCGGAGAGGATGCGCGCGAGCACCGGGAACGCGGTGATGCTCATCGCCGCGCCCATGAACATGAGGAACGGCAGGAAGCGCACGCCCTCCGGCGCGTAGTCCTCGTACAGCAGCCACGCGCCGAGCGCGCCCAAAGCGAAGGGCGCCACGATGCTCGAGTGGCTGATCGCGATCGAGGCCCTGGCCCGGCCACGCAGGAGCCGCGGATCGAGTTCGAGCCCGATCAGGAACATGAAGAGCACGAGCCCGACCTGGCTCAGCATCTTCAGCACTTCGAGCGAGTGCGCAGGGAACACCGCCGCCATCGCCTCCGGCCACAGCCAGCCGAGCAGCGAGGGGCCGAGCACGATGCCCGCCGTGACTTCCGCGATGACCAGCGGCTGGCCGAGTCGGCGCGTCACCACGCCGAGCAGACGCGACACGACCAGAATGGCCGCGATCTGCAGCAGCAGCAGGGTGACCGACGAGAAGTGGAGTTGCGGCATCGACTCGGCACCACCAGGTGCACGGCGCTGTCGGGGGCGGGAGAGTTTCCCGATCGGTGCGCGGGTGGGTCAAGCACGAAGGGCCGGGATCGTCGCGAAGAGCGCGGCGATCAGCGCACGTTGCGAGGGTTCGGCCGCGCTATGCGCTCGAGTTCCGCGCACAGATCGTCGACAGCGCTCGGCTCCGTCGCTCGGACTTCGCCGCCGTAGCGCGCGTGCAGCGCAGCATCGACACGTTCCCCAACGCGCGCTGCGAGTTCCGGCGGAACGCCGCAACGGGTGAGGTGATCGAGCAATGCCGCACCGCTGCGCGCGGCGACCGGGACCTCGAAGAGTGTCTCCACGAAGGCCGCGAGTGCGGCTCCAGTATCACCACGTTCGAACGCCGCGCGCCGCGCCGCGTGGGCCGCGACCAGCAGTGCATCTGGGAGCTCGTGCAGGCGGCGCGCGCGCCGTCGAACGACGAGCACGAACGCAGCGAAGGCGCCGAACGCAACGACGGCACACCACGCGAGGAGCCGCAGGTCGCGGTGTGCGGGCGGATGGTCGTCGGTGCTCGTGGGCGTCGGCGCAGGCAACTCCGCCGCTAGGTTCGGGGCGACGATCGCGAGTCCGACCGGCACCCGGTGCTCCACGACACGGCCGGCGCCGGTCGGGTCGAACGTCTCGAGCACGAACTCACACGGCGCCGCGGGTGCGGCGAGCACCTCGACGTCGAACGTGAAGACGCGCTCCGTCGCCGTACGGGCTTCGAGCACGCCGAGCACGTGCAGAGCGGCGCCACTCTCGAGGCGCGGCACGTGCACGTGCTCCAGGTTCTCCGCGCCGCGCACGCGCGCGACGAGCGCGAGCCGATCACCTGCCTGCGCGGGCGGCGCGTCCGATGCGTCGCACACGAGTTCGAACGCCCCCACCGCAAGCCCCTCGGCCTCGGCCGGCAGCGCGCGCACTTCGAGGGCCGGCGCTTCGACCGCGAGTTCGTGCACGTCGTAGTCGCTCGTCACGTCCGCACCGAAGACACCGACGGCGCGCGCTCGGCGCACCGCGAAGACGAGACGCGGGTCCGGTTGCACGAGGCCTGGCGCCGTTGCGAGGACGTCCACACGCACCGAGAAACGCTCGCGCCCGTCGGCGAGTTCGAGCCGCGCTCCGCTCACGACCGTTCCGTCGACCACACACGTGGGCCCGTCGGTGGTCTCGGCGAAGCCGACCACTTCGAGCAACGCCGTGGCCGCCGGCCGCAGCCCGGTGTCGAACTCCACCGCGCGTCCCAGGCGCCGCAGCGTGCGGGTCACGACTTCGTTCGCGAGGAAGTCGGTGGAGCCCTCGAGCGCCAACTCGAGCGTCAGCCGTTCGCCGACGAACGGCGTGGCCGTGTCGATCGTCCACGCTGCGACGAGCGGCGCTTCGTGTGCGGACACGTGCGCTGCCTCCTGGAGCGCACCGAACGAACACACGGCCAAGAGTGCGTGGAGCAGCATGTCGTTCACCAGTCGCGCTCCACGGCGCTCGAACGCCGCTCGCGCCGCGCACGGCGCAGTTCGATCTTCTCGCGCTCCTTGTCGCCGAGCAACGCTTCCAGTGCCGCCAACTCATCGGGGCCCAGGTCGGTCCACGGCGCGTCGCCGCGCGCCTCGTCGTCGACCTCCCCCGCCTCCGCCGCGCCGCCGTCCTCCGGCACGATCTCGACGTTCGGATCGCCGTCGGCCTCGCGCCGCGCGCGCGCCGCTTGCGCCTCGGCGCGCAGGCGCTCGATCTCGCGGGCGAGTCGCTCGCAGCGCTCGAGATTGCGCGCGGCGGCCAGCAACACCTCGGCGTCGGCCGCTTCGACCTCGCCGTCGAGCACGAGCACCTGCACGTACGCCGCCTGCGCCGAACGCACCTGGGCGAGCGCGGCCTCGAACGCGAACGGCTCGACCTCGGGCCCGAGCGCCTGCAGCGCGGACAGTCGGGCGCGCTCGTGCCGCGACACTCCGACCATCAGTGCGGCGTGCGCGGTCCAACGACCAGCGGCGCTGTTCGCGAGCCGCCCGGCCGCCTCCTCCGCAGCACGCCATTCCTGCGCGACGAGCGCCATGAGCGCTGCATCGTGAAGCACACGCGCGTCGTCGGGGCCGAGCTCTTCGAGCGCCAGTGCGGCGGTTCGCAGCTCGCTCAACCGGTCGATGGCTGCGCGCACGTCGCCGCGTTCGAACGCCGCGACACTCACGGCGTGGCGTGCGCTCTTCGCATCGCGGCACCCGGCGGCCACGAGTGCAGCAGCACACACGAACGCGCGCGCCCTCACGAAGTTCCTCACGAGCGTCCTCCGCGCACGAACAACCCCGCGAGCACCAACACCAGCGCCGCCCCGACGAACCAACCCTGCACCGGCGCGCGCTGCGACGCGCGTTCTTCGGGCGGAAGCTGTGCGAGGCGCTCGCGCGCGAGCGCGTCGAACAGCTCGACGAGTTCGAGAGCGTCGCCACCGCTCGCCGGAGCGCGGAACGCGCCGTCGCCCGCCTCGGCCAGGCGCGTGAGTCCGGCCGCATCGAGTCGCGAGACGACCTCGACGCCGCTCGCGTCCGTGAGGAAGCGCGCGCCGCCGTCGATCGCGATCTTCGCGCCGCGTTCGCTCCCGAGGCCGAGCACCCCGACGCGCACGCCGGCGCGCGCCAAGTCCGCTGCGGCTGCCGCGCCCGCGCCGCCGTGGTCCTCGCCGTCGGTGACGAGAAGTACGTTGTGGCCGCTCGACTCGCTGTTCGCGGCTGCGAGGACGTCACCGGCCCGTGCGAGCGCCGCTCCGAGGTCGGTTCCACCGAATGCGATGTCGTCCGGACCGCTCGCTTCGAGCATCTCCATGAGCGCCGACGCATCCGCTGTCAACGGCGCGCGCACGAGCGCCTCACCGGCGAAAAGGACCAGTGCGAAGCGCTCACCCGGGCGGCGCTGGGCGAGTTCCGCGATGCAGCGCTTCGCATGGGCGAGGCGGGTCGGCGCGGTGTCGCCCGCGAGCATCGAACGCGACACGTCGAGGCACACGACCGTGTCGCTCGGCAACGGTGCGCGTTCCTGCGCCTCGCCCGCACGCGGACTCGCGAGCGCGACGACGGCACACAGCAGCGCGCCCGCGCTGCACATGCGGCGCCGTCGCACGCCGACGGTCGCCGCGCGCTGCGCCGCGCGCGAGCCCAGCACCTCGCGCACACGACGCGCGCGCCGCCGCACGAGCCACACGTCGAGCACCAGCGCGACGGGAACGAGCACGAGTGCCACCAACACACCCGGAGCCGCGAACTCGATGGACTCCAGCGGCGCGCTGCTCACGGCAGCACCTCACACGGGCCTTCATTCAGGCCGCGCGCCAGCACGAGCAGCGCGACACCGGCCGCGACCAACAGATGGAAGCGCTCGAACGTGCGAACCACCGGCGTGTTCCACTCGACGGCCTCGAAGCGATCGATCGTGTCCCACACGAGCGCGAGTCCCTGCGCGTCGCCGACGCGCGCCGCAGTGCCTCCGGTGTGGCGTGCGATCGCCGCGAGTTCGTCGCTCGAAGCGGCGCCGCCCGCTGGTGCGGACGCTGCGTCGGACGCAGCATCCGCGAGCTGTGCGCCGGCCGCGATCGTGTGGACACGCACACCCGCGCTCTTCGCGAGGCGGGCGGCGTCGACCGGCGTGATCTCACCCGCGCGCCCGTTCGCGACGTTCTCGAGACCGTCGGTGAGGAGGACGACCACGCGCCGTCCGTCGCCGCTCGCCGCGCGCGTCGCACGCGCGAGTGCGAGGCCGATGCCGGTCACGTCTTCGTCGCCGTCGGGCTCGACGAGTTCCAGCGCAGCGAGCGCGGCGTTCATCGCCACGTGGTCGTGAGTGAGCGGCACGACGAGGTCCGGGAAACGCGCGAAGGTCACGAGCGCGAAGCGGTCCGCGGGTCGCGCCGCGACGAACTCCGCAGCAGCGTCGCGTGCGACCGCGAGGCGTGTGCGTTCGCGATCGAGGTCGCGTTCCCCCATCGACGAGGACACGTCGAGCACGAGCACGACGTCGCGGCCGCGGCGCGTGAGCGCTTCCGCGACGCGTTCGACGGGACGCGCGAGCGCGAGGCACAGACACAGGAGGCCGAGTGCTGCGGAGACCAACGGCAGCTTCTCGACGAACGGCGCCCGTGCGCCGAGCAGCACCGCCGCCGCGCTCGGCGCCGAACGTTCGCCGCGCGCCGTCGCGAGCGCACGACGCCGCCGGAGCGCGACGGCGACACACACACAGGCGGCGAGTGCTGCGCAGCCGAGGAGCGGCTCCTCGAAGGTGAAGCGGCTCATCGCGCGGCCTCCTGCGACGCAAGCGCATCCGCACGCCGGCGCTCGCGCGCGTCTTCGACGAAGCGCAGCGCGGCGTCGAGGTCGCGCGCGCGCTCGTCGCGCTCGATCGGCAGCCGTGCGAAACACACACGTTCGGAGCGAGCACACGGCCCCGCGATGCGTTCGTCGTCGACCAGCCGGACGAGTTCGCGCGCCGTCGCACTCGACAGGTCGCGCGCCAGACGCACACCCGCGGCGCGGCGCACCACCGACACGATCGTCGAGTAGAACTCTCGGTCATCGCGCCCCGCCGCGTCGCGCAGGTTCGCGAGCCACACGTCGAACTCGTCGCCGTCACCGACGCGCGCGGTTGGTGCGACGACGACCGGCGTGGGCAGTGAGGCGCGTCGGCGACGCACGACGACGAACGTTGCGATGGCGGCGACGGCCACGAGCGCCCCGACGAACACGACGACGAGCGGCACCACGCGGCGTGCGGGACCCAGTAGCTCGAGCGGCAGCTCCGCGCGCCCGTCGTCGTCCGCGGCGAGGCTCGCTTCGACCAGCAGCGGCGGCCATTCGAGGCGCGCGCTCTCCTCGCGCCCACCGAAGCGCGCGCGGGACACGAACGCGGGCAGCGGCGCGTCGCCGAGGGCGAGTGCGCGCGCGCGCAGTCGGCGCGTCTCGACCACGCGCGCCCCCGCTCGCTCCGTCTCGACCGCCAGCGTGCGCACGAGCAGCGGAGCGAGCCGCGCTTCGTCGAACGCCTCGAGCTCGAGCGCTGCGTCGCACCCGCGCACGAGTTCGAACTCGAACGGTTCGCCGTACACGACGCGGTCGGGGAAACCGCGCACTTCGATCTCGAGAGGGCCGGCCGCGTTCGTGGCGTCGGGTCCCACCGGCGCGCAACTCGTCACGAGGAACGCACCGAGCGCGACGAACACGGTGCACGACACGCGCCTCATCCGTGCACACCACGCGCCGTGTGGGCGACACGCCGTCGGAAGAGCTCCACCAGCGGCGCGAGCAGCGCCGTCGGGTCGGCTTCGAACGGAACGTGGGCGTCGACGAGGTCCGCGCCGGCGCGTTCGCAGCGTTCGCGGAACTCGATCTGCGTCCGCTGGAGTCGTTCACGCGCCTCCCGCCCGGCCGGCGAATCACCGCGCGCCGTAACGAAGGTGCGTCCGCTCGCGGGATCGACGAGGCGCACGCGCGCGCCGCTCGCGGCGTCCGCGACTTCGGCCGGCACGACGCGCACGACGACGACTTCGTGCCGGCGCCGCGCGCGGGCCAGGCCGCGTTCGTCGAGTTCGCGCAGACCGTCGGTGACGACGAACAGGATCGCGCGCCGACGAACGCTCGTCGCGAGGAGTTTCAAGGCGCGCTGCGAGGCACCGTCGTCATGCGCGCCGAGCACCGGCCGCAGCACGAGTGTGTCGCGCACCACACACAGCGCGTGTCCGGCGCCGCGCCGCGGAGCCGCGTGGTGCAGGAGACCGGGACCGAAGTGCACCGCTCCGACGCGGTCGCCGTGATCGGCCGCACCCAGCGCGAGCATCGCGACGATCGACGCGGCGGCGCGGCGCGACGACCAGGCGCCGAGGCCGCCGTCCATGCCGCGGTCGACGTCGATGGCGAACAGGACGAGGCGATCGCGTTCGTCGCTGTAGGTCTTGACGAACGGCCGCCCCATGCGCGCGGTCACGTTCCAGTCGACGGCGCGCGGATCGTCGCCCTCGGCGTACTCGCGCACGCTCTCGAACTCGAGGCCGGTGCCTTTGAAGGCGGAGCGATAACCGCCCGCGACGACGCTCACCGCGCGTCGACGTGTGAACACCGCGATGCGCCGCACCTCGGCCAGCACCTCGTCGAGTTCCGCGCGCGCGGCGCGTTCGTCGTGCTCGTCCGAGATCACGCGTGGATCGCAGTGTTGTTCGAGGTGATCGTCACGGCGCGGGCACCGCTTCGAGGACACGCCTCACGACGT
>JBIKNC010000227.1:0-6783 GCA_044358925.1 Planctomycetota bacterium | reverse complement strand
GGTCGGGTACCTGGTGTACGGCGCGGTCGGATTGTTCGTCGCCGGTGTGCTGGTCGATCGGATCGGGGTGCACCTCGCGGTGTTCGAGTGGAACCCCGTGTTCGGCGCGGTGCTGCCCGGAGCGCTCGTCCTGGGCGCCCTCGCCGGCCTGCTGCCCGCCGCGCGCGCCTACGCGACCGAAGTCGCGGAGAACCTGCGACCGACGAGTTGATCGAGCTGGCGTCGGCGCGCGGCGCTGCGGCCTATCGTCGCGCGCCGGTCGCGCGCCCTATGATCGGGGAGCTGCGGCGCAGGCGCGCGGCAACGAGACATGCGCATCCACACTTTCCTGACTTGGGCGATCGCGTTGTGGCTGCCGTTCGGCGGCGGGTGTGGTCACGACCACGACCATCCGCACGGCGCCGAGGCGGGTCACACGCACGACGGTGACGACGGTCACACGCACGACCATCCGCACGGGCACGAGCCGCAGCACGGCGGCTTCCTCGTGGCGCTCGAGGAGGAGTTCGCGAACGTCGAGCTGCTCCACGATGCGGAAGCGGGCACGCTCGACTTGTGGGCGCTCGACGCGCACGCCGAAGGTCACGAGCGTTTGAAGCAGCCGACCGTCGTGGTCTCGTTCGACGCAGCAGGCGGTGCGTTCGACGTCACGCTCGCGGCCGTCGCGAGCGCCCTGACCGGCGAGACGGTCGGCGACACGTCGCGCTTCCAAGGCCAGGACGCGCGCCTCGTCGGCCTCACGGCGCTCGCGGGCCGCATCGGTCCGATCGAGTCGCGCGGCAAACAGTTCCCGAGCACGCCGTTCAGCGCGTCCACCGCACCGTGAGCACCTCGCGCACCACGATCACGATCACGACACACGAGGGCGGCGACGGCAGCCCCGTGCGCGGCGTGCTGCTCGTGACGACGCTGCTCGCGCTCGTCCTCATCCTCGGTGCGAGTTACGCGTCGATCCAATCCGCGTCGCGCGAGCTCTCGGAGAAGCTCGCCGCGCTGCCGAGCGGTCCGGTGCAGGGCGTGTCGCTGCTCGACGTGCCGCAAGACGAGACGCGTTCGGCGGCCGAGATCGCCGCGAACGCCGCCCTCAGCGGCGATCCGAACCAAGCGGCCGCCGCGATCGCCGCCGCGCAGGAACTGAACGACGCCGACGCCGTCGCGAGCCTGATGACCCACGGCCGCGTCGACGGCATGCACGCCAGTCCGCGCATGACGCCGCTGCCCGAGGGCACCGTGCCGATCGACTACACGACGCTGCATTTGCCGGAGTACCGCTCGCGCACGAGCAGCGACGGCATCGCGCGCCCGAACGAAGAGGTCTTCACGCCCGAGGTCCTCGCGCTCGCCGGCAAGCAGATCGCGATGCTCGGCTTCCAGGTGCCGGTCGAGATCGACGCGAAGAACCGCAAGCTCAAGTCGTTCGTGCTCTCGCCGATGCCGCCCGGTTGCCACTTCGGCACGCTGCCGCGCCCCGACGAGTGGATCGACGTCGACGCGGTGCCGATGGGCGGCACCGACTACCTCGCCTACCGCATCGTGCGCGTGACGGGCACGCTCGAGGTGGGCGAGGTCTACGACGAGTTCGGCTTCCTGATGAACATCTACCGCATCCGCGCGACGGCCGTCGAGCAGTTGCGGTGAGCGAGCGCGCCGAGGTTCGCGCGTGAGCGTCGCGGCGCGCGCCGCTCGCTTCGCCCGCATGTGCTGCGCGAGCCTCGTGAGCCTCGCGGCGCTCGCGTGCGACGGAGCGCGTGAGAGCGACGCGGCCGCTGCGCATGCGGCGCCGACGCCGAGCGCGACACGGAGTTCGGTCGGGACTTCGACAGCGAGCGCGCCCGACGCGACGGTCGATGCATCCGACACAACCGTTGCGGCCACGACGCTCGAGTCGCTCGACCTCGCGATCCTCGAGCCGCTGCCCGAACACGTCCGCGCCACGCCCGCTCCGGCACCCGGCCACGTCTTCGCGCACGGAACCCTTGGCGAAGTCGCACCGCCGACCGGCGCCGTCGCATTGCGCTTCGCCGACCTCGCCGCGCCGCGCTACGAGACGCCGAGTCCCGGCTCCACCGCGCAGCGCCCGTCACTCGATGCGGTGTTGGCGCCCTCCGTTCTCGCCGCGCGCAACCAACGCGTCGCCATCACCGGTTTCGCCACCGTCGAGCGCTCCGAATCCGGTTGCGCCGTCGCGCTCGTCCTCACCCCGTTGCCGCCCGCGTGTTGCCTCGGCCGCACGCCCGCCGTCGACGAACGCGTGCACGTCACGCTGCCCACATCGCTCGCCGTGACCGTGGACCCGTGGCAACCGCTGACGCTCGTCGGTTCATTCGCCATCGAGGAACGCACCGACGCGTTCGGCCTGTTCGAAGGCCTCTACTTCCTCGCCGCGGATGCGCGCGTGCGCTGATCGGCTTGCGCGACCCGCGGAAGCTCTCCTGCTATTCGAGCGACCGATGAAGCGCCTCGTCCTGCTCGCCGCACTCTCGACGCTCGCACTCGGTTGTGCGGACCACCAGAAGCCCGAACCGCGCGACTGGTCGTCCGCAGTGACTCACGCGGGGCTCGACGGTGCGGATTCAGGTGAGCAGATCCGTTACGCGATGGAGCACGGCTTCGAACGCGGTTCGGCGGGCTTCCACCTCCTCACGCCATATGTGCCATCGCGGCATCGAAAGGACGCGCCACCGAGCTCCGATCTCGGCCTCCACTCACCGAACGGTCGTTGGAGCTTCTACCCCGTCGATTTGGTCACTCCACTCCAACTTGGCGCGATGGAGTTCGACCACATGTTCGTGTCCATCCCGCGCGCCTTTCCCAACGAGTTCTTCGAGCTACGCGCCGTCGCGAACGGCTCCACGTGGGACGTCGTCGTCGACGTGAGCGCCGAGGTGCACGAGGGGCTGCGTTCGTTCCTGTACGGCCACCGCGCATTCGGACGCGGCTTCGACTGGTACAGCGTCTACCACGCCGACACTTCGGGGTTCACGGAGATGCGCCTCGCGCTCGTCGCCGACGATCGCGCCTACGAGGACTTCTCGGTGAACGAACTCGTCGAGCGTCCACCTGGTCCAACGGTCGTCGCGGCGCGGCTCACCAAGAAGGATGCGCGCGCGCTCGTCGCCGCTTTCGATCACTGAGCCTCACCACGCGAGCCGCTCGCCGTCCCTGAAGAAGCCGCCCGTCGGTCCGTCGTTCGGCAGGAGCGCGGCCCACACGATGCTCGCCGCGCCCTCCGGAATCGGGCGGCCGCCGCCGCCCATGTCGGTCGCCGTCCAGCCGGGGCACACGGCGTTGACGAGCACGCCCGAGCCCGCGAGTTCGGCGGCGAGGATCTTCGTGAGCGCGTTGAGCGCCGCCTTGCTCGTCGCGTACGCCGGCGTGCCGGCGTCCATCGACGCCAGGGAACCCGCTTCCGACGACACGTTCACGATGCGGCCGCGGCCGCGCGCGCGCATCGACGGCGCGAACGCGCGCAGCACGCGCCACGCGCCGAAGAAGTTCGTCTCGAACGCTTCGCGCACGATGCGTTCGTTGGCCGACTCCGCCGTCTGCCAGTCGTCGTAGTGGACGCCCGCGTTGTTGACGAGCACGTCGACCGCGCCGATCTCCTGCGCGAGCCGCGACGCGCCACTCGGCGCATCGAACGGAGCGTCGACGTCGAGCTCCACCGCCCGGACGTCACCCGCGATGCTCGCCGCCGCCGCGCGCGCCTTCGCAAGGTCGCGCGCCGACAGATACACGGTGAGGCCGCGCGCCGCGAGCTGGCGGCAGACCTCGAGCCCGAGCCCGCGGTTCGCGCCGGTGACGAGGGCGGTGGAGAGGCCGTGGGCTGCGATGGGAGTCATGGCGGATGCGGGCTGTGGAGCAGGTGCGGGCGAGTGTGGGGGCGGCGTTGCCACGCCCGGCGTCCTCCAGCTTGACGGGAACCGGCCGCGCGGCCGATGCTCATGGTCGTGAAGACGTTCCTCGGACTCGGTCTCCTCGTTCTCGCGGCTCCGGTCGCGGCGGTCGCGACCGTGATTGCGGCGGTGGCGCCGAGCGGCTCGGCGGCGGTGGCGCTCGACGCGGCGGAACTCGACGTGCGCGACCTGACCACGATCGAGTGGAAGGTCGGCGACACGCTGCCGGAGACGATCACGAAGTACGACGGCAAGCGCGTCGTGATCCGCGGGTACATGCACCAGAGCATCACGGACACGACGACGCGCTTCCCGCTCGTCGCCGACTCGTGCCAGTGCGCGGACACGCTGCTGCCGCACCACTTCATCGACGTCGAGTTGAAGCGCGGCGACACGGGACCGATCCCGGGTGAGTTCGAAGTGCTCGGCAAGTTGTCGATCGGCGAAGTGACGGACGAGGACGGCTTCGTCGTGACGCTGTACCGGTTGAGCGGCGAGATCTATTGAGCGTGGCGGCGCGCGGCACAGAGGAGCGTGTGCGCGGCGGAGTCGCGGCGCTCGTGATGGCGAGTGCGCTGGCGCTCGCGGCCTGTGGCGGCGGTGACGACGCGGCGAACACGAGCGGCACGAACGGCGCGGCGCAGGGCACTGCGAACGACGCGAGTGCGCAGGCGGGCGCCGCTCCCGCTGAAGGAACGAACACGGCCGCCGCGCCCGCAGCGAACGCGGCGCCGCAGGATCCGCTCGCCGTCGCGCGGCGCATGGTGGAGATCGCGCGCACCGGCGAACTCGGCAAACGGCCGCAAGCGGCGCAGCGGCTCGCGACGATGGGCGCGGAAGGGGCGACGGCGCTGCGCGAAGTGATCGGCGAGTCGACTCACGACCTCGCGTCGATTGGGCCGGAGCTGCTGTACCCGCTCGCGGCGCACGGCGATGCGCAGTTGCGCGGGCGCGTGTGGGCGGCGGTGCTCGACGCGGACTATCCGTTCCGCCCGGCGGCGACACAGGCGCTCGCGGCGACGACCACGAGCGCCGAGTGGTCGGCGTTCGAAATGCTGTTCACCGATCCGTTGTCGGCGGTGCGCGCGGCGGCGATCGGCGCGCTCGCGACGATGGACGATCGGACGCACGACGCTCGGCTCGTCGCGCTGCTCGGCGACACGAACGACGGCGTGCGGCGCGCGGCGGCGGATCTGCTCGCGAAGTGGGGGCACGGTTTCGCGCTGCGTTGGCTGGTCGAGGATCTCGCGCGCAGCGATCGCTACTTCGAATACGAGACCGGTGAAGCAGCGCGCTACGACGCGGCGCGGCTGCTGCGTCGGCACTTCGAACGCGAGCTGTTCGGCTACGACCCGGCGCTCGCACCGAACGATCCCGCGAACGCGGCGGCACTCGTCGCGCTCGCGGCGGCGGTGGAGGAACGCGCGAACGGTGACGAGCGGCGCCCGCAACCAGCGGCTCTGCGCTCGGACGTCGCGATCGACGGAGTGTTCGGTCTCGAAGTGCGTTCGTGCCGGCGCGGCGAGTTCCACGTCGCCGTCACGGACGACGATCGTCTGATGGTCGGACTCGGAACGCCGACGGTCGTGCCGCTCGAAGCGGGCGCGTCGCAGCGCCTCGCCGCACTCGTGGCGACCGCGTATCCGAGCGGCGGCGCGCCGCTCCTGATCGGCGAACTCGGCTGCGACCTCGAGTGCTACCGCTTGCGCGCGGGCGACGGCGCGGCGCTGATCGTGCGTGTGATGAAGGGCCCTGAAAGGGTCGAAGGTTTGCGGCCGAGCGAACTGGGCGCACTCGCGGCGGCGCTGCTCGCGGAGCTGCCCGGCGACCTGCCCGCACACGTCGTCGTGCCGGGCGGCGAGGGCGCGTTCGATGCACTGCTCGACGCGGCGCTGGCGTCGGTCGGCGGACCGCTCGAGTAGTCGCCTCACGGTCGGCGCGCCGCGCCGCGACCGTCTGCGCCAGGTCCTGCGAGGAGTCATCCATGGAGCCCGTCTTCGTCCCGCATCGCGACCGTTTCGTCTCCGCGCGCGCACCCGAAGTCGCCGCGCGCGAGTTGCACGGCGTACTCACGAAACGCCGCAGCATCCGCCACTTCAGCGACCGACCCGTGCCGCGCGCGGCGATCGAGGAGATCGTGCGCTGTGCGACGAGTGCGCCGAGCGGCGCGAACAAACAGCCGTGGCGGTTCGTGGCGGTGAGTGCGCCTGAACTCAAACGCGCGATCCGGCTCGCCGCCGAGGAGGAGGAGCGCGCTTTCTACACCGAGCGTGCGAGCGAGCGTTGGCTCGACGACCTGCGGCCGCTCGGTACGGACGAGCACAAGGAGTTCCTCGAGGTCGCGCCGTGGTTGATCGTCGTCTTCAAGCTGGTGAAGGGCGACGACGGCGGCCAGGTGTACTACGCGGACGAGAGCGTCGGGATCGCGACGGGGTTCCTGCTCGCGGCCGCGCACCTGGCGGGGCTGGCGACGCTCACGCACACGCCGTCGCCGATGAAGTTCCTCGGTGAGGTGTTGGGCCGGCCGGCCCACGAGCGCGCCTACATGCTCATTCCGATCGGCTATCCGGCCGAGCAGTGCGAGGTGCCGGCGCTGGCGCTCGAGCGCAAGCCGCTGAGCGAGGTGTTGGTCGTGGATCCGGGCGCGGGGCCGACGTGACGCGCACGGTGGCGCACCAAGGCGGCAGTACGGTGCCGCACCAAAAACTGCACACCTCGCGCGCCTGAGGGGGGCGCGCGCAGCGCGCACCCCTCAGGCGCGCGAGGTGTGCAGTTCTTGGTGCGGCACCGTACTGCCGCCTTGGTGCGCCACCGTGCGCGTCACGTCCGAACGGCGAGAACGCGCCACGCGCCCGTCAACCCGCGACGAGGGATCGGCCGATGGCCC
>JBIKNC010000042.1:0-23202 GCA_044358925.1 Planctomycetota bacterium | reverse complement strand
CTGGGGATGGCAGATTTTGGTGCGGCACCGTATGTGCGGAATCTGGCGACAGGGTGCCTGGCACCGTACGCGCCAACGGCGACGAGCTCGGTCAGAGCGCCTTGCGCGGCGGCAGCACCGCGTTCGACGCGAAGAAGCCCGCGACGAGCGCGGTCGCGGTCATCGCGACACGGAAGAACGTCTCGACGCCCAACTCCGTGTTGCCGCCTGCGATCGCGTCGAGCGACACGAGGCCCGTCGAACCGGGCACCAGCACGAGGATGCCCGGCAGACGCACGATCAACGACGGGCGATCGAGCACACGCGCGAACAGGTTGGCGAAACAACCGGCGATGAGCGCTCCGACGAACGTGCTCGCTTCGCGGCCGATGTCGCCCAGGCCGAACTCGAACGCGAGGAACGGCAGACCGACCGCGGCAACGGACCACGGCAGATCGCGCGGCGCGGTTCGGAACAACACCCCGAGCGACAGACCGGCGACCGGGATCGCGGTCCAGCGCAACCAACCCGCGGCCGGCGTCGCTGCGATCGACACGGCGTCGAATCCGAACACGACGGTCGCGAGCTGACGACCGAGGATCACACCCATCGTCAGCATGAGCAGCGTCATCATCGCGCCCGCGAGCCGCGCGGTGCCCGATGCCGGATGGTTGAGCGCGAGCTCCGTCGCTCCGATCGTCAGACTGAAGCCCGGCACGAGCACGATCAGCCCGGCCAGCGTCGCCATGCTCGACGAGGCGCCGAACGGGGCCGCGAGGACGACGGCGATCAGGCTCACGAGCAGTGCGCCGAGCGGCTCGTACAGCCGGCGCAGGAGCATGGAGTGCTGGGTCGCGAGCCCGAGGAGTCCGAGCACGAGCCCCCCCACGCCGGCGAGGAGGCACTCCGGCGCCCCACCGCCGAAGAACGGCGCCGCGGCGGCGGACGCGAGGGCGATGCACGACACGGTCGACCAACTCGGATAGGGCGCGGGCGCGGCGCAGATGCGGTCGACCTCGCGCGTCGCGTCGTCGAGCTCGATGCGGCCCTCGAGCACGCGGTTGAAGAGGCGGTCGAGCGCCGCGAGCTTCGCGAGGTCGAGCTGGTGGTCGTGCACGCGCTGCAGCCGCGCGAAACCGAGCTGCCCGGGCAGGTCGTACGCGTAGAGCACCGCCGTCGGCGTGCTGAAGAAGCTGCCGGCGAGCTTCAGCTCCCTCGACAGCACCTCGAGCACGTCCTCGAGACGGTTCGCCGGCGCGCCGTAGCCATGCAGCGCGCGTCCGATGCGCTCGACGAAGACGATCGCCGATCGGCTCCGCTCACTCAGGTCATCGGGTTCGACGGGGGCGTTCACGGCTCCGCGCGGCTCTCGCGCACCCGGCGGGCGCGGATGGTAGTCCGCGCCGAGCGCAACAGCTCCGATGGAATCGCAGGGGCTACACTGCGCCCGCCGCCATGTCGCACGAGCCGTCCGTCTCGATCGAAGAACTCCTGCGGCACGGCGAGTTCCTCGGCCAGCTCGCGGGCCGGCTCGCGAGCGACCGTGCGAGCGCCGAGGACCTCGTGCAGGACGTGTGGGTCAAGGCGCTCAGTCGCCCGCCCGCGCGGCCCGAGAACCTGAAGCAGTGGCTCGCTCAGGTGCTGCGCCACCACGCGGTCTCGACGCACCGCTCGCGCAAGAGTCGCGAACGCACCGAGAGCGCGAACGCGCGACCCGAGGAGTCGGGTGAGAGCAGCGACACCGTTGCTGCGCGCGAAGACCTCCGCCGCTTCCTCGCCGAAGCGGTGTTGTCGTTGAGCGCCGCCGAACGCTCCGTGGTGATCCTGCGCTTCTACAACGGACTCTCGTCGGACGACTGCGCGCAGGAACTCGGCATCGCGCCGCGCACGGTGCGCTACCGGACGAATCAGGCCTTCGAACACCTGCGCCGTCGCATCGGCGCGGCGTTCGGCAGCGACGTCGACGTGGAGAGCGACGCGTGAAGCTCGCGCTCGCGCTGCTGTGCTCGTGTGTCGCGCTCGGCGGAGCGGCGCAGGAGCCGAGCACGCGACGAGACACGGGACCGGGCGCCGCTGCGCAACTCGAGGAGTCGGCCTGGCTCGCCGACCTGTTGCGGTCGGCGTGCGCGACGAGCACGGACATCGCTCTCGCAGAGCGGCTGCGTGTGCTCGTCGACGACCCGGCCACGTACCGACTGCAGGTGCTCGTTTCGAAGGTGGTGCCCGGCGCGCCGCCGCACCTCGAACGCCACGCCTTCCGTGTCGACGCGGAGTACGTCTATCCGGCGAGCGCGATCAAGACGTGTGCGGCGGTGGCCGCGGTCCTCGCGCTCGAGGAACTCGGTGTGGCGCTGGAGTCGCCGCTCGTCTTCCATCCGCTGTTCGGCGACGAACTCTACGAGCGCGAGGATCCGACCAACCTGAACGGCGGCGTCATCAGCGTCCATCACGAGCTGCGCAAGCTGTTCCTCGTCTCCGACAACCGCGCGTACAACCGGCTGTACGAGCTCGCCGGCCACCGCGAACTCAACGAACGCATGTGGGCCGCGGGCCTCACGGCGACGCGCATCCAACACCGTTTGGCCGAGCCGCGCTCACGCGAGGACAACCTGCGCTCGCCGCGCATCGAGATCCTCGTTTCGGACGACACGCCGCGCGAAGTGTCGACGCGCACGAGCGACCTGCTGTTCGACAACGGCGACCTCACCGGCATCGACGTCGGCCGCGCCCACGTCGATGCGAACGAGGTGATCGTGCAACAGCCGCTGTCGTTCCTGCACAAGAACTGGATGTCGCTCGTCGACCTGCAGGACATGAACGTCTTGCTCGTGCGCCCCGACCTCGACGTCGACGCGCCGGGCTTCCCGCTCACGTCGAACGGCCGCGGCGCGATCGTCGGCGCGATGAGCGAGTACCCGTCCGAATCGTCGAATCCGCGCTACGACGCGAACGAGTACCCGCGTTCGTGGGGCAAGTACCTCCTGCCCGGGCTCGAACGCGTGTTGCCCGCCGAACGCTGGCGCATCGCGAACAAAGTCGGTCGCGCGTACGGCTTCAGCATCGAGAACGCCTACGTCGAGGATCGCGCGACGGGGCGTGCCTTCTTCGTCACGGCCGTCGTGTACACGAACGGCAACGGCGTCTTGAACGACGGCGTGTACGAGTACGAGGAGATCGCGGACCCGTTCTTCGTGGAACTCGGCGAAGAGTTGGCGCGCGTGCTGATCGGTCCGTGAGAACGGCTGTCAGGGCTTCAGGAAGCGCATGCGCTCGAGCACCTCGCGCGCCGCTCCCGAGTCGAGTGCATCACACGCGCGGTCGACGCCCTCCGCGAAGGTGTGTGCGACGCGCGACGCACGCAGGAACACCGCCGCCGTGAGGAGCGTCGCGGATCGCGCCGGTCCACGCTCGCCCGCGAGCACAGCCAACGTCAGATCGACGGCGGCACGCACGAGCATCGGATTGTCGCCGGTGCCCTGCCCTTCTTCGGGCGGGCCGTACATCGGCAGCTCGGGCTCGCTGTCGCAGCGGAAGCCGAAGTCGCCCGGGTCGACCGTCATCGGCACCTGGTGTGTGCCGTCGAGGTGGATGCCGCGCGTGCGGCGCGTGAGCGACGGGATCACACCGCCTTCGAGGCCTTGCACGGTCAGCGCCGAGTCGTGCCCCAGGGCCTGGGTGACTTCGACCGCCGTGCCGAGCACCGGGCCCGGCTGCGCGCCGAGGACGACCGCCGCGTTCTTCGGCGCGAGCAGCTTCTCGACCGTCGCGAGCGGCGTGCGCACCGCCACGTCGCGTCGCACGCGCCGCAGACCGAGGAGTGCGGGCAGGAGTCCGACGCTCGCGACGGCGGCGAAGCCGAAGCGCTCGATCGATTCCTCGGCCTCCTTCGCGGTCCACGTCATTCCGGCGCCGAGCTGTTGCAGGACGACCGCTGCCGTGAGGCCGCGTTTGGGCGGCACCGCGCGGTCGGTCAGCAGCATCACGCGCGCGCCCGCTGCCGCAGCGACCAGGCCGGCCGCGACTTCGAGCGGCGGTGTGGAGTCGTAGCCCTCCATCGGGCCCGAGACCGCCACGAGGCCGGTCATGTTCGCGCACGGAATCGTGGCGCGATCGCGTGCGGCTTTGGCGAAGCCGACGAGCTCCTCGCAGGTCACGCCCTTGAAGCGCATCGCCACGAGGAACGCGCCGACTTGGATCTCGCTCTCTTTGCCGTCGAGGATCGACGCGAAGGCGTTGTAGGCCTCGTCGCTCGAGAGGTTTCGGCCGCCGCGCGCTCCGGTTCCGAGCACGCGCAACAGGTGCGAGAGGATCATGGGGTCCGCCAGGGTAACAGCCGCGCGGAATGCGCGATGAAAGCCGCGCGCGGCGCGCCGCTCATGTGGAGCGACGCGCCGCGCGCGGGACAGCACCGCCCATGGCGCGCGACAGCGCCGCGCATGGCGCGCTACAGCGCGGCGTGCTGCGGTCAGCGCGAACCGCCGGGCGGTGTCGGCTCGGGGGCGGGTTCCGGGCTCGGCTCGGGAGCGGGCTCCGGTGCCGGTTCCGGTGCGGGCTCGGGCGCCGGCGGTTCGTCCGCCGGCTTCTCTTCCTCGACCGGTGTCTCGCCGGCAGGCTCTTCGGTCCCCGCTTCGGCAGCCGGCGCCGCTTCCGCGGCCGCGGCTTCCGCTGCTGCGGCGGCAGCAGCGTCGGCCTCGAGGTCCTTCAGGATCTCTTGAGGCCGAATGTGCGCGTAGAAGAGTTCCTGGCTCTTGTCGTACGCGAGTTCGCCGCCGACGAACGCGAGTTCGACGAGCGTCTCGTAGTGCAGGAGATCCGTCTTCGTCACGAGCAGGTCGGCGTCCTTGCCGACCTCGATCGTGCCGACGCGATGGTCGATGCCGAGGATGCGCGCGGGCACGAGCGTGATCGCCGCGAGCGCTTCTTCGTTCGAGAGCCCGCCGCGCACGGCGTAACCCGCTTGAAGCGTGAGCGACAACAGGTCGCGACCTGCGATGCCGCCGGTGTCGACCGCTGCCGAGGGCGTGCGCAGGGCGACCTGGCAACCGGCGCGGTGCAGGATCGCCGCGTTCTCGGAGCTCGTGCCCGAGTCGTACAGGCTCTCCGGGTCGTTCCAGCGGCGATCGCGCGGCTCGACGATGACCGTCGCACCGGCGCGGCCGAGTTCACTCGCCACGATCCAACCTTCGCGCGCGCCGTTGACGATCGGGCGGAAGCCGTAGTCCTGCGCGAGACGCGCGATGGCGAACAGTTCCGTGCGGCCGTCGGCGTCGAACTGCGCACCGACTTCGTTCTTCAGGACACGGAGCGAGTTCTGATCGACACCGCGAGCGTTGGGCTCGTCTTCCTTGACCTTGCCGCGGCGCTCCCAGGCCGCCAGGTCGCGCAGGTACTTCGCGGCGCCTTCGAAGGACTCTCGGGTCTTGGTGCGCGACGCTCCGTTGCGCATGTTGAAGCTGACGGCGGCGTCTTCGTTCATCACGATGCCGTCGATCTCCGAGCGCTTCAGCTTGATCGAGGCGCCGCTCTGCTCGACGGTCGTGATGCCGTTCGCGAGTGCGAGCGTCATGTACGGGCTGAACGGGTCGTAGCTGTCGACGACGCGTGTCTTGAAGCCGTCCTGATCGAACATCGGTCCGACGTCGACGTCGTCGAACTGGTCCATCCACGCGTCGGGATCGCTGTCGGGGTCGACTGCCCAGCTGGCGTCCTCCGCCGCGAAACGTCCTTGCGTGACGCGCGCCGTCGCACCGAGCGCGACGAGGCCCGGATACACGCGGTAGCCCGTGACGTCGTAGGTCTTCACGTCGTCGGGCAGGTAGGGATCGAAGCCGATCTCGACGATGGCGCCGTTCTTCACGACGATCGTCACGCCGCGCAGCACGGCGCCGGTACCCGTGTACACGTCGCCGCCGGTGACGGCGACCCACACCTCCTCTTCCTTCTCGTCCTCTTCGTCGCCCTTCGGCGCCGGTTCACCGCCTTCCTCTTGGAAGAGGAGAGCGCGCGCGAACGCACCGCTGGCGAGCGGTCCGGTCAGGAAGAGTGCCGCAGCAGCGGCGGTGGTCAGCAGCGTCGTCGAAGTGGTCTTCACGTCGTCCTCTCGTGTGCGTCGGATGTGCGCGGTGCGTTCGTTCGCTCTATCGCTGCGCGCAGGTGTTCACTCGGCCAGATCGCCGGCGACGAAATCGCCTTCGAGCATGACGCCCAACAGTTCGGTACCCGGTTCGAGCGGATCGCCGCCGAACACGAGCAGGTTCGCGTCCTTGCCGGCCTCGAGGCTGCCGAGGCGCGCGCCGAGTCCGAGCACGAGCGCCGGCTCGAGCGTCACCGCGCGCAGTGCCACTTGGCGGTCGAGTCCGTACGCGACGAGCGTCGCGAGGTCGCTGCGCAGGTTCTCGTAGCCGGCCGGTGAGTCGTTGAGCGGCGTGAACGCGATCTTGCAGCCGATCTCGTGCAGCTCCTTCGGGACGTTGCGCTCGCGCCGCGTGCCGGGGTGCAACGTGATGTTCGGGTTGCAGATGATGCGGCGGCCGTCCTTGCCGAGCCGATCCGCGACGTAGAACAGGTCGCCGTCGTCCTGCAGTGCGACCTGCAGATCCCAGTCGAACGTGCGTTCGCCGAGAACGTCCATCAGGTGCAAGTAGTCGGACGCCTTGCGGATGCCGATGACCGCGCGCAAGTCGCCCGTCACCATGCGCAGGAGCGGCAGGGTCTTCTCGTCCGGCACGGGCGGGACGAAGACCATCTCCTCCTGCTTCTTCTTGTCCTTCTCCTTCTCGACGTCCTTCTTGAACTTCTCGCGCTCCTTCTCGACCTGCTCCATGTACTTGTCGACGAGCTCGAAGCCCTTCGCGACGAGCTTCTTCGCGCCTTCGTTCGACGCGATGTAGATCGACAGATACGTCGGCTCGACGAGCAGCATGTCCGAGAGGCTCGCGCCCTTCGTGCGGATCGCGATGCCGACGCCGGGCACACCACCGCCGGCCGGATAGAGGCCGAGTGTCGTGACACCGGCTTCGAGCGCCGCCGCGAACTGCGGATGGCCGGGCTGGAACTCGAACGCAGCCGTGAGCTCCGGGTTGAGTTCCGTGCCCGCGCGTCCGTCGAGACCCATGCGGCTGCGGCAGCCGACATAACTCGGCATCACCACCGCGTCGGGATGGTCGAAGACCGGGATGCCGCTCTCGATCGGCAGATCCTCTCCGATGAGGACGATCTTGCCGTCCTCGATGAGGATGACGGCGTTCTCGATCGTGCCGTGGCTGACGGTCTCGGCCTTGCCGACGCGCAGAGCGAACAGGCTCGGCGTCGCGACGCCGTCGTTCGGGGCGGCGAGCGGTGCGCCAAGAGCTGTCGCGGCGCCGAACAGGAAGGAGCAGAGGAGCATGGCGGTGTGTGGCTGTCTGTCGTGCGGCGCGCGTGTGTCGCAGTCGGCGACGCGGCGCGCTCGCGCGAGCTTGGTGGATCGATCAGGGCTGGTGCGGCGGTGTCTCGGTCGCGTCGTGGACGCGTTCGCCGTCGACGTGGACCTCGTGGACTTTCGAGCGCGGAATCGTCGCTGCCGGCTGCTTCCACGAGCCGTCGTCGTGCGCGAGCGCTCCGAGCGACGCCAGTGCGAAGCCGCCGATCACCACAGACGCTTCTCCGTCGCGTCGTACATGCGCTCGCCGTTCACGAACACGACGTGCACGGCGCTGCGCGGGTCGGCGGGGTGGCCGTCGATCACGACGATGTCGGCGTCCTTGCCGACCTCGAGGCTGCCGATGCGGTTCGCCATGCCGATCGTGATGGCCGGGATGATGGTCAGACCGCGCACGGTCTGCAGCGTGTCGTCGGGGAAGCCGTGGCGTACGGCAATGGCGGCCTGGAGCGGCAGCTCCTCTTGCGGCACGACCGGCGAGTCGGTGTTGAAGCCGATCATGCGGTGACCCGAGTCCCACCAACCCGCGGCGGAGCCTTGCACGCGCTCGGGGTTGTCGCCCACCCAACCGATCATCGAGCGCTCCGGCATCGAGACGTTGCGCGGACCGACGATCGCATTCACGCCGTGTTTCGCGACTTCCGCGCCGGCCTTGTACGAGTCGAAAGACCCGTGGTCGACGAACACGTCGAGTCCCATCTCGCGCTTGACGATGTCGACGGTGTGCAGCACGACCTGGTGCACCTGTGTGTGCACCGAGACCTGCGCCTTGCCTTCGTAGAGCGTGCGGAAGATCTCCCAGTGCGGATCCTTCGCCGGCTCCGGGCCGCGGCCGGCCTCGAACTCCTTCCACGCGCGCCAGTAGCCCATGCCGCGCTGCAGCGTGTTGCGGATGATGTAGCCGTGGTGCGTCTTGCCGACGCCGATGCCCCACCGTTCCGGGTTGCCCCATTGCGCGACCTTCAGTGAACCCGGGTTGCGCAGAATCGCTTCATCGAAGGTCTTCGGGCCCGTCTTCATCAGGACGCCCTGGCCGCCCATGTTCGTGCCCGAGCCCGGGATGAACAGCACGGTCGTGACACCGGCCGCGATCGAGCGGCGCAGTTGCGGGTTCGCCGGGATCACCGCGGTCGCCGCACGGCAACCGGGGTTCGCCTGGAACACCATGTCGTTGATGTCGAACGAGCCGCCGACGTGGGCGTGCAGGTCGACCATGCCCGGCATGAGCCACTTGTCGCCGACGTCGACGACCGTGTAGCCCTGCGGCACGACGAGTTCGCCTTGGCGACCGACGGCTTCGATGCGGCCGTCCTTCACGAGTACGACGCCGCGGTTCAGGTAGCCGGCGCCTTCGAGTTCACACGTCAGCACCTTCGCCGACAGGAGCGCGAGTCCCGGTCCGCCGCGCATGCCCGCAGCGGGAGTCGCGGCGTTCGCGTTCGTCGCCTCGGCGACGGAGGCGATCGTGGTGTTCGCCGCGTTGCCGGGGTGTGCGATGTGATCGGTGAGGTCGCTCGCGCGCGCGAACGGAGTCGCGGCGGCGAGGACGAATGCGGCGATCGTGATCGGCTTCATGGTCGGTTCGTTGGAGTCGCTTCGTGAACTTCGGCGCGGGTCGCGTACGCGGTGCGTCAGCGCACTTCGTCGCCTGCGACCCACACGCGCAGGACTTCGGTCGTCGGATCGAACGGCGCACCCGACAGCGCGACGAGGTCGGCCGAGAGACCGACGGCGATGCGACCGACGCGGTCCTCGATGGCGAGCATCGCGGCCGAGTCGGAGGTGAGCGCGCGCAGCGCAGCGGTCGGGCTCATGCCCTTCGCGACCGCGAACGCGGCCATGAGCGGCAGGTCGACGGCGCCTTCTTCCGCGGCGCTGTAGAAGGCCACCGGGATGCCGGCCCCTTGCAGACGCGTGTAGCGGTTGACCGTGTCGTCGATCGTCGGACCGTCGGCCACGATCTGGTGCGAGAGCAGCACGCCGCGCACGCGACCGCGCAGGCGATCGGCGACCGTGTGTGCTTCGGACGCACCCAGCAGCACCGGGCGGATGCCGGCGCGTTCGAACGCGTCGACACAGGCCAGGATCTCGTCGGCGCGTTCGACTTCGCAGATGATCGCGAGCGTGCCGTCCATCGCACGCACGTAGGCCTCGAGGTTCGCGTCGAAGCGCGGCGCCTTCGGTTTGCCCTTGGGCTCCTCGGCGGGCTTCGCCTCTTCGACGACGGCCGGCGTCGGTCGCTTCGCGACGGGGAAGTCGCGGCTCGTACGTTCGGCTTTGGCCTCGAGATCGAGGTCGCCGACTTTCGCGCGACCGGTGAACGTCACCGCCGCTTCGGGCTCCGTGCTCGTGTCGGACAACGTGCCCGTGAGCGTCACGTTGCCCAGCGTGCCGAGTCCGCTCAGCGTGAAGGCCCCCGTGTCGGCCGCGTAGCTGCCCGCGACCGCGATCAGTTCGTTCGAGAGCGCGCTGCAACGCAGGTGGCCTTCGACGGACGTGCCGTCGAGTTTGGCTTGCAGGCGCAGACGGCTCGTCACCGCCGCGGCACCACCTTCGACGGCCGGCGTGACGACGACGTCGCCGACCCAGATGCCGGTGAGCGGATCCGGATCGACTTCCTTCTCCTTCTTCTTCTTCTTGTCCTTCTTCTCGTCGTCCTTCTTCTCGCCCTCGCCTTCGGCCGCGGGCTTGTCGCCTTCGCCTTCGGCGACTTCAGCTGCGGCTTCGGCCTTCTTCACCGGCTCCGGCAGCTTGAACTCGGGGCGCGGCGCCTCGGGCGACCAAGCCGCGAGCTTGCCGCGGTACTCGATCCACTCGGCGCGGTACTTGGTGGCCTTCTCGAGCAGGTCGAGCACCATCTTGCCCGAGCGACGGCGGTCGCTGTCGGCCCACGTGAGGCGGATCGCGGCCAGCGCGTCGACGACCTGATCGTCGAGGTCCTGCGCCGACGGGTGGTACGCGATGAGCGGCGCACCTGCGCCCGACATGCCGCCCGAGTCGAGGACGACGGTCGTCACGCCGCTCTTCGCGACGCGTGTGTCGGTTTCGTCGCCGGGCTCGAGCAGGCGTGTGAGGTCGTAAGCGGGCTCGGGCGTCGAACGGCGACCGTCGAGGCCGAGGCGGCCGAGTGCGTCGATCATGCCCGGCATCAACGCGGGCACGTCCACGACGCGCGCGCCACCGGGGCGGGCGACGCGTTCGCCGATCTCGATGATGCGGCCGTCGACCACGAGCACTTCGCCGGGGCGATGCACCGTGCCGTCGCCGACGTGGACCTCACCGGCGCGCACGACGACGACGTCGGGACGCTTCAGGTCGTCGGTCTCGACGCCGACTTCGTACACCACTTCGCCCTCGACCCACGTCGCCGTGACGGTCGAGCCGAACTCCATCGGCGCACCCGACAGCACGACGAAGTCGGCGTCCTTGCCGACCGAGAGGCTGCCGATGCGATCGGCGACGCCGTAGAACTCGGCGGGTGAGAGCGTGACGGCGCGCAGCGCAGCCGCGGCGCTCATGCCGCCGCGTCGCGCGAGGATGGCAGCCGTGCGCAGCTCACCGAGCGGCATGCCGGGCGCCGCGTCGATCGCGACCTTCACGCCCATCTCGACGAGGTGGCTCGCGACGGTCATGTCGGGCCACACGGCGTCCGCGCCCTTGCCGCGATCGGCGCCGGGCTGGTTCGGATTGAACGGCAGTTCGAACACGACGCCGACCTTCGCCGCTGCGAGTTCTTCGGCCAGCGGCGCGGCGCCCTGTGCGCCTTCGATCACGAGCGTGAGTCCGTGCGTCTTCGCGAGGCCGAGCAACGCGCGGATCTCGTGCGTCTCGTCGGCGGTGATGCGCCACGGCAGCTTCGCGCGCACGAGCGGCGCCAGTTGACCGATCGTGCGCGGGCCGTAGACGTCGAGCTCGACGCCGTTCGCCACACCGGCGAGGAGTTCTTCGTACGCGAGGATCGCGCCGGCCGTCGTGCGCGGCAGTTGCGGCAGCGGCGCGTCGATGCCGATGTCGGCAGTGGCCGGGATCGGCATGCGCCAGTAGCCCGGCACGTTGCGCGCTTCGGCAGCGATCGAACCGTCGATCGCAACCGGGGCCTTCACGATGCGCGCGGCGGGATCGTCACCGGCGAGTTTCACGACCGCCGCTTGGCCCGTCACGAGCCGCGCGCGCGACGGCGTCACGTACGCCGACGTCACACCGCCCGCGAGGATGCGCGTGTAGCTGCCGTAGGCGTCGTAGCCGTCCGTCGCGACGAGGTCAGGATTCGCCGTGCGATCGGGCAGTGCGCCCGCAGCCAGCGAACTGTCGGCGGCGACGAGCCCCGGGATCAGGACCGCGCTCGCACCGTAGTCGACGATGCGTGCACCGGCCGGCACCTTCACGTCGTTGCCGACGGCGACGATGCGTCCGTCGTGCACGAGCAACGTGCCGCCCGTGACGACACGATCGTTCTCGACGAGGTGGATCGTGCCGGCGCGGACGGCGACCCAGCCGCTCGCGCGATCGTCCTGGATCGTCCAGGGCGCGACCGGCGCGGCGAAGAGGGCGAGGGCGAAGCTGATCATGGTCGTTCTCGTGCTCGTGATGCTCGAAAGGGACGGGACTCGAGGCCTGGGGAGCCGACGCGCTGTCAGTCGTTCGGGCTGAGGTGATCGATCGGGTCTTCGCCTTCGATCAGGATCTTGTTGCGCGGGTCCTTCGAGCGGTCGTAGACGTGCACGCCTTCCACGACGACGTGTTCGACCCAGGTCGTCGTGGCGAGCGGATCACCCGACATGAGCAGCACGTTGCCGAGCGCTCCGGTCGCGAGGCTGCCGACCTGACCTTCGAGACCGATCATCTTCGCGGGCGCGAGCGTGACGGCCGTCAGCGCCTCTTCGCGCGTGAGTCCGAGACCCGTCGCACGTGCGGCCTGGTACCAGAGCGAGGTCGTGCTCGAGTTCTGGCTCGACAGCGCGAACGTGATGCCCGTGTCGCGGAACACACCCGGCACGAACGTCTCCGTCTCCTCGCCGGTGATCGGGTCCGTCTCGACGTGCATCAGCGCACCCGTCAGCACGACGGACACACCCGCCGCCTTGATCTCGTCGGCCGCCTTCCAGCACGAGTTGTCGAGCACGAGCGTCGTGCGCTCGAGGAAACCGTTGTCGCGCGCGGTGCGCAGTGCGAGGTGCACGTCGTGCGGACTGCCGCAGTGGAAGAACGCCGGCGTGCGGCCTTCGACGAGCGCGAGGATCGGCGCCTGCTTCTCGTCGAGAGCGCCGCGCGGGATCAGTTCGAGCCCGTCGACCTTCCACGCCGAGCCGCTCATCGGGCGGCCCTGAGCATCTTCGCCCTTCAGCTCGCGCCCTTGGGCGAGCGCTTCGCGGCGCGCGAGATCGCCGCCGTCGCGTGCGTCCTGGACGACTTCGTCGAGGTACGTGCGCAGATCGCGGAACGCGTCGCGCAGGCCCTGCGCCTGCGTCGCGCGCGACTTGCCGCGCTTCGGCGCCGCGGAGAGCACGAGGCCGTACGACGGACGCACCGTGATCTGGTCGATCGTGATGCCGACCGGCTTCACGATGCGGCCCTTGCCGCCGATCACGCAGTCACTGCCCTGCTGGACGTTGATCGTCGTGATGCCCCAGCGCAGGCAGTCCTGGAAGTAGAGGTTGATCGGGTCGATCGAGTCGCGGACGTCGAGGAACGCGGCCACGTCGATGCCTTCGTTCGGGCGATCCATGCCGCGCGAGGCGTAGGCCTCGACGAAGCCCGGGAATGCCGTGAACTCGGCGCCGCCGACGACCGGAGCGTCCCACGGAACCGTGACCTCACCGCGTTTGCCGATCGCGGCGATGCGACCGCCTTGGACGAGGATCACGCCGTCCTCGATGGTCGTGGCCGGGTCGACGACGACGCGCCCCGCTTCGATGACGAGGTCTTGCGACGCTTGCGCGAACACGCTTTCCGGCGCGAGAGCGAAGGTGGCGGCGACGAGGGCGGCGAGAGCGCGCGAGGCGCCCTTCGTGGCGCTGCGCGAGAGAGTGGTGGTGCCGAACATGGCGAAGTGCGCTGCGGGGTCGTTCGAGGGAGTGTGCGATGGGTCGAGCGGCGTCGGCTTCACAGCCGCGCGCCGCTCGTGAGGTTCAGAGTTCTTCGCCGGCGCGCGGATCGACCGCGATCTCACCGGAGACCATCACGCCGGTGACGCGCGACGTGTACTCGAAGGGTTGGCCGCTCCAGAAGACGAGGTCGGCGTCCTTGCCCACCTCGAGCGAACCGACGCGGTCGGCCACACCGAGGATGCGCGCGGGTGCGATCGTCACGGCGGCGAGGGCCTTCTCGAACGAGAGGCCGCCGCGCATCGCGTGACCGGGCTGGAGCGCGAGGCGGAAGTCGCGGTTGCGGTTGGTGCCGCCGGACAGCGCGAACTCGACGCCGCGCTCGGCCATGCGCGCGGGCGCGTTCCACGGCAGGAAGCCGCCGTCGATGCCGGTCTGTCCGTCGAAGGTCAGCGGCGCGAAGACGAGCTTCACACCCGACGCGACGACGAGTTCTTCCTCTTCGAGCAGGTCGCCCGCTCCGTCGATGACGAAGTTCTGGATCTTGAACTCGGCCTTGAGGCCCAGCGCCGTGCGGATGTCGAGGCGCGCGGACGCGCGCACCATGATCGGCATCTCGCCGTCGAGCACCTTGTGGAGGATCTCCGCACCCGGCGACACGAACGTCGCGTCCTTGCGCGCGCGGATGGCGTCGTAGAACGCGCGGCGGAACTCGTACTCGACGCCCATGCGCGTCGTCGGCATGCGGTGGTACATGCCCCACGCGCTGCCGGAGAACGGCGAGTTGCCGTTCGACGGTTGATCACCGAGCGAGCCGCGCACCATGGCGCGCGAGCGCAGCATGCGCGACTCGAGCGTCGCCTCGCCGCCGCCGGTCTTGAGCACGACCGGCATGCCGCCGAGCACGTTCTCGTCGTACGGCAGCGCGAGGGTCGTGGTCACGCCGCTCGCGAGTTCGTTCTTCCAGGCGATCGAGAAGAGATCGAGGCCCTCTTCGAGCGACACACCGGGCGTCGTCTCGCTGACCTGTTCGACCGTCGCTTCGCCGAGCGCGATGCCCGACGATGCTTCGACCAGGCCCGGCGTGATCGCGGCGACGTGGAAGTCACCGGCGATCTTGCCCGGACCGACCGCGGCGATTCGGCCGTTCTCGACGCGCACGAAGCCGCTCTCGATCACATCGCCCGAGGCGGTGTGGATCTTGTCGGCGGTGACGATCCACGACGTGCGCGGCGTCTCCTTCTCTTGGGCGGAGGCGAAGCCGATGGTCGCGACGAGCGGCAGCGCCGCGAGCGAAAGACGTCGTACGAGCGCGTTCACTGCACACCTCCGAAAGCGAGTTCGCCGGCCACGTAGACGGCTTCGACACGGCTGGTCAGGTCGAGCGGGTCGCCCGACCACATGACGAAGTCGGCGTCGAAGCCGCGCGAGAGGCGGCCGACCGACGTACCGACGCGCGCGATGTCCGCCGCGTACCACGTGATCGAACCGAGGGCCTCGTCGGCGGACGCACCGGCGCGGCGCGCGACGGCGGCGCTCACGCGGAAGAGATCGGGGTCGTCGAGCCAGAACGCGAACGGCACCTTGGCCGCCGCGAGATCGGCGAGCGACGCGAGTTCGCGTTCGTTCGGCGCGAAGCCGGTGCTCGGCAGCACGACCGAAACCTGCGCGCGCTCGAGGCGCGGCGCGAGTTCACCGGGCAGCACACAGCCGACCAGCGCGCCCTTCAGCGAGTGTCGCTCGTACAGCCGCAGCGCGCGATCGGTCTCGTGTTGCGCGCGCACGAAGCTCGCGAGGCCGAGGTTGCCGGTCTGCGCTTCGCGGTACGCGCCCTGAGCGTCGGTGAAACGCGCGTCGAGTTCCGCGGTGATGCTGGCGTACGAGGTCGGGTAACGCTCCGTCGACGCCGCTTGCGCGGCCAGCGACAGCGCGAGGTGTGCGTTGTCCGACAGCACGCGGCCGCCGTGCGTCTTCACGACCGCCGTGCGACCGCCGACGACTTGCGACACACCGGGTGCGAGCACGACCGTCGTCACACCCACTGCGAGTGCGTCGTCGAGCGCGGGCAGCTCCGGGTCGAAACCCAGCGCCATGCGCACGTCCGGCATGAAGGGCCGTGTGTTCTCGTTCGCCTCGGTCCAACGGATGTAGCCGGCCGAATACGCGGCGACGAGGCCCGGCGAAACGTGGCCGTCGTGTTCGACGACGTACGCGTCCGCGGGCACTTCGACTTCGCCGGCCGCAACGATCACACCGCCGCGCACGACGAGCACACCGTTCTCCACCGTGCGTCCGTCGCCGAGGTGCAGGTGCTTCGCACGGATCGCGATGACCGTCTCGGCAGCGGCTGCGATGTCGACATCCGGCGTGCTCTCGGACGTGCCGTCGATCGACAGCAGGTGCGACAACTCGATCGGCTGGGGGCGCTCACCGGCGGCCGCGCAGGCGGCGAGTGCGATGGAAGCGGACGTGAGGAGCGTGAACATCGTCGGGCGTTGGGTCGGGTTCGCTGCGCGGTCGTGCGTACGTCGAAGGGCTGCAGGTCTCACTCGTCGCCGTGAACGATCTCTCCGGCGATGAACACCTTCTCGACTCGCGTCGCCGACGCGAACGGGTCACCGGACAGCAGCAGGAGGTCGGCTTGTTTGCCGACTTCGACGCTGCCGATCGAACGATCGAGGCCGAGCGCGCGCGCCGGTGCGAGCGTCAGCGCGTCGAGCGCCGCCTCGTGCGACAGGCCGTGACCGATCGCGCGTGCGGCGAGCAGCGGGAGGGCCGCCGTCGCGCTCGGATCGACACCGCCGGTGCCGAAGATCACTTGGACGCCCGCTTCGTCGAGCGTGGCGGCCAGTTCGAGACCGTTCGCGCCGTAGGTGCCGCCGCGGCTCGGCGCGGTCGGATCGACGATCACCGTCGCGCCGGCATCGGCCAGTTCTTCCGCGAGGAAGTGAGCGTCACTGACACCGGCGAGGATGGGGCGCACGCGCCCGAACCCGGCAGCGCGCGCGAGCAGTTGCCGCATCTCGGGCACGCGGTGCAGCTCGATCACGAGCGGCATCTCCCCTTCGGCGACCGCGCCCAGCGCATCGGCGTCGGGGTCGACGCGCGGCGCCTTCGGTCGGCGGTCTTCCTTGTACTTCTCGTCCTTGAACTCCTTGCCTTCCTTCTCCGCGTCGGCCACGGCCTTCTCGCGGTCCTTCTTGGCCTTCTTGAAGTCCTTCTCGAGCTGCGCTTCCTTCTCGGTGATCGCCTTCGTCCAGGCCTCGAGATCGACCGTGTACTTGCGCTGCGCGTTGCGGTAGTTCGCGCCGCTCTGAACTTCGTTGAACAGGCGGTCGACGTTCTCGACGCGCTCGAACGCGTCGTTGCCCTGCACCGCCATCGCCACGGCGGCCGTGTCGTCGAGCACCGCGCGGGGATCGCTCAAGTCCGGCATGAGCCGCACCACGACGCTCGTGCCGAGCACGTTGCCGGACACACCGATCTGCGTGCGCACCGTCGTCACGCCGGCGCGCAGAGCGGCGCGGCGCAGGTGTTCGTCGCTGTACGCGTCGAGTGCGTCGGCGCTGCGCGTCGAGGCCTTCGTGCTGCGGTCGAACAGGCTGCCGCGATCGACGCCGAGACCGGACCACGCATCGATGAAGCCGGCGCACACGACTGCCGCATCGAAGGTGCGCGTGCCTTCGGGGATCGCGAGGCCGACGCCGACGGCCTGCACGACGTCGCCGCGCACGAGGATCACGGCGTTCGCGAGTTCCTTGCCCGGCGCGGCGATCAGGCGCGCCGCGCGGATCGCGATCAACTCGGGTTCGGGTGCCGTGACGGCCGCCACTTCCGCCGCCGCGTCACCTTCCTGCTCTTGCAGCGCGAATGCCGTCGGAACGAGGAAACCGGCGCACAGGAGCGCGGACGTGAGCGGGGTCGGCAACGAACGCATCGTCGTGGGGTCGCACCCCGTTCGCGGGGCGCGCTGGTCGAGTGCGGGACGGTGGGAGCGTCCGGCCGGGCCTCAGGGGGCTCGGCCAGGGCCGCCGCGAGGAAGGCGGCGGCGTGAGTCGGGGGGAGAGTCGGACAGACAGGGCGCTGACCGAGCGCAGGCGGTGCGGAGGCGGGCCGCAGCCGTTACGCGGGTCGAGGAGGCGGGTCGCACGCGCGTCGGGGGACGGGCGTGCGGGTCGAGTCGGACAGGACTTCGCGAGCGAGAACGAAAGCGCCGGCCGGAGTGCGGCACGGCGAGACGGCGCATTACGCCCCCTCGCCGATGCCATTCCCAAGGCCGGGCAGGTGTTTTGGCCGGAAACTGGGACCCCGAGGCGCGCCCGTTCTAGGCGATCGGCTCCCGCCTGGGAAGCCACGTCCTGGTTTCGGGGCCGTGTCACGCCAGCACGGGCGCTGAACAGGGCGAACGGCGAGCGGTCGGACGGCAGCCCGCGCCCGCGGCTCGTGCGCGGCACGTTGGGAGCCTGTGCGAGAGCCGCGCCGCTCCCCGCGCGCCCGCACCGTTCGGTCCTGGCGTGGGCCGCGCTCGACGGCCGCCGGAACCACCCCCCTGGCCACGCCCTGGCGGCCCCCTTCCCGCGCCGCCCGGGACCTCCGCGACCGCACTTCGCCGTCGCGGACCCGTGCGGGAGCCTCGCCAGCCCCGCCCACATAAGCACTCACCCCAGGTCGACGCCCATTCGACCGCCGTCCTCCGCCGAGCCGCTTCCCGCCGCATCCCCGTGTCAGTGGGTGGTAGCGGGTGGCCGCTCGGCGCTTCTCCGCCCCTCCTGTGCATCGCTCCACGTTGTCCCCTTTCCTGTTCGATCGGCGCTTCTGGGCCGACCGCCTGGCCCAGGTCGATCGCTCGCGCGCCGACCTTTCCGTGCGCCGCCGCACCCCGTGCGACGGCGCGCGTTCGTGTGTGGAGGAGCTGTGCGTCTCCCGCGCCGACGGCCGCCTGCGCGCGCTGCTCGTGCGGCCGCTCGCCGCGCCGGCCCGCGCCCTGACGGTGGTCGTGGCCGATGTGGACGGCCGCGCGCACAGCGAGCCGGCCGAGCCGCTCTCCTGGCCGAACATCGCGCTCGTCGCTCGGCGCGCCCACGGTGGTCGCGCGCTGCTGCTCGTGCCGCAGGACGGGAAACGGCGGCTCGAGCAGCGCGTGCTCGACCTCATCGTCGTGCTCGACCGCGTTCGCCACAGCACCGCGCTGCCGGTCCAGGCCGTCGACTTCGAGTCCCACGGCGACGGCGACGTGGTCGACATCGCGCGCACGCTGATCGAGAAGCGCTGGGTCTGAACGCGGCGCGCGTGCGATCTTCGAGGCGGTGATCAAGTACCTCGGGTCGAAGCGCGCACTGCTCGAACCGATCGCGGCGGTGGTGAGCGGCCTCTCGGACGTGCGCTCGGCCGTCGACCTGTTCAGCGGCTCGGCGCGCGTCGCGCACCGCTTGAAGGCGCTCGGGCTCGCGGTGCACGCGAACGACGACGCGCTCTACTCGGCGACGCTCGCGCGCGGCGTCGTCGAAGCCGACGCGGACGTCCACGGCCACGCGGCGCAGCAACTCGTGGACGAGTTCAACGCCTTGCCGGGCGAAGACGGCTACTTCACCCGCACGTTCTGCGAGTCGGCGCGCTTCTTCCAGCCGCACAACGGTCGGCGCATCGACCGCATCCGGCGCGCGATCGCACAGAAGCAGCTCGAGCCCGTCCTCGAAGCCGTACTTCTCGCCAGCCTGATCGCCGCCGCCGATCGCGTCGACTCGACGACCGGCGTGCACATGGCCTATCTCAAGAGCTGGTCGCCGCGCTCGTACAAGGACCTCGAGTTGCGTGTGCCGCCGCTGCTCGCGCGCGGCGCGCACGGTGCGAGCCGTGCGACATGTTCCGACGCGCTCGACCTCGCGCGCTCGACCGACGCCGACCTCGCGTACGTCGATCCGCCGTACAACCAGCACCGCTACTGCGGCAACTACCACCTGTGGGAGACGCTCGTGCGCAACGACGCGCCCGCGACGTTCGGTGTCGCGATGAAGCGCGTCGACGTGAAGGAGCGCTCCAGCCCTTTCAACTCGCGCCGCACGTGCGAGAGCGCGCTCTTCGAACTCCTGAAGGCGCTGCGTGCGCGCCACGTCGTCCTCTCGTTCTCGAACGAGGGCTTCGTGGATCTCGTGCGCCTGCGCGAGCTGCTCGCCGAACTCGGCAGCGTGCGTGAAATCGTGATCGAACGCCCGCGCTACGTCGGCGCGCGCATCGGCATCCACGATCCGCGCGGCAAACGCGTCGGGACGCCGCGCCATCTCACGAACGAGGAGCACCTCTTCGTGCTCACACGCGGTTCTTCAGCGCCTCAAAGGCCGAGTCGCAAGCGCAAGCCGAACAGCGCCGACGGATCGACGCCGTCGCCGCCGACTTCGACGTCGCTCGTGCGGAACTCGAGTTCGCGGCCGAACTGAGCGCCGACGAACACGTCGAGCCGTGTCGACGCGAGCGTGCCCTCGCCGATGCCGACCGGCAGGTCGAGGCCGACCAGCAACTGGAACGAGCTGTCCTCCAGCGACCCTTCGGGATTGGGCCCGCTGTCGTCCAACCTGAACTGCCGGCTCTCGTAGCCGAAGCGCCCGAACGCGCGTGTGTCGCCGCCGACGTCGCGCGTGACCTCGAGGCCGTTCGCGCCCAGTGCGATGTTCGTGCGCGCGTCGACGTCCCAGTCGAAACCGATGATCGGCACGATCAGCGCGTCGTCTTCGAGTCGATCGAACGCGAGCACACCGAAGCGCCACGCGAGATCGTCGCGCACACGCCACTCGAGGCCGCCCGCGCCGCGCCACGTGAGCGCCTCGCCGAAGTCCGCGCTGCCTTCGAGCCCGAGGTCGATGCCCGCCGAGACGTAGCCGCTCCACGCGCCTGCGAGGTCGATGACCTTCGCCGCGCCGAAGCGGTGGCGGAAGAGCCCCTCGACCGGCGACGTGGTGCCGGGCAGGAGCCCGCTCGCGCCGTCGAAGCGATAGACGTGGTTCTCGAAGCCGTACTCGAAGCGCCACGCGTTTCCGGGCGCGCCGACGGTCGCGCTCCAACCGAACTCGTAGGAGCGGCGCTCGACGTCGCCGGGTGTGTCCTCGAAGTCCGCGCGCGACAACTGGCGACCGCCGATCGACAGTTCGTGCCGCCAGCCGCCGCTCTGCGCCGTGGTCGGCGGCGGAGCCGGCGGGAGCGGCGCGTCGAGCCCGCCCGCGTGCGCCGCGTCGACCTGGCGCTCGACGTGATCGGGCCGCGTGCCGAGAACCTGCTGCCAGGCCGCTTCGAGTTCGTGGTCGTCGGCGGCGGGCGGCGCGGCCGGCTCCTGCGCGGACGCCTTCGCGGCGCACAGGCTCACGGCGCACAGACTCGCCGCGACGAGGGAGGTCGTGCGGCAGCTGAAGGCGAGCGTGGCGAATGTGTGCATGGCGCTTGGGTGCCCGACAGCATGACGCTCCGCCCTGCGCGGCACGCGAGCTGCCCGCGGCCCATGCGGCTCGGCTCCCGAGAGCGGGGCGCACAGACTCAATTCGCGTCGCCCACCAGCGCTTCGAGCAACGCACCGAGGTAGAGCCCGAGTTCGCGCGCCGCGCGCGTGCCGACGTCGACGACGTCGGCATGGGAGAGCGCTCCGCCCGACAGCCCGGCCGCGTGATTCGTGAGGCACGACAGGCCGACGACGCGCGCACCGAGTGTGTGAGCGACCGCGGCTTCCTTGACCGTGCTCATGCCGACCGCGTCCACGCGCCAGCGCGCCAACGCACGCACCTCGGCGGGCGTCTCGTAGCGCGGCCCGCGCAGGCCCGCGTACACGCCGCGCTGCCAACCGAGGTCGCGCTCCGTCGCGAAGCGATCGACGATCGCGCCGAGCTGCGGGTCGTACGGCGAGCCGCTCCCGCGTTCACTCGCGAAGAGAGCCGCATCGCCCTGCAGGTCGACGTGATCGGTGATGCGCATCCACGAGCCGACGCGCCAGTCGGTGCGCAGGCAACCCGCCGCGTTCGTGAGCAGCACGCGCTTCGCACCGAGTTGCACCGCACTGCGCACCGACAGCGCGACCGCGCGCGCCGCGTGGCCTTCGTAGAGGTGCACGCGCCCGCACTGCAGGAGCACGTTGCGTCCGCCGATCCGTCCGTGGCGGAACTCACCCGCGTGGCCGGGAACGCCGCTCGTCGGCAGCCCTTCGACTTCGGCGAACGGGATGCGGCGCGGATTCTCGAGCACGTCCGCGACCGAGCCGAGCCCGCTGCCGAGCACCGCGAACAGATCGACGTCACCGACGCCGCGCGCGGCGAGTGCGGCGGCGGCGGCGCGGCTGCGATCACGTGTCTCGAGTTCGTTCACGTCGCGATGGTAGCCGCGCAGCGCCGCTCACACGAAGATGCCGGCGATCGTCGCCGTCATGCACGCGGCGAATGCACCGCCGATCATGGCCTTCAGACCGAGCTTCGCGAGGTCGGTGCGGCGTTCGGGCACGAGCGCGCCGATGCCGCCGATCTGGATGCCGATCGACGCGAAGTTCGCGAAGCCGCACAACGCGTACGCGGCGATCTTCGCGCTGTGCATGCTCTCGAAACGCACTTCACTGCCGACGGCCAGCAGCTTGCTCATGTCGCTGTACGCGATGAATTCGTTCATCGCCACCTTCGTGCCGAGCAACGAACCGACCATGCGGCAGTCGTGCCAACCGTCGACACCCATGAGCCACGCGACAGGCGCGAAGACGTAGCCGAAGACCTCGCGCAACGACGTGCCGAACCAAGCTTCCAGCGGCCAGTCGACGAGTGCCACGAGCGCGGTGAACGCGATCAGCATCGCCAGCACGTTGAGCCACAACTTCAAACCGTCGGAGGTGCCGTTCGCGGCTGCTTCGAAGACGTTGGAGGCGTTGCGCTCGATGCGCAACTCGACGACACCGCTCGTCGAAGGCTGTTCGACCTCGGGCACCATGATCTTCGCGATCACGAACGCCGCCGGTGCGGACATGACGGAGGCCGTGAGGAGGTGCGGTCCGATCTCGGGCCCGACCATGCCCATGTAGACGGCCAGCACGGAGCCCGCGATCGTCGCGAAGCCGCCCACCATCAGCGAGTTGAGTTCCGACGTCGTGAGTCGAGCGAGGTACGGCCTGATGACGAGCGGCGCCTCGGTCTGCCCGACGAACACGTTGGCCGCCATCGCCATCGACTCGGCGCCGGAGACGCGCATGGTCGCGCTCATCACACGCGCCAGCAGCCACACGACGACTTGCATGACGCCGAAGTGGTAGAGCACCGCCATCAGCGCCGAGAAGAAGATGATCGCGGGCAGGCCGGCGCCCGCGAACGCGAAGACGAACGCGTTGTCGCCGCCGAAGACGGGGCCGAGCACTTCGGGCTTCGAGAGCGGGCCGAAGACGAGTTCGGCGCCCGGCTTCGCCATCTCGATGAGCCCGCCGACGAACGTGGCGATGCTGCCGAAGAACGCGCGTCCCGATTCGGTCTCTTGCGTCCAGATCCCGAGCACCACCTGCAGCACGAGCCCGACGAAGACGACGCGCCACGGGAACCGTCCGCGCCGCGTGGAGAGCAGTGCCGCGACACCGCAGAAGAAGGCCACGCCGAGTGCGGCGCGCAGAACGTCAACGAGCATGCCGGGGACGATACCGCGAGCACAGGCTGCGACGGGTCGGTCGTGACGCGAACGGTGGCGGTACGGTGCCGTAGCAAAATCCGCCGCCATCCCGCACTTCATGGAGCGGGGAGCGGCACGTCGGTGGGCGCG
>JBIKNC010000226.1:0-6822 GCA_044358925.1 Planctomycetota bacterium | reverse complement strand
CAAGCGCCTCGATCGTTCCGCACTTCGACGCTGCCGTGGCGGATCCGTGTCTGACACCGTACCCGTCAACGACCCCCGTCGGGAGGCGGGTCGCGCCACGAACGCGTGCTCAGAACTGGATCACGCTCCCCACGTCCGGCTGATGGAACACCTCGCCGACGCGCACCGCGACCACGAGTTCGCGGCGTTTGCCGTCGGACTCGGTGCGCTCGAAGACCGACGGCATCCGAACTTCGCCGGCCAATCCGCCACGTCCGCTCAATAGCAGCGTCTCACCGCGCTGCAGTTCGAAGCGCGCCACGAGCTGCGTCGTGCTCTGCTCCGCGAGGCCGATCGTTACCGGCGCGTCGTAGCCGTCCAGTTGCACTTCGGCCGTCTCGATCGGCTGCGTGACTTCCATGAAGGCCACGTCGAGCGCGAGCCCGAGCTTCCCTTCCGGCAGTGCAACGACACGTGTCTTCGAGCGAATGCCGTCCTCGACGGCATCGATGATCGGATCGAGGATCCGTTGGTTGCCGGGCGCGACGATGACCAGAGAGTAGTCGCGCACGTACGCAATCTCGTCGACGATCGCGATCTCAGCGATTTGGCGCGCGTAGGACGTGACGCGCGGCGCGGAGAGGATCTCGACGCCCTCGGCGGTGAGCAGCGCTTCGTAGCTCGCTCGCTGCTCCGGCGCGCGACCGATCACGACGGACTGATCGGCGAGCTGCATGGCGTCGAACGACTTCGGATCGGCGCGCACGAACTGCGTCTCGACCACGAAGACGCGTTGCACCGACGTGCGTTGGCAGTCGACGAACGCACGCAGCCACGTCTGCTGCTCGGCCGTGAGATTGGCCACGAGCGCGCCGCCCGTCGTGAACACGAGCGAGCCGTGCTGGTCGAACGCCGGCACCATCCAACGCTTCGCGTCTTCGAGGAACAGGGCGCGGTGCGCCGCATCCTTCTCTTCGCGTTCGCGCGGCGAGAGGTTCTCGTCCAACTGACTCTCGTCCGTGGCCGGCTCGCGCAGGAGGTCGAGCACGTCCGCGAGGTCGTACACGACGAGCTGCATGTCGGCCGGCGCGCCGGGTCCGGGCGCGGGGATGACGACTTCTTGTGAGGTCGGTGCAACGCGGGCTTCCGTGTTCTGGGGTCCGACGAGAAGTGCGGCGACGAGTGCGAAGGCGAAGCTGTTCATGGGAGTGGGTTGTGCGAGGTGACGATCTGTTCGATGCGGCCGTTCACGCGGCGTGTGGCGCTCGCAACGACGTGGCGCGAGCCGTCGGGCTGCACGACGAGCGCCGTGCGACGCACGTCGTCGCCTTGGGCGACTTCGACGCTCAGCACGAGGTGCGCGATGCGTGCGCGCGCGGAGGCTGGCGCGAGTGCGGCGGGTTCCGCGTGGATGGGAGGCGCCGGCGGCGCGTCCACGATCCCGTCTTCGATCGACGGACGCTCGGGGCGCTCGGACTCGGGCCACCACGCGACGAGCGCGACACCCACGAGTGCGAGCGCCGCGAGTGCGAGCGGCACGTGCCGGCGCACGCCGCGGCGCGCGGGTGTTCGCGGCGCGCGAACGAGTTCGAGGACGTCACGCGAGAGGCGTTCGACTTCGCCGAAGCGCTCCGGCTCCTCGACGAGCGCTGCGAGCACCGCCTCGTCGAACAACGGGTCGCGCCGCGCGTCGAGCGCCGCATCGAGCGCCGCATCGAGTGTCGTCAGTGCGCGCCTCACGCCTCGCCGTCCTCGTGTTCGGCAGCGTGTTCCGCCGCGTGTTCGGCGAGCGCACGCCGCGCCCGCGACAGCAGCGACTTGATCGTGCCCGCGGGCGCAGCCAGATGATCGGCGATACGCGCGACGCTCCAGCCGTCGCGGTGGAACAGCAGCAACACCTCGCGCTCGCGCGCGCCGAGCACGCGCAGCCGCCGCTCGAGTTCGTCGCGCGCATCGACGGCGACGTGCTCGCCGCGCACCGCCGGTTCCGGAACGTCGTTCACGTCGCTCGCCGCGCGCCGGCGCGCCGCGACGCGATCCGCCGCGACACGCACACAGATCCCGGAGAGCCACGGCTCGAGCGCCCGGCTCTCGTCATGGGTGTGTGCGCTCTTCAGCGCACGTGTGAGCGTCTCCTGCACCACGTCGTCGATCTCCTGCGCGAACGGCGTGTGCCCGAGCAACCGACCGGCGAAGGCTCGCACGGTCGGGCGGGCCGCTGCGAGGCGGGCGTCGAAGCTCGCGCTTCGCGTCCGCGCACTCGCATCGGCCCCCGCACTCTCGGGAACGCTGTGCACGCCCTCCGTCTACCGTCGGCGCGGTCGGTCGGTTGCACGAACCGGCGGAATCGCGCTCGACGGGACGAAACGCGCGCGAACCGTCGCCGCGTGGAATGCGAGCGGGCCGGCTCCCTGCAAGAGGAGCCGGCCCGCCGGTCGTTTGCAGCAGCCGTTTCGGAGTGGCTCGCGTGCCTCAGGGCACGATGCGAACCGCAGACGCGTTGCTCGCCATGAGCTGTCCGGTGGACGGGTTCACCGCGATGTACGCGTGGTGGAACGTCTTGCCGACCATCGACGAATTCGTGCCCGGCTTCACGGTGTAGGTCGCCGTCGCGTGACCGTTGGCGTTCAGCAGGCCCGCGGCGCCCGAGATCGGCAGGCCCGAGGCGAGACCCCACTGCATGTACGTGTCGTTGACGAGCGGCAGCACGACGCCGGGAGCGAGCGGGATGCCCGCGCCTTCGCCCGAGGCCGAGCCCAGGAAGAAGTACGCGCCGTTCGCGAAGCCCTGCCCGGCGCGCAGCAGCAGTTGCTGCGTACCGCCTTGGGCGGCCGACACGGTCGGCTTCGTGTCGAGCAGCGTTCCGACTCGCAGCGCGTACGCCGAGCCCGAGCTGCTGCCCTTGTCGTCGTCGAGGAACGAACCGACGAACGCCGTGCCGTTGTCGAGTGCGAGATAGCGCCCGAACTGGTCGACGGTCGCAGCGTCGGAAGCCACGACCTTGTTCGACTGAATCCAGGTGCCGTTCGGGTTGCGCTGGAACAGGTACGCCGCGCCCGACTCGAAGCCGGCGTGCGCGTTCGCGAACGAGCCGGCGAACACGAAGTCGCCCGAGATGGCGACCGAGAAGCCGAAGCGGTCGTTCGAGGCGCCGTCGGAGGGGACCAGTTTGCTCTTCTGCTGCCAAACGCCGCTGGTCTGGCGCTCGAACACGTAGGCGGCGCCGCGGTCCGCGCTGCTGCCGATGTCGGCCCGGTACGCGCCCATGACGAGCCGCATGCCGTCGAGGTCGATGCAGTAGCCGCCTTGGTCGAGGTCGACCGCGTCGCTCGCGATCAGCTTCGCTTCGACACTCCACGAACCGTTCGTGTTGCGCTTGTACACGTACGCCGCGCCACCGTCGCTGGCCACGTCGTCGTCGCCGAACGCACCCGTTGCGAGGCGGTCGCCCGACAGCGCGACCGAACGACCGAGTTGGTCACCGGCGGACGCGCTCGGCGCGACGATCTTCGCCATCTGCAACCAGGCGCCGCTCGTCTGGCGCTCGTACACGTACACGGCGCCGGCTCCGAGGCCGCCGTCCGACTCACCCTTCGCTCCGACGGCGATGCGCGACCCTTCGATCGCGACCGCGCTGCCGAACTCGTCGAAGGTCACGCCGTCGCTGGCGAGCAGCTTCGCTTCCTGCGTCCAGCCGCCCGTCGCACTGCGCACGAACACGTACGCGGAACCCGAACTCGCACCGTCGTCGTCGTCGCCCTCGGCGCCGACCACGAGGCGATCACCGTGGATCGCGACCGACGTGCCGAACACGTCGCCGTTGGCGGCATCGCTCGGGACGAGCTTCGTGACTTGCGTCCACGTCGAGCCGTTCGACTCGAAGACGTAGACGGAACCGCTGGTCTTGCCGTTGTGGTTGTCGAGGGGCGAGCCGATGACGGCGCGAGTGCCGTGCACGGCGACCGATCGACCGAACGTGTCGCTGGCGGCCCCGTCCGCTGCGACCAACTTCGCGTCTTCGAGCGCGGACTGAGCGAACGTCGTGGGAGCGAGCGTGCTCAGCAGCGCGAAGGCCGCGGATGCGGACGTGGTCCGCGAGAGAGAGAGAAACGACATGTGGTGGGCTGTAGGTCGAGTCCGCTCTCGGGGGTCCTCACCTTCCTGTTCGGAGAGTGCCTTCCCGGCCCCCTGGTGCGAGAGCGAACGACGCATGCCCGGCTTCGGTGCGTCGACGGGACGGGGTGAAGGGAAGTGCCCCGGACTTTGCCCGCGCCCTCGACTTTCCGCCAGTTGCAGCTTCCTAGCGGCCCAAGTACCCGCGATCCGGACGTCTGCGTGCCGGGGAAAAAGTTGACCGTTCGGCCCCGAGGCGACTCGGTCGGCCGCGATCCCGCATGGTCCGGCGCGGCCGGCAGGGCCCGCGCTCACAGGGTTGCGCGCCCGGCGGTCTGCTGCTACATCTGTCGCACTGCGGGCCGGGAGCCCGCTCGCCATGCGCCTCTCCGACGCCGAATGGACCGTGATGCAGCCCGTCTGGGAGCGTTCGCCCGCGACCGCGCGCGACGTCCACGCCGCGGTCGAGGAGGCCAGCGGGTGGAGCTACAGCACCGTGCGCACGCTGCTGACGCGCCTGGTCGAGAAGGGTGCTCTGATCGAGGGCAAGCGCGGCAACCAAGTGCTCTACACCGCGAACGTCTCGCGCGACGCGGCGCGACGCAGTGCGCTGCGTTCGCTCGTCGAGCGCGCGTTCGGCGGGCGGCTCGGTTCGCTCGTCGCTCACATGGCGGAGGAGGAGCAACTCAGCACGAGCGAACGAGCGGCGCTCGCGAAGTTGCTCGAGGGTGGTGAGCCGCCCGCGCGCAAGCCGAGGAAACGTCGGTGAACGTCGACGCGTTCGTGCACGACGCGCTGCGTTGGTCGACGACGTGCGGTGGCGGCGCGCTCGTGCTCGCCGCGGTGGCGTCCGTCTTCGACCGCGCGTGTGGTGCGCGGCGACCGCAGATCGCGAGCGCGCTGTGGTGGGCGGTGCTCGTGCGACTCGTGCTCCCGCCGTCGTTCGGTTCACCGTTCGGCGTCGCACTCCCGCGCCGCACGCTCTCGACGCTCGAACGCGGCGTCGGTGACGTCGACGTGTACGGCGCCTTCGAGGCGAGCGGCGTCGGCGCGGCGCTTCTCGCCGTCTGGTTCGTGGGCGCTGTCGCTGCCGCGCTGATCGTCGTGCGCCGCGTCGCCGCCGAGCGACGCGCCTGGGCGCGCGTCGAGCGCCGACAGCCCGGCGCGGCGACACGGCGCGTGTTCGAGCGCGTCGCGGTCAGGCTGGGAGTTCGCTCAGGATTTCGATCGGGCGTGCGCCCTCTGCCGGACCTCGCGCTCGTCGATGGACACGGCGCGGCACTCGTCGGACTCGTGCGTCCGTGGATCGCGTTGCCGGCCGCACTCGAGCGCGACGATCGCCGCGCGGAGCTCGAGGCCGTGCTCGCCCACGAACTCGCGCACTTCGCGCGGCGCGACGGTTGGCGGCGCGTCGTCGCGCTCGTCTGCTGCGTGCTCTTCTGGTTCCATCCGGCCGCATGGTGCGCGGCGCGCCGGCTCGCGGCGCTGGCCGAGTTCGCGTGTGATCGCGCCGCCGTGCGCGCGTCGAGCGGGGGAGTCGCGGCCTGTCGCGCGGCGTTGCTGGAGCAGGTGCGTACGTGGTTCGCTCCGCGCGCGCGCGCCGACCTCGTCGCGAGTTCGTTCGTGCGACCGCCCAGCTCGGTGCTCGCACGCTTCGCCGCCCTCGAATCGCCACGGCACCGCGCGTCGCGCCCGCGCCGTGAAGCGCTCCTCGCGTCGGTCGCTTTCGGCGCCGCGTTCCTGACCATCGGTCCCGCGCTTCCGGCGCGCGACGTCGTCCCGCCGCTCGAATCGCTCGACGGCTGTCTGCAACAGCGGCACGCCGTGATGGCGTTGTACGCGCAGGCCGTCGCCGACGGTCGAGTCGCCGAACTCCTCACACCCGATCCACCGACTGCGTCTCGATGAAGATCTTCGTCGCCCTGTGTGCCGCGGCACTCGCCGCCGTTTCCTCGCCCGCACTGCTGCAGCCCGCTCGAGACGTTCGGCAGGAGCCCGCGCAGCCCGACCCGGCGGAGATGCTGAAGCTCTTCGCGAAGTACACCACCCTCGGCGAGGAGCACCGCCTGCTCGAGCGCTTCATCGGCGAGTGGGACGCGCAGTCGAGCATGATCATGGGCGACCAGCGCAGCACGACGAAGGGCTCCGCCACGTTCCGCTGGAAGGTCGAGGGCCGTTGGCTCGAATCGGAATGGCGCGGCGAGATGATGGGCATGCCGGTCGTGTCGCACGGCTGGCTCGGCTACGACAAGTTCAAGATGAGCTACGTGATGACGAGCATCACGAGCCTCGACACGGCGATGAACGAGGCCGAGGGCGACCTCACGCCCGACGGCAAGGCTCTCGTGATGTACGGCACGCTCGACGAGTACCTCTCGGGCGAGCACGACAAGATGGTCAAGTACGTCTACCGCTTCGTCTCGGCCGACGAGATCGTGTTCGAAGTGCACGACCTGCCGATCGGCGAGGTGAACACGCAGGTGATGGAGTTCCGCTTCACGCGGAAGAAGGGCTGACCTTGACGGCGAAGGTGCCGGCGTTCGTGATGAAGCCGATGACGAAGAAGACGGCCGAGACGTGCGCGAAGGACTTGGACGCGATCAAGGCCTACTGCGAGCGTTGACGCGTACGGTGCCAGGCACCCTGTCGCCAGGGGAGCAGTACGGTGCCGCACCAAAAACTACGCCCTTTCGATCGGCGGGCGGCAGCGCGGAGATCGCGCATCGCGCG
>JBIKNC010000225.1:0-6971 GCA_044358925.1 Planctomycetota bacterium | reverse complement strand
CTTCGACGGCGTCGCGACGATCGTGCGGCGGCTCTTCGACTTGGTGCGGCCGCACCGCGCCTATTTCGGCGCGAAGGACTTCCAGCAGACGCTGGTCGTGAAACACGTCGCTCGCATCGGCGGGCCGGAGATAATCGTGGTGCCGACGGTGCGTGAAGCGAACGGACTGGCGCGTTCGTCTCGCAACGAGCGACTCTCTCCGCACGATCGCGCACGCGCCGCGGTCGTGGTGCGCGCGCTCTTCGCGGCGCGCGCCGCGTTCGCCGCCGGTGAGCGTTCGCGCGCCGCACTCGAACGCTGTGTGCGCGACGTGCTCGCGACCGAAGCCGACGTCGCGCCGGAGTACGTCGCGTTCGCGGATCCGCACACACTCGCGCCGACTCCCGAACGCGTACCCGAAGGCGGTTGCCGTGTGCTCGTCGCCGTGCGCCTCGCCGGAGTGCGCCTGATCGACAACGTCGGACTCGGAGCGGACGAGGCGTGACGCGCACGACCAGCGCCGTCGCACTCGCACCGGCGAAGATCAACCTCGTGCTCGACGTGCTCGGGCGCCGCGCCGACGGCTACCACGAACTCGACTCGGAACTCGTCGCGTTGTCGCTGTGCGACGTCGTCTACGCGCGACGCTCGACGAACACCGGTGTGCGCCTCGTCGTGCGCGGCCCTGCGGCGAGCGCCGACATCACGAGCGACGCTTCGAACCTGGCGGCGCGCGCCGCGAGTCTCGTCTTGGCCGAAGCGGGCGGAGACGGCGGCCTCGACCTCGAACTGTTCAAGAACGTGCCGAGCCGTTCGGGCCTCGGCGGCGCGAGTTCCGACGCGGCGGCCGCGCTGTTCGCGGCTGCGGAGGCACTGCAGTTCGCGTTGCCGCGACGGCGCGCGGAAGAGCTGCTCGCCACGCTCGGATCGGACACCGTGTTCTTCGCCGCCGCGCGCTTCACGGGCCACGCGCGGCTGCGCGGGCGCGGCGAGATCGTCGAGGTGTTGCCGCCGCTCGCGCCGCAGCACGTCGTGCTCGTCGTCCCGCCGGTCGGCTGCCCGACGCCCGACGTCTACCGGCGCCACGCCGCGCGCGGCGGCAACGAGCGCGCGAGTGCCGGCGCACCCAACGCACTCGAACGCGCCGCCCTCGAAGCCGTGCCGGAACTCGCGCCGTGGCGCGCGGCACTCGCGGCGCACTTCGCGCTGAGCGGGAGCGGCTCGGCCTTCTTCGCACGGCACGACACGGCCGAGGCGGCCCGCGCGGACGCTCACGACACACGACTGCGACTGACCGCACACGGCCTCGTCGGTGCGCAGTTCTTCGACGTGCGTACGATCGACCACGCGGCGCACCCGGTGGCACCGGCGCGATGAAGAACGACGACGTGCAGCGGCTCGGGATCGTCGGACAGGGCGCGCTCGGTCAGGCGCTCGTGCATGTGTTCGTCGAGAGCGGTCTCGACGTGCGCGCGTGGGCGCGTTCGAGCGCCGGTCTCGAGCGCGCCCAAGCGCTCGGCGTGCCCGCCGGCACGGCACTGCAAGAACTGGCCGATCGCGACGTGCTGCTCGTGTGTGTCAGCGACGGGGCGATCGCGGACGTGGCGAAACGCTGTGCGGCGGCCGGGCTGGCTCCGCGCGTCGCGCTGCACACGAGCGGTGCGACGCCGCCTGGGGCGCTCTTCGCACTCGCGACCGTCGGCAGCGCGGTCGGCTTCTGGCACCCGCTCGCACCGCTCGCGCCGCTCGGCCGCTTCGAACCCGGCACTCCGATCGGCATCGGTGGCGACACACGCGCGCGTCTGGTCGGCGAGCGCCTCGCCGCCGTCGCGCACGGCCGCGTGGTCCGCTTGAAGGACGGAGCGCAGGCGCGCTACCACGCTGCGGCTGCGCTCGCCGCCGGCGGCACGGTCGCCCTGTTCGAGGTCGCCCGCGCGCTGCTCGCGGACGCGCTCCTCGATCCGGCGGGCGCGACCGAGGTCGTGCGTGCCCTGGTGGGCGGCGCAGCGCAGAACCTCGAACGTCTGCCGCCGGAAGGTGCGCTGACGGGACCGTTCGCGCGCGGCGACGTGGGCACGCTCGAGGCCCACCTCGAAGCGCTGGGCGCGGGCGACGACGCGGCGCTCCGCGCACGGAAGGTCTTGGCCGCCCTCGCCCCGGTGCTCGTCGACCTCGCCGCCGCGCGCGCGCACGACCCGGCGGACCTGCGCGCTCGCTGCGCGTCCGTTCTGGCCGAACTCGAGCGACGTTCCGGCGCTTGACGAGGGTTCGACGCGCGACCGCCGAACCTCGACGGTCGCGCCGATCCTCGGGCGCTCGCGCCGGTCGCGCCGCTTCTGCTCGTCCCGCGCTCGGTCGAGTGTCGATGGACGTTCATCGGTGGTGGGGGCGCACGAGCGGTGCGCGTGGACGACCACTGGTAGGATCGGCCGTCGTGTTCGTCGCACTCGCCAAACTCACGTTCGTCGCCCCGTTGATCGCGGGACTCGCCGTCGTCGAAGGGCGCAACGAAGTGCGGCTCGAGGGAGTGCACGCGCAGCAGGAGGTCGGCCCGCCGGCGCCGGCCGTTCGCGCGCGCCACGTCCTCGACGTTCCGCTGCTCGCCGCTTCCGATCGGTTCGAGCGCGACGTGAGCGTGCGCGCAGCATCGGCTCGCCAGGCGCTCGCGCGCTTCGACGAACGCCGCCAACTCGTGCTGCGCTTCGGCGCGCCGGTTCCGCCGGGACTCGCGGCCACCCGTACGAAGGACCGACGCGCTCAGCGCGACGAAGGGCTCATCACGCTGGTCGAGCAACTGGGCGATCAGTTGCCTCCGACGCTCGACGCGTTGCTGTCGGATCCGTCGACCGACGAGGACCTGTGGTTCGCAGCCGCGGCGGCGGTCGGTGACCTCGAGATCACGCGCCTCGCGCCGCGCCTGGCCGAGTGTTTCGCGACCTCGGAGCCGGGGTCGCGCCGCGCGGCAGCGGCGCAGCGTGCGTTGTACGCGATGTACGGCGTGTGGCTCACGAGTGCGGCGGAGGTCGAAGCGCTCGCAGGTCTCGTCGTGGGGCCGTCGCTCGATGCGTACCGCGAACACGTGCGTGTGCTCGAGGAACAGCTCGTCACACAGTTGCCGCGCATGTGGGCGATCGAGCAGGACGCAGCGCTCGCGGCACTCGCCGATCGTTCGCCGCGCGTGCGCTCCGCCGCAGCCCGCGCACTCGCCGCCGCCGCGGGCGCGGGCCGCATGGACCCGACGGAACTCGTCGACGCATTGCTCGAGCGTTGCCCGCTCGAAGGCGACGTTTCGGTGCTGGCCGCGTTGCTCGAGTCGATCGCGCCGTCGGTGCAAGGCCGCACGCCGACCGACGAGCGCGTCGTCGCACTGCGCGCACACCTCTCCGCTGGAGTGCGTTCCGGATCGCGTTCGATCCAACACGTGCTCACGCGCACGCTCGCGCTGCTGCCCTTCGAGAGCAGCGCCGCCAACGTGCCCGAATCGGCCGCCTCCGGACTGCGCCTCGTCGTCCTGTCTCTCGAGCGCGTCACGGAGGGCGAGCTGCTCGACAGCGACGTCGCGATCGGCGTGCTCTCGAGCCTGCGCAGCCTCGCCGGCGCTCACCGCGCGCGCGAACTCGACCTCGGCAGCACGCTCTCGGAACCGGTCCTCGCGCTGCTCGAGAGCGAAGCAGCCTCACGCGACGTGCGCATCGCCGCTGCCGGCGCGTTGGCCGACGTCGGGCGCGCGGTCGACGGACTGCGCGCCGCGCGCCGCCTCGGGACGATCACGGATCAGGCCGAAGTCGGAGCGCTGCTGGCGGCACTGGAGAGCCTCTTCTCCGAGCCGGACACGTCGGCCGTGTTCGAAGGCGGCACGCGGGCGGCGCTCGTCGCGGCGCTCGCGCCGCACACGGCCTCGAGTGAAGCGGACGTTCGTCGCCGCGCACTCGCGCTGTTGACGGCGCACGCCGCCGCGCCCGGCGAGACCGCCGACGTCGCGTTCCTCGTACCTCGGCTCGCGGCCGAGCCCATGGTCGATCTGCGCGCCCAAGTGCTCGAACTCCTGCGCCGCCACGGCGGGCCGGCCGAGTTCGACGCGATGCTCGCCGTCGGTGCGCTCGGCAGCGTGGCCACGACACTGCCGGACGGGCCGCGGCTCGTCGCCGAACTCGCTGCCGCGCTCCCGGCCTCCGACGTCACGCGGCGCTTCGGCGCGGCGCGTGTGCTCGCCGACCTGCGCGACGAGACGTTGGCCGTCGCGAGCCTCGCGCGCGCCGTCGAGCTCGGACTGTCGAGCCTCGAAGCCGCAGGTGTCCGAGCGACCGCGGAAGAGCGCGGCGAGGTCGTTGCTTGGTCGCTCGCGCTGCGCGAACGCTGCGGCCCGCTCACACGCGATGACGTCGCCGCGGCAACGCCGGACGTGGCGCCCATACTGTCGCGCTCGGTCGTCGAGCGCCTGCTCTCCGACGTGCTCCCGCTCGCCGCGCTGCCCGCCCACACCGCGCGACGCGCGCTCGCCGTGCTGTCCGCGGACGCCCGACGTCCCGTCGCTGAAGTCGACGCCGCGTTCCGCGCCGCCGAGCAAGCCCTCGCGGCGGACGCGACCTGTGCGCCGCACGAGCGTTTCGTCGTCCTGTTCGAACACGTGCGCTGGCTCGCCGGCATCGACGCACTCGACGCGGCGCGCGAACGCGCACGCCTTCTGGTCGCCGGTGGCCACGATGCGACGCGTTGGCTCGCTGTCGCCGGTCTGCGCGAACTGCTGGAGCTCTTCGGAAGCAGCGAGTCCGTCGACACGGCACTCGCAGCCGAACGCGCCGGCATCCTGCTCCTGCTCGTGGAACTCGACACCTGGCGCGCGCTCGACCACGCCGTTCGGCTCGACGACGCGATCGAGCTGTGCCGCGCCGCCCAGGCCTCGAAGGACCTCGCGCTCCAGCGTCGCGCCATTCTCGCGCGTCCGAAGTTCGGACTGCCGACGAGCGGCGACGACCCCGCCTGGTCCGACCACGAAGACGGCGCCGAGCGCTTCGGAACCCTGCTCGACCTCTACGCAGCGATCGACGCCTACGTCGCCGCGCGCGCCGGCGAGCAGACCAGCGACGACGCGCCGGTTCCGAAGGACGGCTCGCGCCGCGTCCCCGAAGTGCAAGGCCCGCCGCAGGGCGGACGTTGATCGCATTCCAGCGTTGACTTCACGCCTCGCGCTCGACACCATCCCCACCCCTCGAACTCGACGGAAGTCGAACACGGTGGGCGGCGGCCGAGCCAACGGCTGCTGGACGAGAACGGGACGCGGGGTGGAGCAGTCTGGCAGCTCGTCGGGCTCATAACCCGGAGGTCGCAGGTTCGAATCCTGCCCCCGCTACCAACTTGCGGCCGATGGGCCGTGACATCGTGCAGCGTGCTGACGGCCGCCGCGATGTCTCATCGGGGGCAGGGTTCGAACCTGCGATCGATTTTGGTTCCGGCCGCGGCGCGGCGGAACTGGTTCGAATGCTGCCTCCGCTACCAACTTGCGGCCGAAGGGCCGCTTCGACGTGCAGCGTGCTGACGGCCGCCGCGTCTTCTCATCGGGGGCAGGGTTCGAACCTGCGATCGATTTTGGTTCCGGCCGCGGCGCGGCGGAACTGGTTCGAATGCTGCCTCCGCTGCGGTGTTTTTGGCGGCCGCAGAGCGGCCGCATTTGGTGCGCGTCGCAGTGGCGCAAGGTGCTTGGCGGGAACGCACGATCACTCGACGGATGTGATGGCTCGCAAGGTGGCGAGGCGTGCGGCGAAGCAGTTCGCGAAGAGGGGCGTGGTCGTGCTGGCGGGCGAGAACTTGCAGATCGCGAAGGGGGATGGCGATGGGCCGGGGCAGGCGTACATCCACGCGATTCCGGGGTGGAAGCGGGAGGTGGCGCGGAGGCTCGATGGGCTCGTCGTGCGCGCATGGCGGGGTCTCGTGGAGGTGGTGAGGTGGAGGTGGTGAAGTGGAGCTGTGAAGTGGAGCTGTGAAGTGGAACTCGCGCTGTATGGGGTGGAGCGGGGGGGCTCGTGGTTCCTCGGGCTGCATTGCTTCACGAAGTTGGTGAAGGTCGCGTTCGTTCGCGGAGCGCGGCTGCGACCGGTGCCGCCGGGCGCGCCGAAACAGGCGGACGTGCGGTATCTCCACGTGCAGGAAGGCGAGCGGCTCGACGAGGACGCTGTCGTGGCGTGAGTGCGGCAGGCGGTGGTGTTGGCGCGCGAGAAGATGTGACGGTAGGCCTCGCTCGTTCGCGCGAGCGACGCTGCGTCGACGGGAGCGTTGCGGCGCGAGCACGTCTTCCACGCCACGGCGGGGGCGCCGGCCGCGGCTGGTTAGGATCCGCGCCATGTCGAGTTCGAACAACGCGAACAAGATCCTGATCGGGCTCGCCGCGGGAACCGTGTGCGGCGTCGCGGCGAACCTGCTGACGGAGGGGAACGACGAGGCGGAGCGTGTGCTCGACGTCGCCATCGATTCGGTCGCGCACCCGATCGGGCAGATCTTCCTGAGGCTCCTGTTCGTGGTCGTGATGCCGCTCGTGTTCGCGTCGATCGCGGTCGGCGTCACGGGGCTCGGCGACCTCAAGCGGCTCGGCAGCATGGGCGCACGCACGCTGCTGTTCTTCGTCGCGACGTCGGCATTGTCGGCCGTCATCGGCATCACCGCGCTTCACCTCGTTCAGCCGGGCGTCGGTTTCGATCCGGCGACCGTGGCCGAGTTGCAGGCCAAGTACGCGAGCGACACCGCCGGCATCGCGAGCAAACGCAGTGACGCCGACATGACGCTGCTCGAGCAGGTCAACCAGATCCTCGACATGTTCCTGCCGCGCAACCTCGGCGCGGCGGTCGTCGCGATGCAGATGATCCCACTCATCGTGTTCGCGCTCGTGTTCGGCGCGGCGGTCCTCCACCTGGAGGAGCGCAAGCGCACGGCGCTGGTGACGGTGCTCGAGGGATTGGGCGACGCGATGGTCGCGATCGTCGGCTTCGCGATGAAGCTGG
>JBIKNC010000041.1:0-23751 GCA_044358925.1 Planctomycetota bacterium | reverse complement strand
CGCACGTCGGCATCGTGGATGGCGACCGTGTGGCCGTCGGCCTCGAGCACACTCGCGACGTGCGCCAGCTCGATGGGCGGATACAGGAGCCCCGGGTTGACGGCCATCCCGAAGCCGCCCATCAGGCCGCGGCTCACGCGGAACTCGGGCGGACTGGGCGGATTGACGAGGACGACCTTCACAGGGGAAGTCTACGCGCCCGCATCGGTGCGGGCGGTCGGCCGAGCCTCCTCGACCAGGATCCGCCCCTCACTGACGCCGAAGTTCGAGACCCTGTTCGCGGCCGGCGCGCTCGAGGCGCTCGAGGAACTTGACCTGGTCGGCCTCCTCGAGGGTGCGGTCGGCGGCCTGCAGCACGACGTGGTAGGCGAGCGACTTGCGTTCTTCGCCCGCGGCCCGGTAGACGTCGAACAGCTCGACCGAGGAGACCAGCCCCTTGCCGGACTTCTCGACCAGCGTCGCGACGTCGTGGTGGGTCGCCGCGAGCGGTGCGAAGAGCGCGACGTCGACCTTGACGCTCGGGAAGCGCGGGATCGGCCGGTAGCGCAGCGGCCCGCCCGGCAACGCGAGAAGTGCGTCGACGTCCAGCTCCGCAGCCGCCGTGTCGGCGGCGATGCCGAGTGCCCGGGCGGCGCGCGGGTCGAGCACGGCCGCGAAGCCGACGGAGGTGCCGCTCAGGTACACGGCGAGGCGCCGGGACGGGTGCGCCCAGGCGCGGTCGGGGTGGTCGCCGTGGCTGCCGAACGAGACGGCCCCGGCACCGAGGCGTGCGAGCACGTCCTCGATCACGCCCTTCAGCTCACCGAGCGCGTCGCCGTCGAAGCGCGTGTCCCTCGCCGTGCGCGCCAGCGCCAAAGCGATGCGGTGCACCTCGCGCGGGTGGCCGCGCGCATCGCGTTCGGTCGGACGCGAGCCCTTGCCGATCTCGAACAGGCGCACCTCGCTGCGGTGCAGCAGGTTCTTCGCGACGAGACCGATCACGCTCGGCACGACGGTGCGACGCAGGCGCGTCTCCCCCTCCGCGACGGGATTCAAGACGGCGCTGTGCGGCAGGTCGGCCAGACCGAGCGCCGCGAGCGCCGCGTCGGCCACGAACGAGTACGTCATGCACTCGCGGAACGCGTTCGCGCCCGCGAGCCGATCCGCGACGAGGCGCACGAGTGCGCGGCGCGGTTCGCGCGGACTCGGGCTCACCGGCGCGAGCATCGCGACCGACGCGATCGAGTCGTAGCCGATCATGCGGCCGACCTCTTCGACGAGGTCTTCTTCGATCGACAGGTCCTTCGTCGAGCGGCGCGCCGGGACGCTCACGCGCCACGGAGTCTTCGAACGGTCGACCGTGAACTCGAGCGCTTCGAAGATCGACGCGATGCGTGCATCGTCGACGTCGGTGCCGAGCAGCAATCGCACGCGCTCGGGCCGCAGCGCGATGGTCTTCGCCGGATCGCGCCACACGCCCGCTTCGCTCACGGGGCCGGCGAGGTGCACGTCCGGTGCGATCGCGCGCAGCGTGTTCACGAGGTGCCCCGCGGCTTCGAGCGGCAGCAGCGGATCGAGACTCTTCTCGAAACGCGCCGAACTGTCCGTGCGCAACGCGAGCCGCGCCGACGTGCGGCGCACGCGCGCCGGGTCGAAGGTCGCGACTTCGAGCACGATTTCACTCGTGCCCGCTTCGACCTTCGATCCCGCGCCGCCCATCACACCGGCGAGTGCGACGGGTTCGTCGCCTGCGGCGATGACCAGGTCCGTGGGTTCGAGCGTGCGTTCGGTGCCGTCGAGCGTGGTGATCTTCTCGCCGCTCTTCGCGTCGCGCACGACGACGCCGCGCGTCGCGAACGTGCGGCCGTCGAACAGGTGGTTCGGCTGCCCGAGGTCGAGCATCACGAAGTTCGAGACGTCGACCAGGAGATCGATCGGCCGCTGCCCCACCGCCATCAACAACAGGCGCAGCCAATCGGGCGAACGCCCGCCGTGCGCGCCGCCGATCGGCAGCGCGAGGTAACGCGAACAACCGCTCGTGCGCACGTCGACCGCGATCTTCCGAGCGCCGCGCGGCGCCGGCAGCGCCGTGTCGATCGGCAGGAGCTTCTTGCCCAGCAGCGCCGCGAGTTCGCGCGCGATGCCGCGATGCCCCCACAGGTCGGGCCGGTGTGTGAGCGACTTGTTGTCGATCTCGATCACGTGGTCCGACACACCCAACGCCTGTGCGACCGGCGTTCCAGGCGCGGCCTGAGTGCCGAGCACCCAGATCCCGGCGTGTTCGTCGCCGAGCCCGAGTTCGCGCTCCGAGCAGATCATCCCGTGCGACTCGACGCCCCGGATCTTGCTCTTCTTGATGTCGAAGTCGCCCGGCAGGCGCGTGCCGATGCGCGCGACGGCGACACGTTGTCCGGCCGCGACGTTCGCCGCGCCGCACACGATCTGCAGCGGCTCGCTGCCGCCCGCGTGCGCGCCGACGTCGACGCGGCAGACGCCGAGTTTGTCCGCGTCGGGGTGTTTGTCGCGCGACAGAACGTGACCGACGACGACGTCGGACAGACACGCTGCGAACGGCGCGAGGCTCTCGACTTCGGCCGTGTGCAGCGTCAGGAGTTCGGCGACGCGCTTCGGCTCGACGCCCGTGAGGTCGACGTGCCGCGACAGCCAGCGGTAGGAGATGTGCATGGCTCGATGGTCGTCAGAACTGTTCGAGGAAGCGCAGGTCGCCGCCCATCAGGTGGCGGATGTCGTCGAGGCCGTAGCGCAGCATCACGAGGCGCGACAGTCCGAGGCCGAACGCGAAGCCGCTCCACTCCTCGGGATCGATGCCGCCGGCGCGCAGGACGTTCGGATGCACGAGTCCGCACGGGCACAGCTCGATCCAGCGCGAGCCCTTGCAGACACGACAGCCCGACGTGCAGAACGGGCAGCGCGCGTCGAGTTCGAAACCCGGCTCGACGAACGGGAAGAAGCCCGGGCGCAGCCGCACGTCGAGGTCCTGCTCGAAGACCTCGCGCAGGAAGGTCTTCATCGTGCCGATCAGGTGCGCGACGCCGATGCCCTTGCCGACGACGAGGCCCTCCATCTGGTGGAAGGTGTGCTCGTGCGTCGCATCGGTCGTCTCCTGACGGAAGACGCGACCGGGCGCGATCGCGCGGAACGGCGGTTTCAAACGCTCCATCGCACGGATCTGCACCGGCGACGTGTGGGTGCGCAGCACCAGGTGCCCCTTGCGTTCGTTCGGAGCGCCGGTCGTGACGAAGAACGTGTCCTGCATGTCCCGCGCCGGGTGGTCGGCGGGGATGTTGAGCGCTTCGAAGTTGTAGAAGTCGAGTTCGACTTCGGGCCCGTCGAGCACGTGGTAGCCCATCGAGGCGAAGATCTCCTCGAGGCGACGCGCGGCTTGTGTGATCGGGTGCAGTCCGCCGGTCGGCTGCCTGCGACCGGGCAGCGTCGCGTCGAAACCTTCGCCGCCGAGCGCTGCCGCGAGTGAGGCCTCCGCGAGCGCCGCGCGACGCTCGGCCAGCGCGCCCGTGACCGCGTTCTTGAGCGCGTTCGCCGCTTGCCCGGCAGCGCGCCGTTCGTTCGCCGGCAGCGTCGGCACGGCCGCGAGCAGACCCGCGACGACACCGCCCTTGTCGAGGTACTCGCGTTCGAGCGCGCGCAACGCGCTCTCGTCCGCGGCATTGGCGATGCGCGCCTGCGCGCTCACTTCGAGTGCTGTCGTGTCCATGTCGATCGGCGCGTGTGCGGCTCGAAAGGCGTCTCCTGACTCTCGCGAGCGAGCGAGAGTAGCGGTGCCGCTCGGCGCCACGCCATCCCGCGGACGCCCGGTCGGCCGGCGCGTGGCAGGCCTGGAAATGGAGCGGCCGAGCGCATGGGCGCCCGGCCGCTGGTCCAGCTCACGGGACGGTTGTCGTGGAGGAGCCCGTCACGTCGTGACAGGCGCCTGCGCGTCGCGCGTCACTTGGCGTCGAGAGCCTTCTTCGCGCGTTCGACGATCGAGTCGAAAGCCGCCGGATCGTGGATCGCGAGCTCGCTGAGCTGCTTGCGATCGAGTTCGACGTTGCTCTTCACGATGCCGTGCATGAGCCGCGAGTAGTTCAGTCCGCGCTGACGGGCCGCTGCGTTGATGCGCAGGATCCACAGGCGACGGAACATGCGCTTGCGTTGCTTGCGGTCGCGGAACGCGAACGCCCAAGCTCGCGTGAGAGTCTCACGCGCCGTGCGCCAAAGCTTCGAGCGGCCGAGCACGAAGCCCTTGGCCTGCTTGAAGTACCGAACTTTCTTCTGACGCCGGGGGGCGCCGTAGGTGACACGTACCATGGTCGCTTCCTCCTGGGGTCAGAGCATCCGTTTGATGAGCACAGCCCAGGTCCCTTCCGTGACCAGGGCCTTCTTGCGATTGCGGCGCGTGCGCGCGTTCTTCGACGCGTGCATGTGGCCACGGCCGGTCTTGCTCGACAGGACCTTGCCGTTCTTGGTCACGCGGAAGCGCCGCTTGACGGCGCCCTTCGATTTCATCTTGGGCATGGAAATCCTCGTTGTGTTCGAGGCCGTGGGTCCCCGTTCGCAGGCTGCCCGCACCGCTTCCGGGGGTCGAGCAGGGCCGCGGACGGCCTCGCTCGAACTTGTGGGGCGACGAGTCTAACGGCCGCGGCGCGGCGGGCACGCCCCCACCGCGCCGCGTGTGTCGTTTCGGGTCGGCGCCGCGCGCCGACCTCCGTGAGCGAGCAGGCATGCTCGCGAACGGGCTCCAACCGCGCCAGCGGTTGGGCCAGCGGCACCTGAGAGAGTCGTGTCCGGCGCGAAGCGTCGATCTTTCTCAGGAGCTCACTTCTTCGAGAGCATCATCGTCATGCGGTTGCCGGCGAGTCGGGCGGGACTCTCGACCTTCGAGATGTCGCCCAGCACTTCGGCCACCTTCTTCATCACGATGTAGCCGTGCTCCGGGTGCGCCATCTGGCGACCGCGGAAGATGCACACGACCTGGACCTTGTTGCCCTCTTCGAGGAAACGCCGTCCGTTCGTCAGTCGGTACTCGAGGTCGTGGTCGTCGATGGCCGGACGCACACGCAGCTCCTTCAGGCCGCCGCTCGCGGACTTCTTGCCGCCGGAGCGCTCCTTCTTGCGCTGCTGGTACTTGAACTTGCCGTAGTCCATCACCCGGCAGACGGGCGGACGGGCTTGCGGCGAAACCTCGACGAGATCGAGCCCGGCTTCCTCGGCCATGCGGCGGGCGTCGTCGACGTTCATCACTCCGACCTGCTCACCAGCCGCATCGATCAGTCGCACCTCGCGGGCGCGGATCTGACGGTTGATGCGGAAGAGCGTCGTGGCCGGTTTGGCCTGGGGTTTGGGTGCTCGGCGAACGGCTGTGTCTCCTGACTCTGGCGGCGCGAAGGCCGCGGGTGCGATGCGTGGGACGGCGCTGCTGGAGCGCGGGTGCCAGGCGGATGGATCGATGCGGTTCCGGGCGGAACGCGCGTGAAGAGTAACGAAGCGCGGCACGCGTGGGCGCGCCGCGCTGGTTCGTGGATGGAAAGTCCCGACGTCAGTGAGCCAGCAGAACTGCTCGCGAACGGCCTCCAACCGCGCCAGCGGTTGGGCCGAAGGCACCTGAGAGAGCGGTGTCCGGCGCGAAGCGTCGATTCCACCTCACTCTCTCAGCGAGGCTTCTCGAGGAGCGCGCGGCCCGCACGGGCGACGTGAACCTCGCTGAGCTGCCGTTCGGGCACGTGCGACGGTGCCCCACACATCAGGTCCGTGGCCGATGCCGTCTTCGGGAACGCGATCACGTCGCGGATGCCGTCGAGGCCGAGGGTCAGCGCGACCGTGCGGTCCAGACCCAGCGCGAAGCCGCCGTGGGGCGGGGCCCCGCTCGCCAGGGCGTCCAGCAGGAAGCCGAACTTGGCGCGCGCCTCCTCGGGTGCGATGCCGAGCAGGTCGAAGACCCGCGACTGCAGCGTGCGGTCGTGGATGCGGATCGAGCCCGAGCCGAGTTCCCAGCCGTTGAGCACCAGGTCGTACGCACGGCTGAGCATGCCGCCGAGGTCGCCCTCGAGCTTGGGGTCGACCGGTGCCGTGAACGGGTGGTGGGCGCTCATGTAGCGCTTCTCATCCTCGTCCCACTCGAACATCGGGAAGTCGACGACCCACAGGAAGCGGAAGTCGTGCGCGGTCGTGATCCCGTTCGGAACGAGCCCGAGTCGGCGTGCACACTCGATGCGCAGCGCCCCGAGCACCTTCCAGACCAGGCGCTCGGGTCCGGCGCAGAAGAGCACGAGGTCGTTCTTGCTCGCCCCCATCCGGCGCAACAGGTCCTCGCCGACCGCGCCTTCGGTGAACTTCGCCATCGGGCCGGCGCCGCCGCCGGTCTCGCCCGGTTTCCACCAGGCCAGGCCCTTCGCACCCAGGCCTTTGGCTTGGTCCTCGAGACCTTTCATCTGGCCGCGGCTGATCGCCTCCCCGCCGCCCGGCACCGCGATCGCCATCACGCGCCCGCCTTCGGCGAGCACGTTCTGGAAGACCTGGAAGCCGCTCGACGGCACCCATGCGGCGAGGTCCGCGAGTTCGAGGCCGTAGCGGATGTCCGGCTTGTCCGACCCGAAGCGGTTCAGCGCTTCGCTCCACGTCATGCGCGGGAACGGATGCGCGAGTTCGATGTCCATCACCTCGCGGAAGACCGCGACGAGTGACTTCTCCCAGGCCGCGAAGATGTCGTTCTCCGCGATGAACGACATCTCCATGTCGAGCTGCGTGAACTCCGGCTGGCGATCGGCGCGCAGGTCTTCGTCGCGGAAGCAGCGCGCGACTTGGAAGTAGCGGTCGAGGCCAGAGACCATCAGCAACTGCTTGAAGATCTGCGGCGACTGCGGCAAGGCGTAGAACTCGCCGGGGTGCACACGCGACGGCACGAGGTAGTCGCGCGCGCCTTCCGGCGTGGCCTTCGTGAGCACCGGCGTCTCGACTTCCACGAAGCCTTGGCTCTCGAACGCGCGCCGCATGGCGCCGATGAAGCGCGAGCGGTGCACGAGGTTCTTCTGCAACTCCGGCCGGCGCAGGTCGAGGTAGCGATGGCGCAGGCGCGTGTCGATCGCCGTCTCGATGCCGTCTTCGATCGCGAAAGGCGGCACGGTCGCGGGCGAGAGCACCTCGAAGCGCGTGATGCGCACCTCGATCTCCCCCGTCGCAAGTTCCGCGTTCGTGTTCTCGGCGCGCCGCACGACCACGCCGGTCGCCGCGACGACGTATTCGACGGAGAACTGGACCGCAGCCGAGAGCGCCGCGTCGAGCACGATCTGCGTCACGCCGAAACGATCGCGCAGGTCGACGAAGTAGATGCCGCCGTGGTCGCGACGCCCCGCGACCCAGCCGTTGAGCGTCACCGTCTGTCCGACGTGCTCCGCTCGCAACTCGCCGCAGGTGTGCGTGCGCCGCCAGGCCGCGCGTTCGCCGGACCCGTTGGACTTCGATTCGTGCTGGACGGTGCTGCTCTTCATGACATGACCCGCTGCGCGCGAGGGACCTCCTCACACGTGGCGCACATGGTGACACGGCCCGCGTGGAGTCCGCGGGCCGCATTCCAAGCGTTGCTGTTGCTGCGATGAACGTCAGGCGCACGCCCCAACCGCGCCAGCGGTTGGGCCACAGGCACCAGTCAAGGCGTGACCGGCGCGCTGCGTCGATTCGTTCACCTTGACTGACGAGTGCGCAGGCGCATGATCGCGCGCTGCAGCGCCATCTCGGCGCGCAGCACGTCGACGTCCGACACGGACCCGCGACGGACGGCGTCGAGGCGCTCGCGCGCGCGCTTCTCCGCGATGCGGGCGCGTTCCTCGTCGATCTCGGACGCGAGCTCACCGGCGCGTGTGATCACCCGCACCGTGTTGCCCTGGACTTCGGCGAAGCCGCCGCTCACGAACATGCGCTCCTCCTTGCCGGAGGCGTCCGTGTAGACGAGCACGCCCGTGTCGAGGCCCGCGATCATGTGCGCGTGCCGCGGCAGGATGCCGAGCGAGCCGTCGAGCGCCGGAAGTCGAACCGATGCGACCGACGTGTCGAGTGCGATCGACTCGGGCGTGATCACGCGCAGGGTGAGGTTGGCCATGGTGACGTTTGCCGTTCGAGCCCGAGGCGTCTGTCAGTTCTTGAGCTTCGCGGCCGCAGCGAGCACCGACTCGATGTTGGCCTTGTACATGAAGGCCGACTCGGGCACGTCGTCGTGTTTGCCTTCGACGATCTCCTTGAACGAGCGCACCGTGTCCTCGCGCGACACGAACACACCCGGCGTGCCGGTGAACTGCTCGGCGACGAAGAACGGCTGGCTGAGGAAGCGCTGGATGCGGCGCGCGCGCGCGACGACGAGTTTGTCGTCGTCGGAGAGTTCCTCGACACCGAGGATCGCGATGATGTCCTTGAGGTCGGCGTAGCGCTGGAGGATGCGCTGCACGCTGCGCGCGACCTGGTAGTGCTCTTCGCCGACGACCTGCGGGTCGAGCATGCGCGACGTCGACTTGAGCGGGTCGACCGCCGGGTAGATGCCGAGTTCCGCGATCGAACGCTCGAGGAGAATCGTCGAGTCGAGGTGCGCGAACGTCGCGACCGGCGCCGGGTCGGTGATGTCGTCGGCCGGCACGTACACGGCCTGCATCGACGTGACCGAGCCTTTCTTGGTCGAGGTGATGCGCTCCTGGAGCGCGCCCATCTCGCTGGTCATCGTCGGCTGGTAACCCACGGCGCTCGGCATGCGGCCGAGGAGCGCGGACACTTCGGATCCGGCCTGCACGAAACGGAACACGTTGTCGACGAACAGGAGCACGTCCTGGCCGCGCTCGTCGCGGAAGTACTCGGCCATCGTCAGACCCGAGAGCGCGACGCGCAGACGCGCGCCCGGCGGCTCGTTCATCTGACCGAACACGAGCACGGCGTTGTCGATCACGTGCTGCGTGGTGCCGTCCGGCGTCGTGTACTTGGCCTCGCTCATCTCGAGCCACAGGTCGTTGCCTTCGCGCGTGCGTTCACCGACACCGCAGAAGACCGAGAAGCCGCCCTTCTCGACCGCCGTGATGCGGATGAGTTCCTGGATGAGAACGGTCTTGCCGACGCCCGCACCACCGAACAGACCGATCTTGCCGCCCTTCGCGAACGGGCACAGGAGGTCGACGACCTTGAGGCCCGTCTCGAACACCTCGGAGATGGCCTCCTGCTCGTCGAAGGCCGGCGCCGCGCGGTGGATCGGCAGCGTCTTGCCGGTCACGAACTTGCCGCGTGCCACTTCGTCGAGCGCTTCACCGAGCAGGTTGAAGATGCGGCCCTTCGTCTGGTCGCCGACCGGCACGCAGATGGGCGCGCCCGTGTCGTGCACCGCGACGCCGCGGCGCAGACCGTCGGTCGACGCCATCGCGACGCAGCGCACGACGTCGTTGCCCATGTGCTGGGCGACTTCGAGCGTCAGCCGCACGCCGCGGCTCTGGTCGTCGATCCGCAGCGCGTTGTAGATCGCCGGCAGGTGGCCGGATTCGAAGCGGACGTCGACGACGGGTCCGAAGACCTGGGCGACGAGGCCCTTGGAGGCGGTGGCGGTGGTGCTCATGGATCGCTGGGGGTGCCGCGTTCGCGGCCTCGTGTGTTCTGGGCGGGGCGAGACTCGCTGCGAGCCTCACCGGTGTGCGGGTGTTTTCGAGGGGGAGATCGACGCTCGTCCGATCAGCGCTGCGCTTCGACACCGCCGACGATGTCGAGGAGGTCTTTCGTGATGCTCTCTTGGCGCTTCTTGTTGTAGGCCATCTTCAATTCGCCCTGCATCTCGGACGCGGCGTCGGTGGCGTTCTTCATCGAGAAACGCCGACTCGCGTACTCCGACGTGAGCGACTCGAGCAGCGCGTTGTAGACACGCGTTTCGAGGAAGCGCGGCACGAGCGACTCGAAGATCGCTTCGGCCGACGGCTCGAGGATCACGTCGCCACCCGCCTTCTCACCTGCGACGGACAGACCCTTCGCGGAGATCGGCAGGAACGGCGCGGCTGTCGGGACGAAGCGCACCATCGACTGGAAGGCCGTGTAGAACACGACGGCTTCCTTGTACTCACCCGACAGGAAGGCCTGCGTCAGGATGCGTGCGCTCGACGCGGCGCTCGCGAAGTCGATCTTCTCGAGCGGCGGCTCGACGATGAAGCGCGCGACGTTGTAGCCGCGGCGTCCGAGGTACTGGTAGCCGCGCCGACCGTACACGAAGAAGTCGACGTCGGACTTCGGGAGGTTGCGCTCGCGAATCCAGCGTTCGACCTCGCGGAAGACGTTCGAGTTGTACGCGCCGCACAGACCGCGGTCCGACGACACGAGCAGCAGCGCGACCTTGTCGCCCTTGCCCGGATTGAACAGCGGCATCTGCGCCACTTCCTCTCCGAGCACGCCGGCCAAACGACCGACGAGCGCCGCGATCTCGGCCGCGTACGGCCGCGAGGCCACGGCACGATCTTGGAAACGGCGCAACTTGGTCGTCGCCACCATCTCCATCGCGCGCGTGATCTGCTTGATGTTGCCGACGGATTTGATCCGTCCGCGCAGTTCGCGAATGCCGCCCATGTGAGAGTTCGGTCGGTTGGGTGCTCGGTTCGAAGGGCCTCGCGAACGGGCCGACGCGGCCCGTTCGCTCCTGGCGCGCTCAGCCCATCTGTTGGATGGTCTTCTTCGCGGCTGCGTCGAGCTTGGCCTTGGCCTCGTCCGACAGCTTCTTCGTCGTGACGATCTCCTTCGGCACCTCGGGGTGCGTGTCGTGCACGAACTCGATGAAGGCCTTCTCGAATTCACCGACGCGCTTCGCCGCCAGCTTGTCGAGCGCGCCCGACGTGCCGGCGTAGATGATCATGATCTGGTCCTCGACGGCGACCGGCTGGTACTGACCCTGCTTGAGGATCTCGACCAGGCGCTCACCGCGCGTGAGGATCTGCTGCGTCGTCTTGTCGAGGTCCGAACCGAACTGCGCGAAGGCCTGCAGCGAGCGGTACTGCGCCAACTCGAGACGCAGACCACCGGCGATCTTCTTCATCGCCGGGATCTGTGCGGCACCACCGACGCGCGACACCGAGATACCGGCGTTCACGGCCGGGCGCACGCCCGAGTTGAACAGGTTGGACTCGAGGAAGATCTGGCCGTCCGTGATCGAGATCACGTTCGTCGGGATGTAGGCCGACACGTCGCCTTCCTGCGTCTCGACCACCGGCAGCGCCGTGATCGAACCGCCGCCCTTCTTGTAGCGCGGGTTGATCTTCGGAGCGTCGATCGAGAGCTTGGCGGCGCGCTCGAGCAGACGGCTGTGCAGGTTGAACACGTCACCGGGGAACGCTTCGCGACCCGGCGGACGACGGAGCAGCAGCATGACCTGGCGGTAGGCCAGCGCCTGCTTGTAGAGGTCGTCGTACATGATCAGCACGTGACGACCTTCGTCGCGGAAGCGCTCGGCCATCGTGCAGCCCGCGTACGCGCCGAGGTACTGCATCGAGGCTTCGTCCTTCGCGGACGCGGACACGACGATCGTGTACGGCATGGCGCCGGCGGCTTCGAGACGGTTGACGAGGTCGACGACCGTCGACTGCTTCTGCCCCATCGCGACGTACACACACAGAACCTGTTCGGGGTTCTTCGGGTCGCCGCCGCCGGTGCGCTTCTGGTTGATGATCGCGTCGATCATCAGCGCGGTCTTGCCGGTCTGACGGTCGCCGATGATCAGTTCGCGCTGGCCGCGACCGATCGGGATCATCGCGTCGATGGCCTTGATGCCGGTCTGCATCGGCTCGGTCACCGGTTGGCGCTCGACCACCGACGGAGCGGGTTGCTCGATCGGCAGGTAGTCGGCTTCCGTGACGGCCAGCGGGCCGCGTCCGTCGACCGGGTCGCCGAGAGCGTTCACCACGCGGCCGAGGAGCGCGTCGCCCGTCGGCACGGAGATGACGCGGCCGGTGCTCTTCACCGTGCCGCCCTCTTTGACCTTGGCCACGTCGCCGAGGAGCACACAACCGACGTTGTCCTCCTCGAGGTTGAGCGCGACACCGCGCACGCCGCCCTCGAACTCGAGCAGCTCGTTCATCATGCAGTCGGCGAGGCCCCACACGCGGGCCACGCCGTCGCCGACCGTGAGCACGGTGCCGACGCTCTGCATCCTGTTGTCACCGCCGTAACTCGCGATTTCCTTCTCGAGGATCGACGTGACTTCTGCGGGGCGGAGATCCATGGTTCTTTTCGACTCGTTCGGGCCGTCGCGCGAGCGCGCGGCGGCCGGTTTGGGTGGGAGTTCTGGGTCGCGCCGACCCGTCGACGGGCGGCGCATCGAATCGCGTGGGAGTCAGTGCGCCGTCGTCGCGAGCGGCACGTCCATCAGACGCTGGCGCAGATCGACGAGACGCCCCGTGACGGTGGCGTCGATCATCGAGCTGCCGACCACGATGCGCACACCGCCGACGAGTTCGGGGCGCACGCGATTCGTGAGTTGAACGGTTTTGCCGAGCTTCGGGCCGAGGTGTGCGGCCAGGCGCTCGAGTTCCGCGCGCTCGAGCGGCCGAGCCGACTCGACCACGCCTTCGACGGCGCCGCGCTCCTCGAGTTCGAGGGCGTGGAACGCCGCACCGAGACCGACGAGAACGCTCTCGCGGTTCTTGTCGAACACGAGGTGCACGAAGTTGCGCGTGAGTTGGTGGCTGCCGGTGAGCGCCCCGTCCAGACGAGCGACGCGCTCGCCGCGTGCGAGACGCGGGCTCGTGACCATCTGTGCGGTCGCGCGATCGCCGAGGAGACGGGCGATGCGCTCGACGTCGGCGCGCACCGCGTCGAGAGCACCGCGCCGGCGCGCGAGGCCCCAGAGCGACTGGGCGTAGCGCTGCGTGACCTGGTCGATCACGCGCGACCTCCAGGGGCGCCGGTGACGATCGTTCCGACCAAGCGGCGGTCGTCGTCGCTGCCGACGTTGCGCTCGATCACCTTCGAAGCGGCACCGATCGCGAGGTCGACGACCTCGGAACGGATCGCGGCGAGCGCCTTGTCCTTCTCGGCGCGGATCAGCGACCGGGCCGACTCGAGCAGCGCGCTCGCTTCGTTCTTCGCCTTCTCGACGATCTCGCGTTCGCGCGTCTCGCCGCGCTCGCGCGCCGCTTGGAGGATGCGCTGCGCTTCCGCGCGCGCCTCACCCAAACGCACTTCGACTTCCGAACGCGCACGTTCGGCGTCGGCGCTGGCCTGTTCGGCCTTGGTCACCGCGCTCTTCGCGATGTCGTCGCGCTCGTACAGCGCACGAGTGATCGGCCCCATGACCATCTTCCAGATGGGCACGAGCGAGAGCAGGAAGATGAGCCAGGTCCAGAAGGCCACGCCGCCCGCGGACGGGTTGAGCGGATCGAAGCCGCCTTCGGCGAGAAGGATGAGGTGCGTGTGCATGGTGGCGTAGCGCTCGGGCGGGTGGCGTCACCCGCGAGTCGTCGTGCAGTCGAGCGTCGCCGCTCGAGGGGCGGGTCCGGCCTGCGCGGTCGGGCCCGCGGAGCGCCGCACTCGGCGCTCCGCACTCCGGCTGTTCGCGAAGCGCCGCGCGGGTGCGCAGCGATTCGCTTCGGCTCGCATCAAAGAGCGGCGAGCAGGGTCACGACGACCGCGAACAGCGCGACACCTTCGATGAGCGCGGCGAGCAGCAGCGAACCGCCGCGGATCTCGGCCGCTGCTTCCGGCTGGCGCGCGATGCCTTCGGCTTGCGCCGCACCGATCTTGCCGATGCCGAGGCCGGCGCCGAGCGGCGCGAGGCCGGCGCCGATACCGGCGCCCATCTTGGCGAGGCTGTATCCGGCTTCGACGGCGCCTGTGGAGAGCTCTTGAATCATGTGCCTGGTGGAGTTGGTGGCCGCGAGGCCGGAGTTGTGTGGGAGTCGGGACCTTGGTCGATCGACCCCGTGTGGGGCCGAACGTTTTCGTTTCGCGTGTCGCTCGGGGCGTTGCGCGATCAGTGTTCCGGGTGGATGGCCATGTTCACGAAGATCACGGAGAGCTGCGTGAAGATGAAGGCCTGCAGGAGCGCGACGAACGATTCGATGATCATCACGAACACGCCGAACGGCACCGAGAGTCCGAAACCCACGGCGTAGCCGGTCGTGCCGGAGAAGTTCGCGGCGAAGAAGAACGCGAGACCCATGAAGCTCAGCACGACCATGTGTCCGCCGGACATCGTGGCGAACAGACGCAGCATGAGCGCGACCGGCTTGATGATCAGGCCGACGACTTCGACCACGAACATGAGCGGCCAGATGAAGATCGGCACGTGCGGCACGAGGTGCTTCCAGAAGGCCACGGGGCCTTGCACGGCCATACCGAAGGCGAGCATGCACACGAACGTCGTGAGCGCCATGGCGCCGGTCACGAAGATGCTCGCGGTCGGAGTGGCCGAATGCGGCAGCAGCCCCCCGAGGTTCATGAACAGGATGAAGAAGAAGACCGTCAGGAAGTAGGGCGCCCAGCGCGAGGCCATCTCGCGCCCCATCACGGGCTGCACGACTTCGTCGCGCACCCACAGCGCGAAACCCGCGAACAGGCGCGTGACGACGTCGCCGCCGCGGCCGGTGCGCAGGTAGCTCGGCACACCGGTGAAGCAGATGAAGATCAGCAGCACCGACGCGATCTGGAAGATCTGCAGGTTCGTGAGAACGAGCTGCGTGCCTTCGTGATGGGCGTCGCCGTCGAAGATGGCCGGCAGCGGCAGCGTCGGCGCGAAGAGGTAGTGCCCATGCGCGGCGTCACCATGCGCCGCGTCTGCGGTCGCTTCACCTTCGTGAGCGGCACCTGCGTCGGCGTGAGCGGGCTCGTGCGCGTGTTCGCTCGGAAGCACCAGCCCCTCGGGCTGCAGGTGCATGTAGAGCTTGATGAACGGATTCTCGACGTCGTGGTGCGGGACGAGAATCGTGTTCAGGAAACACGCGCCGACGACCACTGCCAGAATGGCGAGGATCCGCGGATGGAGGAGTTCGCGCACGGCTTCGTTCGAAGAGGTCGGTCGAGGAGGTCGGTGGGTACTGCGACGCTTTCGAGGGCGAACAGTGTGTTGAACACACCGCCGCGACTCAAGGCCGAGTCGAGGATCGTCGTGCGCCTTCTCGCATTTCGTTGCGAGCGCTGTACACCGCAGCGCTGAGCACCGCGAGCGCACCGCCGGCATAGGCGAGCAGCAGACTCCTCGGATCGAGGCGCTCGGCCAGCGGCTCGTGCACGATGAAGACCAAGCCGACCGCGAACAGCACGAGGAGCTTCGCGAGGAAACCGGCCACGAAGGCGTTGAAGGCCTTCTCGGGTGCATGGCGCGCGGCGCGGCGCAGTGCGCTCCCCGCCACGCCGCCGACGGCTGCGCCGAGCAGACCGCCGCACACCAGTCCGTAGCCGAGTGCCCCGCCCGCGGCGAAACCGAAAGCTGCCGCACACGCGGCGACGGCGAGACAGGCGAGCGGCACGAGCATGGCCCGCGAAGATTAGCGAGCGTCCGGGTGCGCGTCGCCCCGCACCCATGCGACCGTTTGCCGCAGCTCGACCGACGCGCGCTGACAGGCCGGCGCACCGGCCGCGCGCCGCGCGCTCGGCATGTCACTCGGGCGGCGTGCCATCGTCGGGCGAGCCGTGCGCCTTGGCCCCGCCCAGTGCTCGCATGAGGTGCACGAGTCCCCCGCCGAAGCCGAGCACCAGGCCCACGAGCATCAGCCACGGCCGCGTGCCGAATGCGCGATCGGCCCACAGGCCGAGCAACGTGAACACGACCACGGCCGCGCCGAACTCCATGCCGGCGCCCGCGCCGCGTCCGCCGCCCTGAACGGAGCGCGTGCCCTTCTCGACCCAGCCCGGCATGTCACCGGGACGGCGTTCGTCGGATTCCTCGTCGTCGCGCGCCATCGCGCCATCCTGCACGAGTGTCTCGAAGCGAGCAACGCGACCGCGAAGGTTGCGCGACCGCGCCGCTACACTCCTCGCCCGAAAAACGCGTGCGAACGGCGCGCGCTCACGTCCGAACACACTCTCCGCCCGAGTCCTGCCATGGCCATGGAACGCACTCTCGTCCTCTGCAAACCCGACGCCGTCCAGCGCGGCCTCGTCGGCGCGATCCTCACGCGCTTCGAGAACAAGGGCCTCAAGATCGTCGGCCTGCGCATGGAGGTCTTCGCGAAGAGCCTCCTCGAGCGCCACTACGAGGTCCACAAGGCGCGCCCCTTCTTCGCGAACCTGGTCGCGTTCATGGGCTCGGGCCCGGTGGTCGCGATCGCGCTCGAAGGCAAGAACGCCATCGAGACCGTGCGCACGCTGATGGGCAAGACGAACTCGGCGGAAGCCGCTCCGGGCACGATCCGCGGCGACCTCGGCATGAGCTTCTCGAACAACCTCGTGCACGGCTCCGACAGCAAGGAAGCCGCCGCGAAGGAGCTCGAACTGTTCTTCGGCGGCAAGTTGATCGACTGGAAGCCGGCGACGCTCGAGTGGGTCTACAGCGTCAAGGAAGAACTCTCCTGACAGGCGTGAACACGAGCGCCGACGGACACATGGATGCGCCGCGACCTGCGGCGACCGCGTTGTCGGCGGAACACGTGGGCGAGCTCGCGGTCGAGCTCGCCCGCGTCGTCGTCGGCGGCACCGTCAGCGACGTGGCCGCACTGCCGCCGCGCGATCTGATCCTCGTGCTCGAACACGCGGATTGGCCGGGTGTGCGGCGCGTGCGTGTGTGTGCCGCCGCGGACGGACCGCGCGTGCACGTTCAACAGGCGCGTGTCCATCGCCACGAGGGCTCGGTCGGCCCGTTCTTCGAACGCGTGCGCAGCGAACTCGACGGCGCTCGGTTGATCGGCGTCGAACAGGTGCGCGGCGATCGGTTGATGCTGCTGCGCTTCGAAGCGAGCGGCGGCCGGCGCGCGTTGCTCGCGGAACTCGTCGGTCGGCACGCGAACCTCTTGTTGCTCGACGGTTCGGAGCGCGTGCTGGAATGGCTCGTTCCGCCCAAGCCGCCCAAGGACGCGGGCGCGAAACCGCGCCTCGCACTCGGTGCTCCGTACGTGCCGCCGCCGGGGCGCGCGAGCGGCGCAGTGGGCTCGGGAGTGCGCGCGACTTTCGCGCAACCGACGACGAGTCCCCGCGATGCCGAACTCGCGCCGCTGTCGTGGATCGTCGAGTGTGCACTCGGTGCGCTCGTCGACGGCGTCGAGCGCGATCGCGCGGCGAAACACGTCGCGGAGCGCCTGGAGAAGAAGCGCGACTCGCTCGCGCGCACGCTGCACGGATTGCGCCAGCGCGAACTCGCAGCCGAAGGCGCCGAACGCGTGCGCCAGGACGGCGAGATCCTGAAGGCTTCGATGTCGCAACTGCGCCGCGGCCTCGACCACGTCGCACTGGCCGATTGGTTCGCGGTGGACGGCGCGCCGCGGCGCATCGCACTCGATCCCAAACTCTCGCCGCGCGAGAACGTCGAGAAGTACTTCGATCGCTACCACAAGCTCGTGCGTTCGGCGGCGAGCCTCGCCGACGAACTCACGCGCAACGAAGAGCGCGCCGCCGTCGTCGCACGGTTGCTCGCCGACCTCGCCTCGGGCGCCGAACCCGCTGCGATCGAGGCGCGCGCGGTGTCCGCGGGCGTGCTCGACGCGCTCGCGGTCGAACGCGGCAAACGTGTGCAAGTCGCCGCGCCGCGTCTCCCCTACCGCACGTTCACGACGGCGCGCGGCGGCACGGTGCTCGTCGGTCGAACGGCGAAGGACAACGACGTGCTCAGCTTGAAGATCGCGCGCGGCAACGACGTCTGGCTGCACACGGCCGACACACCCGGCAGCCACGTCGTCCTGCGCGTCGAGAAGGGCCAGGAGCCGCACGACGAGGACGTGATCGACGCCGCGCACCTGGCCGTGCACTTCTCGCCGCTGCGCGGTGCGACGAAGGCGAACGTGACGGTCGCGCGCCGCAAGGACGTGCACAAGCCCAAAGGAGCGCCCGCGGGCCTCGTGACGCTCTCGGGCGGCAAGAGCCGCGCGGTGCGCATCGAGCCCGACCGACTCACGCGCCTGCTCGCGGGCGACGCGACCGCGTAGCCGGTCCCGGGCGCGCGGATAGACTCCGCCGCCCATGCACCACCTTCGCCCCCACCTCGGTCGCGCGCTCCGCTGTGGTCTGTTCGCCGCCGTCCTCGCCACGGCGAGTGCTTGTGCGAGCGACGGGCCGAAGATCGATCCCGAGGTCGCGCGCGAGATGCACGTGCGCGCCGCGCTCGACCACTACGACCTGGGCGACATGGATCGCGCGATCGATCAGGCGCAGCGCGCCCTCGACATCGAGGAAGACGATCGCACGATGCAGCTCCTCGTCGGTTGGTGCTACCTGCGCAAGGGCGCGACGCGCGATCTGCTCGAAGCCGAGCGCATCTTCATCGGCCTCGAGAAGAAGTACTCGGACGAGCGCCGCGCGAAACTCGGTGCCGCCAAGGTCAGCGAGCGGCTCGCCATGATCCACCGCGAGTCCGCGGACGACATCGAGAACGGCCGCAGTCTGCCGATCGCACGCGATCCGGTCGCCGAGGTCGCGCGCTTGCGAGAGGAGAGCGTGCGCCTGTTCGAAGCCGCGGAGTCGCGCTATCGCGAGCTCGTGCGCGACGAGCAGGAGAACCTCGAAGCTCTCAACGGCCTCGTGCGGGTGTGCAGTCTCACGGGCCGCGACGAAGAGGCGCTGGACCACCTCGGAGCGCTGATCGCGGCACTCGACGAGCAACGGCTCTTCTACGCCGACCAACTCAAGAAGCGTGTGCTCGACACGGGTGACGAGTCCACGCTGCGCAATCTCGAGCGCACGACGACCCGGCTCCTGCTGGACGCGCACCAACTCGCGGCCAATCTGCACCACACGCTCGGGCGCCCGAACCTCGCGCTCGGTCACCTCGACGCGGCGCTCCAGATCGAGCCGCAGCGCCGTCCGGAGCTGTACGCGCAGCGCGCGCAGATGCAGCTCGCCGTCGGCAATCCGGCGCGCGCGCTCGAAGACCTCGACACGTTCATCGCGCGCTCCCAGATGCCCGTCGATCACCCCGACGTGCAGCGCGCCTGGGCGCTGAGGCGCGAAGCCCGCGCGGCGCTCGAGTCGTCCGCGCCGTGAGGCGGGGACTCGCGCGGCGCTCCGCGTTCAGTCCTTGGTCGGAGCGGGCGGCTGCGACGTGACGTCGGCCTCCGGTGCGTCCGCTGCGCGCGGTTCGAGCACGATGCGCGGTGCGACGTAGCGGCGTTCGATCACGAGACCGTCGCCGGCGCGCCGCCACCGCACGGAGACCGAGCCCTGCGGCGCCGCGGCTCGCAAGCGCACGGTGATGTCGTCCGGGCGTGCGAGCGTGACACCGTCGATCGCATCGAGTCGGTCGCCGCGTGCGACACCGAGCGCGTGTGCGACGCTTCCGGGCTCGACGTCGAGCACGACCAGCCCGTCGGCTTCGGCGTCGACGAACACCCCCAGGCGCTCCATGGACGCGCGTGCGTTTCGGCGCGCGCCGTCCGCGTTCGACTGCGGAGCGAGGCGCTCGAGGACGAACGCGCCCGCACGCTCGCCGCGATCCAGGCTCGCGGGCAACTCGCCCGTCGACACGCCGCCGAAATCGGCCGGCGACGCGCGCTCGATCACGAGCCCTTCGAGACTCGTCGTGTCGAGCACCCGCCACGTCGTGAGCGGCGCTCCGTCGTCAGCACGGCTCGTGATCGCGACTTCGAAACGCAGCGGCGTCGAGGCCGCGCCGGGCGGCAACGGCACGAACTCCTCGAGCGTGGCACCGCGCAGGGCGCGTCGGGCTTCGAACTCGACGCGCCGCGCTTCGGACGAGCGCGGTTCGACGATCACGACGTCGATCGCCCGGCCGCCGGCACGCAACGACGGCCCCGAGCCGCCGAGCAACACGCGATCGTCGTTCCCGCGCCAGACGAACAACTCCGGCGCCCCGGTCGAGCCGCTCGACTCGGCCGACGAACGACCCTCGGAGCGCAGCAGCATGCGACAGGTCCAGGCCAGCTCGCCCTCGCCGCGCCGCGCCTCGGCGCGCACCCAAGCCTGAGCGTCCGGCGAGTGCGGCAGGATCGCACGCAGGCGCTCGTACGCTCGCTCGCGTCGGTCGAGGTCGACGATGGCGAGGCGCCGCTGCCAGGCAGCCGGATCGAACGGCTCGACGGCGATGTCGAGCACGGCTTCGAATTCGACCGTGGCCGCGTCGGCCGCCGACGCGGCTCCAACGCCCACGGAGGCGCTGCGCCGAACCGGATCCTCGACGACGATCGTGGGCGCGGCGGACGGCGGTGCGCCGTCCTGGAACGCGAACGCCTCGCACCGAACGGCGACGAGGCCGAGGACGAAAGGCGCGGTGATCGGCACAGCGAATGGCACCCCGAGCAGCCGGCACCCGCGCGCGAGGCCGCGAGCGGTCGCACGTGACTTGGCAGCTGCGCGCTTCATCGCCACGTCGGATGGCCGACCAGTTCTTCGCGTCCGCCGCCCAGCGCGGGCAGCTCCATCTCACGCGGCTGCAACAGGAGTCGGCGGTCCTGATCGTCGACACCGAGGCGCTCGAGTCCGCCGCTGTGCAGCGCGTCCGAGGCTCCGTTCTCGACACCGTTCGCAGCAGGGTCTCCGCCGACGTCCGGCACCGAAGCGTCGGCGATGCTGGGCGACGCGTCTTGGCGCGGCGCCTTGTAGAGCACGACCGAGACCAGCAACGCAGCGGCCGCCACGAGCGTCGCACCTGCGAGCAGTCGCAAGGCACGCCGCCCCGGATGACCGTACTCGTGCAGCGTGCCGACGCTCGCGACCGCGAGTTCGACGGCCGTCGGCGCCGCGGCCTCCAAGGCCGCTCCATGCTCGGCGCCCACACCGTGCGAGCGTGCCGCAGCTGCCGCGCGGCGCGCAGCTTCGGCCGATCGGCGCTCGTTCGTCGTCCGCGCAGCGGCGCCGGCTCGTGCGTCGCCGCGGGCAGCATCGAGCGCGAGTTTCGCGGCGATGCCCTTCCAGAGCCCTTCTCGCGCGAGCTCCTCGGCCGCGCCGCGCTGCAGCACTTCGAAGAAGCCCTGCCGTGCGCGATCGAGGCGCTCGAGATCGGCGCGGCATTCCGCGCAGTCCACGAGGTGCGCGGCGACTTCCTCGGCATCGGCCGCTTCCAGGTCGCCGCCGACGTGCAGCGGCAGTCGTTCCCGCACGTCCGCGCAGTCCGCACTGCGGCTCGCGCGGGTCTCGTCACTCGGCTGGTCTCGTCGTTGGGGTTCCATCACGATGCGCCCGGCCTGTCGGAGTCGACGTCGCCGTTGCGCGGCAGTCGGGCGAGTTCCGCCGCGGTGGGTGAAGAGAGGTAGTCGCGGGCGCCGCGTTCGTGCAGTCGCTCCCACTGCTCGGCGAACAGTTTGCGCGCGCGGTGCAGACGCCAACGCACCGTCACGGGCGTGGCCCCGACGATGCGCGAGATCTCCTGACACGTCAGCCCTTCGAGCTCACGCAGGGCGATGACGACGCGGAAGTGTTCGGGCAGGCGCGCGACACAGGCGCGCACGAGCGCCGCGGTCTCGTTCTGTTCGAGCCGCTGGGACGGAGCGATGGCGCCCTCGTCGACCACTTCCGGACCCGGTTCGTCTTCGTCGCCGCCGACCGTGCGCGGCCGACGCCGCCGCAGATGGTCGATGCACAGGTTCGTGACGATGCGGTAGAGCCAGGTGGTGAACTCGTGTTCGAAGTCGAAGCGCTCCGAGTTCCTGAAGATGCGCAGGAAAGCTTCTTGAGCGACGTCGCGCGCCTCGTCCGCATCGGGCACCAGTTGGCGAGCGACGCGGTAGGCGCGGCCCTCGTGGCGGGCCACCAGTTCGGCGAAAGCGTCCTGGTCCGCGGCCTGGATGGCGCGCACGAGATCGTGGTCGCTCGCGCCGGCGAACGCGCCCGACAGACGCACCTGCGCGGCAGTGGCCTCGCGACCATCGGGCTCGGACAGGGGTTCGCTCATGGACGGTGCAACCGCGCTTCGCCGCTCTCTTCGGTCGTCGACGCGCGCCGCTCCACCATCGTGCCGCAGCAGCCACGATTCGGGCAGTCCGAGCCGCACCGGATCTTCGCCGGTGGTCCGGCCGGCATCCGAGGTTCGACGGGTGTCGCCCCCCCCCTCTTCGATGCGCGCCTCGGAGCGCTCATCGGCGCGCGCGCTCTGCGGACTCGACCCCGAACTGGAGCGGGCTGCCCCCGTGCGCCTCGTCCATGGCCCCGGCGAGGGCTGCTGCGCCTCGGCCGAGCTGCCTCCGAGGTTCGCGCCGCGGTTCGCGCCGAGGTTCGCGAGGTGCTGTGCGCCGTCGTCCATGTCGCGTCGCGTACGCGCCGCACACGGACGACGTTGGAGCAGCTTCGGCGCCGTTTCAGAGAGCGAGCAGAACTGCTCGCGAACGGGCTCCAACCGCGCCAGCGGTTGGGCCAGAGGCACCTGAGAGAGTGGTGTCCGGCGCGAAGCGTCGACTTCTCCTCACTCTCTCAGAGAGCGAGCAGAAATGCTCGCGAACGGGCTCCAACCGCGCCAGCGGTTGGGCCAGAGGCACCTGAGAGAGTGGTGTCCGGCGCGCAGCGTCGATTTCTTCTCACTATCTCAGCCGACGGTCGGGAAGCGCCCTTCGATCGCGCCGATCGTGCGGAACTTGCGGTGCCGACGTTCGACGAGCTCGTCGAGGTCGATGCCGTCGAGCATCTCGAGGTTGCGCAGGAGCGTCGCACGCACCGTCGCGATGGCCTCGTCGCGGCGCCGATGGGCTCCGCCCAGCGGTTCCGGCACGACCTCGTCGACGATGCCGAGGCCTTCGAGGTCCTTCGACGTCAGCTTGAGCGCCTCGGCGGCCTGTGCCGAGCGACTGCCGTCCTTCCACAGGATCGCGGCGCAGCCCTCGGGGCTGATCACGGAGTAGTAGGCGTGCTCCATCATCAGCACGCGGTCGCCGACGCCGACGCCCAGTGCTCCGCCCGAACCGCCCTCGCCGATGACGAGGACGACGATCGGGGTGCGCAGCGAGAACATGCCGATGATGTTCTCGGCGATGGCCATGGCCTGGCCGCGTTCTTCGGCGCCGATGCCCGGGTAGGCGCCGGGTGTGTTGACGAGGCACACGATCGGCAGGCCGAGCTTCTCGGCCAGCTTCATCTTGCGCCAGGCCTTGCGGTAGCCCTCGGGGTGCGCGCAGCCGAAGTTGCACTCGAGGCGCTCCTTCGTCGTGCGGCCCTTGCGGTGCGCGACCAGCATGAAGCGCCGCCCGCCCATCGTCGCGAGGCCGGTGACCATGGCCTTGTCGTCGCCGAAGGTGCGGTCGCCGTGCAGCTCGACGAAGTCGTCGAGCATGAACTGGATGTAGTCCGACGCGACCGGTCGCTGCGGATGGCGCGCGACGTTGACCTCTTGCCAAGGCGAGAGCTCGGCGTAGGTCTTCGCGGTGGCGTCCTCGAGTTGGCGCTCGAGCGCGACCAACTGGTCCCCCATGTCGATGTTCGACGAGGTCGCGAGGACGCGCAGCTCGGCGATCTTCGCCTCGATGGCCTGGATCTTGTCCTCGAAGGGCAGCGGCGCGGCGCTCTGATCGCCGGACGCGGACGCGCGTTGTGTGTCGCTCAAGGTGGCTCGTGCGGATGACCGGCGCGCGGCGCGTGGCCGCGGCGCCCGGGGACGTGAGGCGGCGTGCCGGTGGCACGTCAGCCCCCGCATCTTCACCGCCCGACGTGTGCGGCACAAGCCGTCCGCGTCCCGGC
>JBIKNC010000001.1:0-70121 GCA_044358925.1 Planctomycetota bacterium | reverse complement strand
GTGCAGCAGGCGCGCGAAGCGCGCCCGCTGCACGCGCCGCGTGGATTCCGCACTTCCACTCCGCCGTGGCGGATCCGGTGTCTGACACCGTACGCGTCACGAGCCGGACAACGACTCGAGCTCGATCCAGCGCTCTTCGGCGGTGCTCAACTCCTTGGACTTCGCGGCGAGCTTGTTGCGCACCTCGGCCTGCACGGCGGCGGGGCTGCGCCAGAATTCGGGATCGACGAGCCGCGCCTCGAGCGCCACCTTCTCCGCCGTCAACGTCTCGATGCGCGCAGGCAGGCGTTCGAGTTCGTGCGCCTGCGTGAACGTCAGCTTCTTCGCCTTCGGTTTGCCCGCGTCGGCGGCGCGCGGCGCGTTCTTCTCCTTGGCGCGCGCGCGCGCTTCCGCCTCGCGTTCGGCCTTCGCACGCTCGGCGCGCTCTGCGTCCTTCTTCGCCTTCCAGTCGCCGTAGCCGCCGACGTACTCGTTCCACGTGCCTTCGCCTTCGTGCACGAGGATCGAGGTCACGACGTTGTCGAGGAACGTGCGGTCGTGGCTGACGATCAGCAGCGTGCCCTCGAACTCGAGCAGGATCTGCTCCAAGAGTTCGAGCGTCTCGACGTCGAGGTCGTTCGTCGGCTCGTCCATCACGAGCAGGTTCGCCGGCCGCGCGAGCAACTTCGCTAGCTGCACGCGGTTCTTCTCGCCGCCCGACAGGCGACCGATCGGGCCGCGCGACTGTTCGGGCGAGAAGAGGAAGTCCGACAGGTACGAGATCGCGTGTCGCGTCCGGCCGGCGATCGTGATCGTGTCGGCCTTGCCGCACACGTTCTCCATCACGGTCTTCGTCTCGTCGAGAACGGCGTGGAGCTGGTCGAAGCGCCCGATCTCGAGGTTCGTGCCGAGGCGCACCGTGCCGGAGTCGGGCGCGAGTTCGCCGAGCAGGAGGCGCACGAGCGTGCTCTTGCCGCAGCCGTTCGGGCCGACGATGCCGATGCGGTCGCGGCGCGAGACCTCGAGGTCGAGGCCCTGCACGATCGGGCGGCGCTCGGCGCCTTCGCCGAACGCGAACGACACACCGGTCGTGCGCAGGACGAGTTGGCCGGAGCGTTCGGTCATGCCCTTCGCCGCGCCGTGCAAGCCGGCCTTCGGTGCGGCGACGCGCTCGCGGCGCGCGCGGCGTTCCTCGCGCATCGCGACCAGCGCCCGGACACGGCCCATGTTGCGCGTGCGGCGCGCCTGAACGCCCTGTCGGATCCAGACTTCTTCCTGCGCCAGCTTCTTGTCGAACTCGTGGTTCGTCTTGGCTTCGGACGTGAGCGCCGCTTCCTTGCGCTCGAGGTACGTCGCGTAGTCGCACGACCAACTGGTGAGGTGGCCGCGATCGAGGTCGACGATGCGCGTCGCGAGGTTCTGCAGGAACGTGCGGTCGTGTGTCACGAACACGAGCGTCCCGCCGCGCCCGAGCATCAGCTCCTCGAGCCCCGCGATCGCGTCGACGTCGAGGTGGTTGGTCGGTTCGTCGAGGACGAGCACGTCCGGCCCGCTCGCGAGCGCGCGCGCGAGCAACACCCGGCGCACCGACCCGGCCGACAGGTTCGCGACCTGATCGTCGCCGTCGAGGCCGAAGCGTTCGAGTTCGCGCTCCACGTCGCGTTTCGCGCTCCAATCCGATTCGTCGTCGGCGAGACCTGCGCGCACCAGTTCCGCGACCGTGCCGCCGAAACCGCGCGGCACGTCCTGCGCGAGTTCGCCGATCGCGAGGCCGGGGCGCCGCATCACACGGCCTTCGTCGGGGACGATGCGCCCGAGCAGCACGTTGAGGAGCGTCGACTTGCCGGCGCCGTTGCGCCCGAGCAGACCGACGCGCTCGCCGCGTTCGACGGTGAGGTCGACGCGGTCGATGAGAGGTCGTCCGCCGAAGGTGACGGTGACACCGGAGAGTTCGATCTCGGCCATGGAACGCAGCAGGCTAGCGGTCGCGGCCTCCAGAACGGCGGCCCCTCGCCGCTACGCTCTCGAACGACATGCGCAACGTCCGCGCCAAGATCGCCTACGACGGCTCGCGCTTCTTCGGCTGGCAGCGACAGGACGGCTTCGATTCCGTGCAGCAGTCGCTGGAGGAAGCCCTCGAAGCCGTCGCGGGCGAGACCTCCGTGGTGCACGGCGCCGGCCGCACGGACACGGGCGTGCACGCGCTCGGCCAGGTCGCGAGTTTCCACACGGGCACGCGCCTGTCGGACGAGCGCCTCCTGCACGCGCTCAACGCTCATCTTCCGGAGGGCGCCGCGGTCGTCGCGCTCGAAACCTGCGCCGACGACTTCCACGCGCGCTTCCACGCGCGCGGCAAGCGCTACCTGTACCGCGTCGACACGGACGCCGTGCGCGGTCCGTTCTCGGGCCGGTTCTCGCACTTCGTGCGCGAGCCGCTCGACCTCGCGCGTGTGCGCGCGGCGGCGCGCCTGATCGAAGGGCGGCGCGACTTCAGCGCGTTCGCGTCGAGCGGTTCGCCGCGTTCGTCGAACGTGCGCACGGTGCGTGCGGTGCGTGTCGTCGCTCGGCGGCGCGGTTTCGCGATCGTCGTCGAGGGCGACGGCTTCCTCTACAACATGGTGCGCACGATCGCGGGCACGCTGCTGGACGTCGGGCGCGGTCGGACGGCGCCCGAGGAGGTGAGCGCGATGCTCTCGGCGGGGGAGCGCTCCCTGGCCGGGGCCACGGCTCCGGCACACGGTTTGTGGCTCCTCAAGGTGCTCTATCCGCAACCCGTGCTGGTGCGCCGAGTTGTCGGCCCGCGCGGCGGGGCGGGGTTCTTCCGGGGCTGATCGCACTCGATTCCGAACCACGAGTGTGTCGATGCGTCGGGTGGTGTCGAAGCCACCCGCCGCTGAGCGTCGGATGTAGATTCGGCATCAACGACCGATTTCGTGGGGCGACGGGCGTGGGCCGCGTCGCGAGGGATCGGCGGACATCTTTGGAGCCCGTGGACACATGGAACTGGACATCAGTACTCCTCACGAGAGCTACCCCCCGGAAGCGACGGCAATGGTGCGCGAACGCGTCAGCGTTCTCGAGCGCATCGCGGACGGCGCCAACCACGTGCGAGCCGTGATCGATCGCGAACGTGCGATCCACCGCGTCGAACTCGTGGCGTCGAGTTGGGGGCGCAGCGTCCATCGAGTCGAAGCGCGAGCGGACAGCCTGCTCGGAGCCGTCAACGAGGCCGTTCACCGCCTCGAACGCGCCTTGAGGCGTCGCGAGGATCGCCACAGAGACCTGCAGCGTCGCGAAGGCGCCTGAGTCGGTGCCTCGGCTGCAGTAGCCGAGGCCGCTGACAGCGGCTGCGGCCGCGGAGGGCCGGACGGGAAGGGTGAGCGCGGAGTTGGTATCCTCCGCCCACCGGTCCCCTCCGGCCCTCCTCATTTCACGAGGCACGTCGATGACGACCGAGACGTCGCTCTACTGGAAGCACTTCAAACCCTCGGCGTGCTCGGTCGGGCTCAAAGGCAAGGAGCAGCCGGAGGTCTTCGACGAGATCGTCGCGAACCTCGTGAAGGCGAAGGTGCTGGCGGCGGAACTCGCGAAGCCTGCCGTTCGGGTCCTGATCGAGCGGGAGAAGCTCGCCTCGACGAGCGTCGGCTCGAGCGTCGCGATCCCGCACGTCGTTCTCCCGGGGCTCGAGGCCGCGGTGCTCTCGCTCTCGGTCGCGAAGCACGAGATCGCCTGGCGTTCGATCGACGGCGCGCCCGTGCGCATCGTCTTCGCCGTCTTCCGACCGCCGGCCGAGACTTCGGAGCACGACGGCGAACGCCACCTCGAGGTCATGCGTTGGGTCAGCCGCATCGCTCGGAAGGAGGACTTCCGGCGCTTCGCTCTCGCCGCGACGAATCGCACGCAGCTCGTCGATCTCCTCAAGGAGATGGGCGGAGCGTGAGCGTCATGCACACGTCCGCCGCCGCCGCGTGAACGCCGAACCGCACTCGACCGGGACGTTGCGCGTGGTCAACGCGAGTGGCTTGCACGCACGGCCGTGCCATGCCGTCGTGACCCTCGCGCTGCGCCACCGTTCGACCGTCGCGATCTCGTTCCATGGCCGCACGGTCAACGGCAAGAGCATCCTCGAGTTGATGACACTCGACGCCTCGCAAGGAGCCGTCCTGTCGGTCGAAGCGCGCGGCCCGGACGCCGCCGAGTTGATCGGAGCGCTCGAGCAGCTCTTCGCCAACGGCTTCGGCGAAGCCCTGTCCTGACCGCCGGCCTCGGCGCCGTCGACGTTCCGGGCCGTACGGCGGCCCAGCGCGCGCCTCGTCCTCCGCGCCGCGTCGGCACGGGCGCAAGGCCTTGGGGCCGCGCGACGTCCCGCTCCTGACGCGGATCCGGTCGTGAGCCGACGAAGCTCGGCACTGACCTCATGCGGCCCGCGCACCGCTGTCGAAAGGGACCCCGAACGTGTCCAGCGGTTGGGCATTCGTCCGCCCGCGGTACCCAGGGGGTTCCTTCGTGTTCCGTAAACAGAAGAGCGTCGTCGGTCTCGACCTCGGCAGTCAGTACCTCAAGGCGATCGAGATCACTCTCGAACCCGCCGGTCCCGTGATCAGCGGCTTCGCACGCCTCGCCTTGCGCGATGCGTCGAGTCGCGAAGCGGCCGTGGGGGAGTTGCTCTCCGCCGGCGGCATCCGCGCCAGACAAGTGGTCACGTCGATCGCCGGTCAGTCGGTGGTCGTGCGTTACCTCGCGATGGTGCCGATGTCGTTGCCCGAAGTTCGACAAGCGATCGAGCTCGAGAGCGACAAGTACTTCCCCTTCGCGACCGAAGACCTCGTCTTCGATTGCCAGAAGCTCGCTCACGCGCCTTCCGGTGAATCGGACGGCGAGAAGATCGGCGTCGTCGCGGTCGGGTGCCAGAAGGGCGTCGTCCACGGCCGTCTGCAGCAGGTCGCGAGCCACGGGCTCGTACCGCTCGCGGTCGACGTCGACGCATTCGCACTCGCGAACGCTTGGGAACAGGCGCGCCTGAACTCCGGCGCCGAAGTGGCGAACACGGACGGCGTCGCGACCGCGCTCGTCGACGTCGGTGCATCGCGCACGCAGATCAACGTGCTGCGCGGCGGCGAGACGTGCTTCAGCCGCGAGATCGGCATCGGCGGCATGGACATGACCAAGGCCATCAGCCGTCGCCTCAACATGGACGAGGCGGACGCCGAGGCTCTCAAGTGCAACCCCGGTGAACGCGAGATCGAGGTCAGCCGCACGATCGGGCCGGTCCTCGAAGACCTCGTCGCCGAACTCAACCTGTCGCTCGACTTCGTGGAGAACCGCGAAGGTGTGCGTGTCGACGAGGTGAAGCTCTCCGGCGGCGGCGTGCTCGCGCCGGGTGCGGTTGCATACATCGAACAAGCCACCGGACGCAGCGCGACGCTGTGGAACCCTCTCGAGGGGATGGTGGTCGACTCCGATCGCGTCGACGTGGCTGCACTCGAATCGAGCAGCGCTTCGCTCGCGGTCGCCATGGGCCTCGCGGTCCGGGTGCTGGCAGCATGATCCTCATCAACCTCTTGCCGGAAGAGTTCGTCCGGCAGCGCCGCACGCCGGCGCAGACGTTCGCCGCCATCGGCGCGGCCGTGACGGTCAACGCCGTTCTCCTCGCGTGGCTCGGCTCGCTGTTCTTCGGAACGAAGTCGAACGTCGGGCACGAACTCGAGATCAAGCAGAGCGACCTCGCGTCGCTGAAACCGCAGCTCGACTACCACGAGGACCTCGTGGCCGAGAACAAGCTGTTCGAGTCGCGCGAAGGCACGCTGGCCGAGATCACGACGGGCCGCGTGAACTGGACCGAGAAGGTCGACCAACTCGTCGACGTCATCAACAGCGGCGGCGAAGGCCGCAGCGGCGAAGCGCCGCGCGGTGAGAGCTACTTGATCTGGCTCAACAACCTGAACGTCGTCCAGCAGGTCGGTACCAGCGGCCGCAACAAGACACCGACCTCGGGCGGCACGTTCCGCGCCGAGGGCTACAGCGGCTCGCCGAACTTCGGCCTCGTCGCGAACTTCTTCGAAGACCTGACGCGCTCCGACTTCGCGAACGGCTTCAACCCGCCGGCTCCGCCGACCGGTCGCGTCGCGGAAGAGGACGAAGGTCTCATCCCGTCCGAGATCTTCTCCTTCACCCTCGACCTGCAACTGCAGCCCCCGCAGGAGCGCAAGTGATGGAAGCCAAGAAACGCATCCTCGTGATCACCGGAGTCGGCGTCGCGTGTGCGGCGCTGCTCGGAACACTCGTCTGGTTGCAGAAGGACCAGATCGAGAAGTTGCGCACCGAAGTCGTCGAGGTCGTCGGCCAGATCGATCAGGCACGCGCCAAGATCGGCAAGACGAACGGACTCGAACGCGAAGTCATCCTGCGCCGCGAGACCGACGAAGTCGCGCGCCGCATCCTGCCGAACGACGAGGACATCCTGAACTTCGTGCGCACGCTGCGCGAGTTCGAGGAGCGCTCCGGCGTGAAGATCTCGAGCATCGACGATCTCACGAAGGCCAGCACGTCGCGCAACAAGAAGGAGAAGGACGACTTCGAGAAGGTCGCCTACAAGATCAAGTTCGACGCCAACGCGTTCCAGATGCTCGACTTCCTCGACCGCGTCGAGAGTCACGAGCGACTGATGCGCGTGCCGTCGTTCAAGCTCACCGCAGCGAAGCGCGACAGCTACGACGCCGAACTCACCGACGAGGCGATCGAAGCGCGGCACGAGGTCGAGATGGAGGTGGAGACGTACGTCTACCGCCCGCGTTCGGCATCCAGCCGCGTCGACATCGAAGGCTACGAGCGCAAGCGCGACCTGCTCGCGACCGAGATCTCCGCGCGTCAGCGCGAGATGTCGATCCCGGCCTACGACTACAAGGGCGACCGTCAGCGCCGCGACCCGTGGGTCGATCCGCGCATGCCGGCCAACCTCGGTCCCGGCGAACTCGTCCTCTCGATCGAGAAGCAGATCTATCTCGTCGAGGACTTGGTCGCACGCACGCAGGCCGCGGTCGAGTTGCTCGAGAAGTGGCGGCAGGCGGACAACCTGATCGCCGACATCGAGTCGCGCAGTCTGCTCGAGAAGGATCTGACGGGTCTGGAGGAGGAGGCGCGCCGCGTCGAGAGCGAAGGCCGACTCCTGTTCCTGCCCGCCAAACAACGATTCCGCCTGGAAGTGCTCGACGAGATCACGCGCATCCGGCGGTCGTTGGCGGAGACCGACGACCAACAGGTCCCGATCGCCGTGCTGCGCCAAGCGGTCGAGACGATGCACAGTCACCTCGAACTCAGCGAGTACCAACTCGCGCTCGAGGCCTTCGCAGGCATCGAAGGGCGTCTTGCCGCGGCCGAGAGCGATCCGCAGCGCAAGCCCTACGTCACTCAGTTGCGCGACTACGAGCACATGGCCCAGGCCGTGCTCGAGTTCGCCAAGTTGCCGCTCGACGTGCGTGGTGTCGTGGACCTCGGTCCCGACAAACGTGTCGCGCTCATCAACGGTCGCACGTTCGCGCCCGGTGAGCTCGTGGCGCCCGACCTCCTGCTGGTGTCGATCGAGCGCGATCAGCTCGGCTTCGTCTACCAGGAAGTCAAGTTGACTCGACCGCTGAGTCAGTGAACCACCTCCGGAAGGTCCTCCGAGGCACCCATCTCCCTCCCATGAACTCGATCCGCTACGCGATCGCTGCATTCGCAGCGATCCTCACCTTCGCCGGCGCGGCACACGCGCAGGCGCCCGATCCCGACGCGCGGGTCTCGATTCGCGTCGACGGCCGGCAACTCCAGGAGGTCGTGGAGTTCCTCCGCGAACGCTCCGGAGCGAACCTCGTCGTCCTGCAGGAGGCCGAGACTCCGATCTCGCTCAACCTGACGGACGTGCCGTGGCGCGAAGTCCTCGAGCTGGCCGCGGAGAGCGCGGGCTGCATCGTGGAAGAGCGCACCGCCGGGGTGCTCGCCATCTCGCGCCCGGAGCGCGTCGAGTTCGCGTTCGTCAACGCCAACCTGACCGAGGTGATCGACACGATCAGCCGCGTCAGCGGTGCGAACATCGTCGTCGCGCCCGAGGTCTCGGGCACGCTCACGCTGCGCCTCTCGAAGGTGCCGTGGCGCGACGCGCTCGAAGTCGCCGTCAAGACACTCGGCTTCGTCGTCGTCGAGGACCGCCGGGGCATCCTGCGCGTCGTCGATCCGAAGTCGCTCGAGGACCAGATGGTGGTCAGCAGCTACCAACTGCGCTACCTGCGCCCGCGTTCGACGTTCGTGCCCGTCATGAACAGCGAGTTCGCTGCGGGCTCGTACAAGCCGGCGACCGGCAACATGGAGGAGGACTTCCCGGTGATCGAAGCGCTGCGGCGCTCGCTCTCGGCGAACGGCCAACTGCACTACGTCGAGGAACGCAACGTTCTGATCGTGCGCGACACCGAACAGGTGCAGTCGTACATCAAGGACGTCGTGGCGCGCCTCGACATCGAGCCGGCTCAGATCTTCATCGACGTCAAGTTCGTCTCGACGACGAACTCGGACCTGTGGGACCTCGGCGTCGACTTCGGTGACTTCGGTCCGCGCGCCTCGGTGAGCGGCAGCCAGGTCCCGATCAGCTTCCCGTTCGAGATGGGCGGCGGCGGCTGGGAGGACGGCCTGCTCGCGAGCGACACCGGCGAGGGACCGTTCGCCGAAGACGTCATCGGCTTCGCCGGCGGCGTCACGTCGCCGAACACCGTCTTCGGTGCACTCAACTTCACGACGCTGGCCGCGACGCTGCGCGCCATCCAGCGCGACGTGAAGAGCGAAGTCGTCCAGGCGCCGAAACTCGTCGCCCTCGACGGCCGCGCCGCGACGATCTTCGTCGGTGAGACGATCCGCTACGCGGAAGCGCGCACCGAACAGGGTCAGGCCGGCGGCTTGAACCTGTCGGTCCAGGAGGCGGACGAGTCGCCGGTCGACGTCGGCTTCCAGCTCCTGATCCGCTGCAACGTGATCCCGGGCACGAACGACATGACGCTCGAAGTGATCCCGAAGGAGACCAGCCTCTCGGGCACGGGTGACTCGAGCCTCGCACCGGAGGGCTTCGACGTGTTCACGGTCGGCGCCGGCGGCGCGGAAGGTTCGATCGCGCTCCCGCGCGTGCGTTCCTCGACGATCGTGACCTCGATGATGCTCGAGTCGGGTCAGACGGCCGTCATCGGCGGCCTCTCGACCGACTCGGAACGCGAGACGAAGTCCAAGGTGCCGATCCTCGGATCGATCCCGCTCCTCAAGTACCTCTTCTCGCACACGGAGGAGACCAAGGAGCGCCGCACGCTGATGGTGTTCGTCACGCCGACGATCGTCCGCAGCTCGAACGACTCCGACGCCCTGTTGCGTCGCGAACTCGACCGCCGCAAGGGCGAGTACTCCGAGAAGCTCGAGAAGCTGCTCTTCGGTGACGAGGGCATGCCGTCGCGCGAGCAGCCGCTCCAGGCGCCGGCGACCGACGTCGACGTCTCGACCTTCGCGCAGGACTGATTTCGAGCGAGACGCGGGCCCGCTCCGGACGCCGGAGCGGGCCCGCGTCGCTTTGCCCGCGAAGTTTCCGCACCCGAATCGGCACCGCGGGCCTTCGCTGTGCCAAGATCCCCTGACGAGCGGGCTATCCTGCCCGCTGACCGCGACGTGTGTCGCGGCCGAGTGCAGTCGAGCGATCCGGGCGAGCCCGAGCGCCGGCCGACCTCAAGCTCTCCCGCCCGGTGCGAACGTCACCCGCGCTGCTGCGAGCCGACCATCCCGATGTGTGGGTGGTGCTCGCGCGCGACGCGGCCGTTCGCGCACCGCGCCACACGGTCGTCTCCGTCCCGCCGGGCCTACGTCCCGCTGGATGCGAACGCGCCCGTGTCGCTCGGTGCGGTCCGCCGGGGTGGGACCCAACGCGAACCTGAGAGACGCGCCCGAGCGGGCGCGCCGATCGCTGCGCACACGCGCGCGATCGCTCTTCACAACCATGATCGATCAACCTCACTCCGGGCCGCAAGGCCCGTGGGGTGGGAGCGACGAGTCCGCGCCCTCCGCCGATTTCGGCGGCGGTCACGACTTCGCGACGCACGATGCGGCGCGGGACGACGCACTCGGCGACTCCAATCCTTTCCAATCCAACGATTCTCCCAGCGAGCCCTTCGGAGAGTCCTTCGACGCCGATGGCGATGCACCGCTGGGTGCGGCGTCGGCTGACGCAGCGCCGGAAGGCGCGGCGGACGCCGACCCGGTTCGACGACGGTCGCGACGCAGTCGCAGTCGCCGTCGCTCGGCCGAGCCCGTGGCGGCACTCGATGCCGTCGAAGCTCCGCTCCCGTTCGACGACGAGGTCGACCTCGATCTCGATGCGGGCGAACCGCGCGGCGAGGCACCGCTCGAGAACGATGCCGCAGCGCCGCGCGACGGCGAAACCCGTCCGCGCCGTCGCCGCGGCGGTCGCGGTCGCCGGCGGCGCTCCGAAGAAGAGCGCCCTGAAGCGCCGACGGCCGCTCGCGCCCCGCTCGCGGAGCGCGTCGACACACACACGCACGACGCCGAGGGCGACGACGTCGCTTTCGACGACGAGCAGGACGAAGACGGCGGCGAGCGTTCGGAGAGCCCGGCCGCGGAGCGCGTCGACGGGGCCGATGGGTCGGACGCCGATCGCAAGCGTCGGCGACGCGGAAGCCGCGGCGGCCGGCGGCGCAAGAAGGGGCGCGAAGGCGAGGAAGTGCCGCGTACCGACGGCGACGCGCCCGCTCGCACGCGGTCGCGCTCGTCGACGCGCTCGCGCCCGAGCGCTGCGTCGGGCGGCTCGGCTGCGGCGGCGGATCGCGATGCGAAGGGCCGCAAGAGTCGGCGCGGCGGTCGCCGTCGCCAGGGCAGCAGTGCTCTGTGGGTCGACGCGATCCCGGGTGAAGAGGACGATCTCGCCAACGTCGATCCGCGCCGCCAATCGGCGGCACCGATCGCCGTCGACGACGCCATCGCCGCACCGAGTGACGAGGAACGTCCGACTTCGAGCCGCCGCCGCAAGAAGGCGCGCGAGGACGAGGACGACGCTGCGCTCGAACGCTCGGTGCGCGAGCAGGCGGCCGTCGAGCGGGACCAGCTCATCCTGGTCAACGCCGTCGATCCCGAGGAGACGCGCGTCGTCGTCGAGGAGAGCGGCCGCATCGTCGACCTCGTGATGACGGTCGAGCAGCACACGTCGTACGTCAACGACATCTACCGCGGGCGCGTCGTCAACATCGAGGACGCGATCGGGGCTGCGTTCGTCGACTTCGGTCAGGGCCGCAACGGCTTCCTGCACGCGTCCGACGTCATGCCGATCTACGGCGACGAGGAGTGGCGCCTCGAGAAGCTCCTGACGGCGCGCACGGACACCGACGACTGGGAAGGCGACACACGCGCGCCGACGGATTCGCTCGAAGACGGCGACGGCAAGCGCAAGGGCGGCGACCGCGATCGCGGTGGCCGTGCACGGCCGCGCGGGCGCAAGCGCAAGAACATCTCGGAACTCTTGAAGCGCGGCCAACTGGTCGTCGCGCAGATCACGAAGGACGCGATCGGCGACAAGGGCCCGACGCTCACGACGTTCATCTCGATCCCCGGGCGCTATCTGGTGCTCATGCCTTCGCTCGAGAAGACGGGCGTGAGCCGCAAGATCGAAGACGATCGCGAGCGTCGGCGCTTGAAGCGCATCCTGACCTCGCTCGAGATCCCGCCCGGCATGGGCGTGATCGTGCGCACCGCCGGCGTCGGCAAGACGAAGGAAGAGATCCGTCGCGACCTCGACTACCTCTTGAAGGTGTGGGAGTCGTTCTCGAAGAACCTCGTCCTCGGCCGCAATCCGGCGCCGCTCTATCAGGAGTCGGCGATCGCGATCCGCACGATGCGCGACTTGTTCTCGTCGCGCACACAGGCCGTCATCGTCGACGACGAGAAGGTCTATCACGAGATGCGCGAGTTCACCGAGAAGCTCATGCCCGAGCATCTCGACCGCATCCGACTGCACGACGGCGCGAAGCCGCTCTTCCACACCCACGGCATCGAGCCGGACTTCGAGAAGCTCTTCTCGCGCCGCGTCGAACTGCCGTCGGGCGGCTCGATCGTGTTCGATCAGACCGAAGCTCTCGTCGCGATCGACGTGAACTCCGGCCGCACGCGCGACGAAGGCGCCGACTTCGAGGACATCGCTCTCAAGGCGAACCTCGAGGCCGTGCCCGAGATTGCGCGCCAGATCAAGTTGCGCGACCTCGGCGGCATCATCGTCGTCGACTTCATCGACATGATGCGGCCCGCCAGCCGCCGCAAGGTCGAGAAGGCCTTCTGTGCGAAGCTCGACGAGGATCGCGCCCGCAACAAGGTCGGTCGCATCTCGCAGTTCGGTCTGCTCGAGCTGACGCGCCAGCGCCTCGGACCGGGGCTGTCGAAGCTCCTGTACGACGCCTGCTCGTACTGCCGCGGCACGGGCCGCCGACGCACGGCGCAGAGCAAGGCTCAGGCCGTGCTGCGTCGCCTCGGCTCCGCGCTCACCCAGAAGGGCTTCACCAAGATCGAGATCTCGGTCCACCCGGACACGCTCGACTGGCTCAAGAAGAACGACTGGAAGGAGGTCATGGAGCTCGAGCAGAAGAGCGCCCGCGAGCTCGAGTTCTCGACCTCCGAGGACCAGCACGAGGACTCCGTGTTCCACTACCTGCGCGCCGACGGACGCGAGGTGCGCCCCGGCGGTCGCCGCCGGCGCTGAGCCGAGGCGTGCGCCCCGCCCTCACCGCGCGAGGACCTTTCGAGGTCGTCGGCGGTGGGGGGGGGTGCGCCGCCGACGCCGCCCCAGACTCGCCCGCCCGGCCCGCCGGTCAACTGGCTGTGCCGCGACGGAGTTGCACCGAGCATCTTGGCTCGGCCCTCGTCCGCCGCTACCATCCTCGGCCCGCTGCGGCGAGCGCACCTGTCGGAGGCCCCGACTCCGCGCCGCCGCGTGTGTTTTCGAATCGACGTCGCGCACCGCCGTGAGGCGCCGCCGCGAACGTTCCCATCACGACCCACGACTCTCGAGGACTCCCGTGTACGCCATCATCAGTGACCGCGGCCGTCAGACCACTCTGCGCGTGGGCGACATCGTCGACCTCGACCTCAACGGCGCCGAGTCCGGTTCGAAGATCACGTTCGATCGCGTGCTGCTCGTCGGCGGCGAAGGCGGCGTGCGCCTCGGAACGCCGACCGTGAAAGGCGCCTCGGTCACGGCCGAAGTGCTCGACACCGTCAAGGGCAAGAAGGTCATCTCGCTGCGCTACCGCCGCCGCAAGAACATCCGCGTCAAGCACGGCCACCGCACCAAGTCGACGCGCATCAAGGTCACCGCCATCAACGGCTGATCTCTCGACACAGCCGCCGAACGAACACGCGAGAACAAACGAAGCCATGGCACACAAGAAAGGACAAGGCTCCACCCGCAACGGTCGCGACTCCAACCCGCAGTTCCGCGGCGTGAAGCGCTACGGCGGCCAAGCCGTCACCGCCGGCACGATCATCGTGCGTCAGTGCGGCACCGTCTTCCGCGCCGGCCGAAACGTCGGCCAAGGCAAGGATTTCACCCTCTACTCGCTGGTCGAAGGGACCGTGCGTTTCGGCACCGGCCGGCGCGTGTTCGTCGACTCGGCGCAGTGATCGCACGCAGGCGCGATCCGCCCCAGGGGTGAGGATCGTGCTCGGCGCGTCGATCGAAGCCCGAGCGGACACCCGAACGGGAGAATGCGAGCCGGCCGAAGCGCCGGCTCGTCGCGTTTCTTCGGACCCCATTTCTTCGCGTCAATGAAGCGCACACGTGCGCTCCGTCGCGGTGGTGTGTCCAAACTCGGTGCGCGCGGCGCACCGTGCAGCCGCGCGTGAGCGACGCTGCTCGAGGTCTTTCGGTCATGTTCGTCGACGAGTGTGAAGTGCAAGTCCACGCCGGCAAGGGCGGCGACGGAGCGTTGTCGTTTTGGCGCGAGAAGTTCGTGGCGTTCGGCGGCCCGGACGGCGGCGAAGGCGGGCGCGGCGGGAGCATCTTCTTCGTGGCCAGCGGCCACATGAACTCGCTCCTCAAGATCGCGCGCCGACCGAAGTACCAGGCGCAAAACGGCCAGCCAGGTGGCACGTCGAACAAGAGCGGGCGCGGTGGCGAAGACCTCGTCGTCGAAGTGCCGACCGGCACGCAGGTCTACGACAAGAAGCGCGGCAACCTGCTCGGCGACCTCGCGCACGACGGCGATCGACTCGAAGTGGCGCGCGGCGGACGCGGCGGGCGCGGCAACGCGTCGTTCGTGACGGCCGTCAAGCAAGCTCCGCGCGAAACCGAGCCGGGCGAGGCGGGGGAGCATCGCGAGCTGCGCCTCGAACTCAAGCTCTTCGCACAGGTCGGGCTCGTCGGACTGCCGAATGCGGGCAAGAGCACGTTCCTCGCGTCGATCTCGCGCGCCACGCCGAAGATCGCCAACTATCCATTCACGACGCTGCACCCGCACGTGGGCGTCGCGGAAGTCGGCACGTACGACACGCTCGTGGTCGCCGACCTGCCCGGTCTCATCGAAGGCGCCGCAGAGGGTCACGGCCTCGGGCACCGCTTCCTGAAGCACGTCGAGCGCTGCCGTGTGTTGCTCGTGCTGCTCGACGTGTCGAGCGGCGCCGACATGGCGCCCGAGGAGGCCTTCGCCGTGCTGCGCGGTGAACTCGAACGCTACGACGAAGGCCTCGCGCGCCGACCGTTCGTCGTCGCCGCGACGAAGGTCGAGGACGAGGAATCGGAGCAGCGCGCCGCACGCCTCGCCGAGAACCTGCGCCGCACGGTGCACTGCATCTCCTCGCACACGCGTCGCGGCGTCGCGGACCTCGTCACCCACCTGCACCGCCTGGTGCTCGAGGCCGAAGGCCGCGCCCTGCCGACGGCCTGATCCGGCCACGGGCTGGTGTGCCCGCGCGCTCGGTCGGCGCGCTCGGTCGGCGCGGCCCCGCGGACGCTCGGCGATCGCGGCAGCAGGGGGCGCGCCCGCGGAGGCGGCGAGGTCGGCTCAAGACGGCCCGAGCGGCGCGTCGAAGCCGTGGGCATGCAGCCCGACCAGCGCGCCGGCCAAGGCCCCGAACGACGCACGATCCGCTTCTCGCTCCACGACGACGATCGGACGGACGGCGCGGCCGCGAAGAAGAAGCCGGCGCACCCGGAACCGGCCAGCGCGCCGGCCTCGGGCTGGACGAGTGCTTCGGCGCGCCAGCCCATCACGCCTTTGCGCGCCGCGGCGCAGGGACTGCGCGCGAACGAGGGTCCCGCGCCGGTGCCACCGCCGCTGGGTGCGCCGCACGTCGGCGTGCCGGCGACGACGCTCGCGAATTCGACCGCTTCCGCGCTCGATCAGGCACTCGGCGATCCCGAACTCGTCGCGATCGACGAGACCGACACCCTCGCGAGCAACGGTGATACGCGCGGACCCGTCGCGCCGCTCCTGCGCACCGACGTCGGCGAGGCGATCGCGAGCGAAGCGCAGCAAGTGCACGGGGCCGACGAGCGCGTCGAAGTCGGCGACAGCGCGCCGCGCATCTCGCCGCGCCATCAACTCGAACAGTGGCTCGCGGTGATGGTGAAGCGCGAAGCCAGCGACTTGATCCTGCGCTCCGGCGGTCGACCCGCGTGCCGCATCGCCGGTCGCATCGTGCAACTCGACGGCTCGGTGCCGCACGCCGGTCCGATGCGCGAAGTGCTCGAGGGCATCCTCGGGCCCAAGCGCTTCGAGGAGTACCTCACGAGCGGCGCCGCCGACTCCGCGCTGCAACTCGACGGCCTCGGCCGCTTCCGCATCAACGCCTACCGGCAGATGGGCGAGCCCGCGATCGTGCTGCGCCGCATCAACGACGAGCCGCCGGTGCTCGACGACTTGTGCCTGCCGACGGCGCAGCTCCAGGAACTCTCGTTGCGCAAGCGCGGGATCATGCTCGTGACGGGCGTCGCGGGTTCGGGCAAGTCGACGACGCTCGCCGCGATGATCCAGTACCTCAACGAAACCGCCGAGCGGCACGTCATCACGCTCGAAGACCCGGTCGAGATGCTCTTCAAGGAGAAGAAGTGCGTCATCAGCCAGCGCGAGGTCGGCACCGACGTCACGAACTTCTCCGACGGTTTGCGCCACGCGCTGCGTCAGAGCCCGGACGTGATCCTGATCGGTGAGATGCGCGACGCGGAGACGGTGCGCGCGGCGCTCGACGCGACCGAGACCGGCCACTTCGTGATGAGCACGCTGCACACCGTGAACTCGGCGCAGACGATCGAACGCATCGTCAGCTTCTTCCCGTCGCACCAACATGCGCAGGTGCGCGCTCGCCTCGGCGACACGCTGACCGCGGTGCTGAGCCAGCGCCTGCTGCCGAATTCGAGCGGCCAGGGCATGGTGCCGGCGATCGAACTCATGCAAGCCACGCCTTACGTGCGCGAGCTGATCGCCGAGGGGCGCATCCCGGAACTCGCGACCGCCGTCGACCAGGGTGTCGAGGACGGGATGATCAGCTTCAACGGTTCGCTCCTGCGGCTGATCGAGTCGGGCCTGGTCGAGATCGGGCCGGCGATGGCGGCCAGCGACAAGCCGGACGAACTCATGCTGGCCCTGCGCGGCTTCCAGTCGCGCGGCCGCGGCGGCCCCCAGTTGCGCATGGGCGGGCGCTGAACGGAGCCGCAGCGCCACGCGCAAGGCGGCGCCGCGGCGAGCCGTAGCGCGGAAGAAGGGCGCACGCGCGGCGTCGCGGCCCGGTCGAGTGAGCACGGCGCGGGGCGCGGGCGGTTACGCTCGCCCCACGAGGCGCCGCGCGACGGCCCTCGACGCTCCTCCTCGCCATGAACCTCGGCTTCGTCAAAGTCCTCCTCTGGCTCGGTGCCATCGCCTTCTTGGGCGGCATCGGTTGGTCCGCCTACGAGTACCGCGAGACGCGTCTCGAGCGGCAAGCGCGCCACGTGACCCCGGAGGACCAGGCGCGGGTGTTCGATCAGAAGGCGCCGCCCGAGGAGAAGCTGCCCGAGCTGCCCTACGACCCGATCCGCAACGTGTTCCACACGATGAACTGGACGGGCAAGGAGGCGCCGCCGCCCCCGAAGCCCGACGACACACCGACGGCTGCGCCCACCAAGAAGCACGTCCCGGTCGACCGCCTCCTCCAAGTCCTCTTCATCCAGCAGGACACGACCACACCCGACCGCAGCATCGCCGTCGTCAAGTACGTCGGGCAACTCGCGACCTTCCAGGCGCGCGAACAGGTCGACGGCCACGTTCTGAAAGTCGGCGATCTCCTGCCGCCGCAGTTCGACTACTGGAAGCTCGTCTCGGTCGACGCCGCCGACGGACTCGTGTTCACGTGTGTGCGCCCCGGTGACTTCGACACCGCGCCCGCCGACGAAGTCGTGAAACCGCCGGTGCCGATCTCGGGTGACATCCCGCTGCTCGGCGGCGGTCTGTCGGAGATCCGCGAGCCGTTCCCCGACGCCGACGACACGACGCGCCAGCAGCTCTTCGACACGTGGCCGACCGCGACGCTCAAGACGGGTCGCAACCAGTACCTCGTCGGATCCGACGACGCGCTGCACATCGAGACGAACTACCTCGACATCCTCTCGAACGAAGTGCGCCATCGCTCGGCGCGCAATCGGCAGACGGGCGCGCCCGAGGGCATCGAGATCCTGACCGTCACGGCCGGTTCGGTGCTGGCCGACTTCGGCGTGGTCTCCGGTGACGTCATCAAGAGCGTCAACGGCCACCCGGTCAACTCGGTCAACGAGGCGATCACGTTCGCCAAGAACAACTCCGAGTACTACGAGGTCTGGGAAGTGGTCGTCTCGAACGCCGGCAAGGACCGCACCATCACGGTGCAGACGCCGCCCAAGTGACGTGAGCGAGTCGCGCACGCGCGCACCTGTCGGGACACGCGTCGCGACGGCCGACATCGGCAACGGCGCGACCAAAGTTCTGTGGTGGGGGAGCGGCGACCGTGCTGAAAGCGGCGCCGCGCACACCGTGCTCGGGCACACACGTGTCGAGCACGCGGCATTCACGAGTGCGCCGCCCGCCCCGTTCACCGACCGCGGCTTCGGGCAGCTCTTCGAGAACGTTCCCGACGTGCTCGTGTCGTGCGTCGCGAGCGACGAGGTGCGCGCGCGTCTCGTCGCCGTTGCACACGCTGCCGGCGCACGTGTGCACGAAATCGTGCGCGAGGTTGCGCCCGGAGCCGCTCGCGCAACGGCGCCGCCTGCGGTGCAAGCGTTGAAACACGGTCTCGACCTCGCCGCGTGTCGTCACGTGCACACGATCGGCGCGGATCGCTTGTGGGCGGCGCGCGGCGCGTGGGAACGCGCACGCGGACCGGCGCTCGTCGTCGACGCAGGGACGGCGGTGACCGTCGATGCGCTCGGAGTCACCGCAGCCGGCCGGCCCGCCTTCCTCGGCGGCGCGATCGCGCCCGGCGTGGATCTCTTGCGGCGCGCGCTCGGTGCAGGCGCCGCGCGTCTGTTCGAAGTCGAGCTGCACGGCACGAACGATGGCGCGTGTGATGGCACCGTCGACCTCGCCCACGTGCCCGCTCTCGGGCGCGAGAGCGCGCAAGCGCTGCGCTCCGGTGTGGTCCACGGCCTGCGCGGCGCGGTGCGCGAACTCGCGCGGCTGGTCGCACTCGAAGCGCGCCTCGCCGGCGCGCCGCGCTTCGTGACGGGCGGCGGTGCGCCGTGGCTCCTCGCGGCGCCGCCCGTCATCGAACATGCAGAGCACGTGCCGTGGCTCGTGCACGAAGGACTGCTCGCAGCGTTCGACGAAGCGACGAGCACGCAGCGATGAACGCGAGCGCGCCGTTCTCGGTGTGTGTCGCGACGGCGCGTGCGGCCGGTGCGGTGGCCGTGATCGAAGTGCGCGGGCCCGGCGCACTCGCTGCCGTGCGACGACTCGCGAACGCGAGCACACTCACGGCGGGCCGCGTCGTGCTCGCGCGCCTCGTCGACGACGGCGAGCAACTCGATGAAGCGCTGCTCGTCGTGTGCGACGACGGAGTCGACGTGTGTCTGCACGGCGGTGTCGCGGTGGTCGAGCGTTGCGTGCGCGCACTCGGTGGCGAGACGCTGTTGCCGCCGGCGACGACGTGGTCACAGGTCGCGACGCGCCGCTTGCCGTTCGCGGTGTCCGAAGCCGGCGCGCGCATCCTGCTCGATCAGTCCGAGGGCGCGCTCGAACGCGCACTCGCCGAACTCGCAACAGCGCCCGCTGCGGCTGCGCGTGCGCGCGAACTCGCAGAACTCGGCCGAGCCGCGCAGCCCTACCTGCTGCCGCCGCGCGTCGTCCTCGCCGGGCCGGTCAACGCCGGCAAGTCGACGCTGTTCAACGTGCTCGCGGGGCGGGAGCGCGTGCTCGCCAGCCCGCTCGCGGGCACCACACGCGACGCCGTTCGCGAACTCGTGCAGGGCGGCGATCTCGTGATCGAACTCGTGGACACGGCGGGGCGGCGCGCACTCGAACGAAGCGCGACCGGCGAGCGCGACGACGCACTCGACAGGCCCGACGGACCGTTCGTCGCTGACGACGTGAACGAGGAGTCGGCGTCGGCTCGCGAGAGAGCCGAGCGACCGTACGAAGTGGCTCCCGACGCGCACGCTCTCGAACGTGCGGGCCAGCGCCTCGGCGCGCGTGTCGCGCGTGCGGCCGACCTCGTGTTGTGGTGTTCACCGGCCGACGCGCCGGCGCCCGTGCCGCGCGAGTTCGTCGGTGCCCGCGTCGTGAGTCTCGTGACGCGTGCCGACCTGGTATCGGCGGTGGGCGAGACACTCGGCGTGTCCGCGGCGACCGACGTCCAGGCGGCGCGTCGCGTCGTGTGGCGCGCGATCGGCGCGGCGCTGCGACTCGTTGCCGCACCCTGGCAGTCCGGCCGGGCGGTCGCGTTCGACGAGCGGCTCGCTGCGCGCCTCGAACACGTCGCGATCGGCGGCGACGATGCGGTGCGCCGTGCGAGCCTCGCGGGCGCGTTCACGCCGGCGGCCGTGCTCACGGACGGGCACGCGTCCGAACAGCGCGCGTTCGACGGGCGCGCGCCTCGCACCTGACCGTTCGAGCGCTCCGACACTTCCCGTCACGGGGTGCGCTGTGCGAACCTCTGCGCTCGTGAACGCATCCGCGCCCGCGTCCTCGAACACGTCGCCCGTCATCCGCCACCTCGTCTCGATCGACGACCTCGCGACCGACGAGATCCTCGCGCTCTTCGAACGCGCGCGCGAGTTCGGCCAGGACCTGCGCGCGCACGCAGCGCTCTGCCCCGGACGCATCAGCGCGAGCCTGTTCTACGAGGCCTCGACGCGCACGCGCCTGTCGTTCGAGTCCGCGATGCTGCGCCTCGGCGGGGGAGTGCTCACCGCGGCCGAGATGAAGAGCTCGAGTGCGCAGAAGGGCGAGTCGCTCGCCGACACGGTGCGCGTCGTCTCGGGCTACGCGGACCTGATTGTGCTGCGCCATCCGAGCGAAGGCGCCGCACGTCTCGCGTCGCGCTACTCGACGGTGCCCGTCGTCAACGCGGGCGACGGCAGCCACGAACACCCGACGCAGACGCTGTGCGACCTGTACACGCTGTGGATCGAACGCGGCCGACTCGAAGGCCTCGACGTGGTGCTCGCGGGCGACCTGCGTTACAGCCGCACGATCCACTCGTTCATCTACGCGCTCGCACGCTTCCGCGCGAACATCGTGTGTGTGCCGCACCCGGGCCTCGAGTTGCCGGACTACGTGCTGCGCCGCTTGCACGAGGAGTTCGGAGCCGAACCCGTGCGCGCGGACGCGCGGCAACTCGGCGACCTCGCGCTCGAGTCGGACGCGCTCTACCTGACGCCGCACAAGCCGCACCAGTTGAGCCTCTTCACCGAGCTGTCGAGCCTCGAAGTGCGGCGTGTCGACGCGCTCTACATGACGCGCGCGCAGACCGAACGCCACCACGGCGAGAACTCGGATCGCTACATGCGCGTGGGGGCGGAGACGATGGCGCTCGAGCCGTTGCGCGACGCGCTCGTGATGCACCCGCTGCCGCGCCGCGACGAGCTCGACTCGTCGATGGACAACGATCCGCGCGGTGTCTACTTCAAACAGGCGGCGCGCGGCGTGCCGATCCGCATGGCGATCCTCGGGCACCTGCTCGGCACCGTTCCGATCCCCGGCGCACGCCCGGCCGTGGCCGCCGACTTCCACGACCTGCCGGCCGGCAAGAGCCCGTGCCCGAACGACAGCTGCATCTCGCACACCGAGACGCGCCACGTCCCGCCGGCCTTCCGACTGCGCTCCCGCCATCCTCTGCGCGCGGCCTGCGCCTACTGCAACCACGAACTGACCGCGGCCTTCGTGGCCAGCCGCCGCGACCGTCAGTGGTTCCCGCGCGCCGACCCGCGGGCCGGCGCGATTCCGATCGACGACCTGGTCTTCGTCGCCGACGAACGCGAGGCACTGGAGCGAGGCTTCGCACGCTCCTGACGCGCCTCCTGCGCGAAAGCGCACAGCGAAAATCCGTGCAGCCCGCGTGCGGGGGGAGGAGCGCACAGGGAGCCGGCGGTACGCTTCTTGTTGCCGCCACCGGCCTCGGGGAGTCAGCACGCGTCGACCCGCGTTCTTGACCCCTTCGGCATCGCTTCGAAGAATGGGCGCCCCAACCCAGGGCGGCCGCTTCGACGCGGTCACTCGACCTCCTTCCCCACCCCGGGCGCCTTCGACGGCTTCCCGGGCCACCCCATCCCGACCGGCGTCGGCCGCGGCACCTCCATCGAGGCGCCGGCCGCCGCCTTCGCGGAGCGCCATGACGTACTTCTCGCCGTTCACTTCGAGGTCGTCCACCGAAGGCCAGCTCGCTTCCGCGAGCGCACGTCGATCGAGCCGGTCCAGCCAGAGCCGGATCGTGCTGGGCCGATCCGCGCTGGGCCGCACGGGCAGCGCGCTCGCGCTGATGTCCGCGGGTCTTCTGGTCTCCTGCGGGGGCCGCGGCGCCAAGCCGATCATCTTCCTCGACCAGGCCCAGGGCCAGGTCAGCACGTCGAACGGCAAGTCGCCGACCGCCACGCCGTACAACGGCGATCAGTACATCGTCGATCCGCACGGTGGGGGCCGGGAGCTGGACGTCGTGATCTCGTCGATGTACTGGGGGCGGCTCGTCGACGTCTACGACAGGGCGCCGTCGGGTGACTCGAGGCTCGTCTACCCCGACTACGTCATCGGCGAGGACGTCGTCTCGGAGCTCAGCAAGTGGGAGGTCGACTCGAACGTCGTCACCGGTGAGGTGCGCCTCACGATCCTCGCGCAGAACGAGATCGACGCCGACGCGAACGGCGTGCAGATCAAGGACGCGTTCGACTTCCTGCTGGAGGAAGCGTCCGCGACCGTCACCGACATCGAGTTCCGCGACACCGAAGCGATCGGAACGCTCACGCGCATCGCCCGCAACTGCGCGATCGTCGTGCAGTTCGACGACTTGATCGACGAAGAGACCATCGTCAACGGCGACACGGTCAAGGTGCTCACGGGCAACCCGCCGGTCATTCCGTTCGACGCACGCATCTTCGCGGATCCGAACTTCGGCGGGCTCGATCCGGTGACGGGCGAGTTCCACAGCACGCGCATGATCGTCGACATGACGGTCAACCAGACCGAGCTCACCGAGAACGATTCGCTGCCGCTCAACAGCCTCGGTCTCCCGCTGTCGAACTCTCAGTTCCTCGCGAACGTCGCGATCTTCATCCCGACGCTCCAATCGCCCTCGAACGGTCAGTTCCGACTCTTGACGAACCTCGACGGTCGCCGGCTGGCGACCGTGGGCAACGAGCCCTTCGAAACGAATCCGACGGCCGACGTCGTTCGCGCCATGCGCACGGGAACGAGCAGCGAGCCGAACAACGGTTTCCTGATCGACACCGTGGCACCGGCCGTGCTCGGCGGGCAGAGCATCTTCATCCCGCTCGCGAACATCACGCGCCCGATCAACGCCGACGAACCGAGCGAACCGGACTTCGGCTACGAGTTCGAGATCGACTTCGCGTACATCACCATCGGCTGCGCGGTGGACGCTCTGGCCGGGCACATCGTCCAGGTCTCCAACACGCTGTTGCTCGAGGTCCTCGAGTCCGCGACCCAAGCGGGCGGTACGGTGACTTCGCTGCTCGTCTCGGCGCCGCGCGACCGCGACCCGATCGCACCGGAAGACATCGCGGGCAACGCGCTCTACCGCTACCCGTGGCGCCCGGAGTACGCCGGCCTCGGCGTCGCGCCGTGTTTCCTCAACTTCGCGCCGTCGGCCGGCACCGCTCCCGCGACGAACGTTCCGAATGCCGCGCAAGTCGCGATCACGTTCTCGGAGGCGATGGACCCCGAGAGCTTCGGGGCGTTCGACACCTTCCGCATCAGTCGGAACGCGGCCCAGACCTTCTATCAGAACGTCGTGGGCTCGATCGCCTTCTCCCCCGACCTGCGCGAAGCGCGCTTCCAACCGGTGCTGCCGTTCGCGAACACGGGGCCGTACGCCGGTGACGCGAACGTGCTCGACTACTTCCTGACGATCGTCTCCGACGAGACGAACGGCGGATTGCGCGACCTCGCGGGCAACCTGCTCGACAGCGTGCTGCCCACCGTCAGCTTCACCGTCGCCAGCACGCCGACCTTCCGCAACGGCGGTTACGTGTTCCGCTTCTCGGGCGCCAACCTCGACGAAACCGGCGACGCCATCGGCGAACTGCGCGGCCAGGTCATCCAACTGCCCGACGAGGGCATCATCCGCCCGCGTCCGGTCAGCCGCTTCGCGCGCTTCGTCGACCAGAGCCAGCCGATGGTCGCGGTGATGCAAACGCCGGCCGTGCCCGGAGTGCAAACGCCGCTGTCGAACCTCGGCAGTCGTTTGCACCACTTGTGGCGCTACTCGGACATGGGCCTCGACGTCTCGCGCCAGGACGGCACGTTCGTCGACCTCGACGTCGAGTTCGCGTACCTGAGTCCGGTGGGCGGGCAGATCGTCGCGGCCTTCTACCCCGAGTACTCGGTCGGCATGGCGCACTCACGCCGCAGTCCGGACGAGTTCCTGAACCAGCTCTCGTTCTACCCCGACTACGCGAACTCCGGCTTCGCCAGCGGTTCGTCGTTCGCGGACACGTACCTCCAGGTTCCGGATCAGCAGCCGCAGCCCATGCACGCGCGCGAACTCGGCTTCGTCGTCGCGACGACCGAACTCGCAACCGCGGACTCGGGGACGCCGCTCCTGCGCCTGCCGATGAACAAGGGTCTGGATCCCGAGGAGCGCGAGCTCTTCACTTGGCGCAACACTTCGATCACCACCCGCGGTCAGCTCGCGCCCAACGGCTCGACGATCGGACCGGGTGTGCCCTCCGAACAGGAAGTGCAGATCGTCGGCTTCCCGGCCTGCTTCGGCTCCGTGTGGGGCGGTGGCGGTGACAACGGTCTGCCGACGGCGGCCCTCCCGCTGTTGATCGAACACCGCACCTATCCGACCGAGACGCTCGCGCTCATCAACTTCGACATCGTCATCTCCAACGGTTCGTCGAAGGACCCGTCGCACCGCGCGTTCTCCACCGGCGGCTACAACACGTCCGGCGCCGCCGTCGTGAAGAACCCCGATCTCCAGACGTCACCGACCGGTGGTTTCCAAGGACTCACGGGTCCGGGTCTGCCGCCCCTGGGCGCCATCACCGCCGGTCTCGACAACACGGTGTACTTCGGTCAGGTCGACTTCGTCGTCCGAATCAGCCGCGCCTTCTCGACGGCCATCGACGCGAACGCTCAGCCCGATCCGATCTACACGACGGTCGTGGTCGAGCCGTCCTCGGTGTCACAGCCGCTGGGCACCCAGGTCAACCTGGCGTTCCGCGGCCACGACACCGTCATCGCGACCGCTCCGCCGGGTCCGGGCAACCAGATCCTCGACGCGTCGTTCCTCGACGTGTACGGCGAGCACGCTCCCGTGGCGACCAACGGTCTCACGACGTGCACGGGTGCGCCGCCGCTGCTCGCTTCGCAGCCGACGGCCTTCATGAACACGGACTTCGTCTTCACGGCTCCCACGGCCCCGGGTTGGCGCTCGTCCATCAACCAGCTCTCTGGTATCCGCTACGTCCAGCACCGCATCACGTTCCTCAACAACACCGACTCGGGCCTGTCGCCGACGCTCTCGTCGATCGGCGTGGCGTTCACGTACTGATTCGCTCGACACAGGACCCTCGATCAACATGAAGAACGTCGACAACGCACGCTTGCAGCACGGCACCACGGGCCTCGTCGGCCAGGTCGCGCGGCGCGGTTTCCAAGGCACGGCGCTCGTCCTCGCGGCACTCGCGAGTTCGTGTGGCGGTGGAGGAGGCAGCTCCTCGAGCGGGGTCACCGGCGGCAACTTCGAACTCTTGACCGTCGGCGGCATGCTTCCGGGCGTCCAGAACGCTTGGAAGTTGAACCGACCGATCGAGTTCGTTTTCAGCAGCCCGGTGGACTTCGCGAGCATCAACTCGAGCTCGATCCAGATCCGAACGGTGGGCGGCCAGCAGGCGCTCGGTGAGTTCTCGGCCAAGGTGCTCGGGAACGGCTCCCCCGATCCGACGACGGTCGTGTTCCAGCCGCGCTGCCCGACGTCCTCCGACTTCTCCGACGCCGGCCTCGATCTCGCGACGGCCTACACGGTCGTCATCGTCGGTCAGGACGCGGGCGGTATCGCTGTTCAGGACTCGACCGGGCGCACGTTGGCGACCTCCCAACAGCGCAGCTTCACCACGCCGGCGAGCACGACCTCCTCCGAGCTGTTCTTCGACACGAAGGCCGGACCGCCGCAGGTCCTGGTCCTCACGACGACGAGCGCACCGGAAGCGGTGGCGAGCTTCATCCGCGTCGGCGACACGACGCCGGTGGACACCGAATTCGAACTCGATTCTCAGCTCGAGCCGATCGAGATCGACGGCCTGCCGGTGAACCTGTTCTCCGGCGGAGACCAACGCCTGTCCGTGTTCCTCGAGTTCGACCAGGCGGTCAACCCGTCGTTGGTCAACGTGAGTTCGGACCGTCTGCGCCTCCAGTTCCTCGACCCGCTCACGCTGACGTGGGTGAACCTGCCCACGTCGCCGACGCTCATCAAGAACTGCACGACCACGGGCGCCCAAGTGCGCCTCGATCCGGTCGGCATCCTGCCGCCGGACGTGCAGCTGCGCGTCGAAGTGGCGGCGGCCTTCCAGGACTTGATCGGTGACCAGAACGCTCTGGCCCTGAATCAGTTCTCGAGCTTCCGCACGGCCGTGCAGATCGATCCTTCGTTCAATCCGCAGGCCGTTGCGGACGAACTGCTCGAGTCGTTCGACGACACCTCGCGCTTCGACACGACGTCGCTCTCCGCCCTGCCGCGCGCCGATTGGAGCGGTGGCCGTCTGGAGGCCAAGCTGGCGTTCGAGACCAGTCCGGACCCGAACTTCCCGGCCGACTTCGACTTCGTGCTCGCGATCAACGAAGTCGAAGTGGTCAACACGGCCGCCGACTTCATCACGGGTGGTCCGAACGGAGCGAACACCTTCAACCAGGTCGTGACCGGCGGTCGCATCTACTGCCGCAACCTGGTCCTCAACCCTGGTTCGATCCTGCGCTTCGAGGGTCCGAATCCGGCACGCATCTTCGCGACCGGGTTCGTCGACCTGCGCGGAACCATCCAAGGTCTGGGCTTCGACGCACAGGACCAGAGTTCACTGCAGTCGGCGACTTCGATCGCCGGTGCGTCGGGCAACCTGGGCGGCGGCGACGGTGGCGTCGCGAGTCCGTCCAACGTGATCACGCAGCCCGACATCAAGGGCGGCGACGGTTTCGGCCCGAACGACCTGTCGAACTTCGGTGGCGACGGCGGTGAGTCCGGCTACGGAACGGTGTCCGACGTCAACCGCCGCGTGGGCGGCGGCGGCGGCGGTGTGACGAACAGTCAGCTCATCGTCGCTCCGGCACAGTTCCACCAGGGACAGAACCACTCGCCGATCGTCAACCAAGGCTCGCCGCAGGCGGTGCCTCCGCTGACGCTGGCCTACGCGTCGCCGGGCAACGAAGGCACGGTGATCGTGAACGACAACCCGACGACCGGCGCGCGGAGCTGTGTGACGAACATCAGCCCGCCGCTCGGCGGTCCGATCGGCGACTCGTTGTTCCTCGACACGACGCCGACGAACAACTTCTTCGGCGTCCGTCAGCAGAACCCGACGACGCTCATCATGGGTGAGTTGTCGGCGCCGACGGCCGGCTCCGGAGGAGGTGCGGGTGGTGACTCGATCCGCCAGGTCAACTTCCCGGCCGGCTTCACGCAGACCAACAACATGCGCGGAGCATCGGGTGCCGGCGGCGGCGGCCTGATCGAGATCAAATGCCTCGGTGTGTTCAGCGTCATCGGCAACGGCCGCGTGACGGTCGCCGGCGGAACGGGTGCGCGCGGCGAGCAACGCCCCTCCGACCCGCGCGGTGTCGCCGGTGGATCGGGTGGCGGCTCGGGCGGCATGATCATCGTGGAATCGGCGACCCGCTACGACTTCACGCAGGCAGCCGTGAATCCGTCGGCTCCGACCACCCAGATCGCACCGATCTTCCAGGCGGAGGGTGGTCTTGGCGGACCGGGCGCGAACGGCAACGGCAACGCGTACGGATCGTTCGCGAGCGGTCTCGCGGGGGGCGGCAACGGCGGGCACGGCATCGTCCAGATCCACCTGAGCTCGACCCTCATCGGCGACGACATCCTGCTGCGTCCCGCGCCGTTCGTTCAGAACATCAACCAGGTCGCACGCCCGAACCCGTTCCTGTGCGTGCGCACGTTCGGTTCGCTGTCGCGGGCCGAGACGAAGCCGATCGCTGTCGGCGGTGCCAACCTGAACCCGGCGTCGGTGCTCCCGCAGGTCCAGTACGACTTCTCGACGCTGCCGATCGCGACGGGCTTCATTCCCTCGACGGCCGGCACGATCAACGAAGAGACTGCGATCCTGACGGGAACGGTCGACAGCGTGAGCAACGCCAACAAGCGCGTGGTGCTCGACGCGACGGTGCTGTTCAACGATCCGGTCGACAACGTGTACCTGCGCAACACGCAGCTCCTGCGCCAGTTCGAGATCGAACTGACGCAGGGTGTGACGACGGGTTCGTTCACGGTCGCAGCGGCAGCCTTCGACGTGCTGACGAACGTGCTCACACTCGACCTCGAGGGTGCGCCGGACCTGACAGCGTTCACGCCTGGTGGCACGACGTACGAGCTGATCCCGCGCTTCTACCGTGTGCGCACGGCCGGCACGGCCGACAGCATCGACGCGGAGTCGCGAATCGCCGTCGAGTTCCAAGGACTCGCCGCGGGTGTGGCCGGTCAACCGGGAGCGGTGGTCGTCGACTGGACGACGAACATGTCGACGCTCAGCACGGCGCCGCAGACGATCGAGTTCGTCAAGTTCCGCGTGACGTTCGACATCGACACGGCGAACAACGGCCTCACTGGCAACGAAGAGCTTCCGTCGCTGGACTTCGTGCGCTTCCTGTTGCAGTTCTGATGCCTTCGGCCGGGCCAGTGCCCGACCGCGAAGGAGCACGAGGGACCCCGCGACGCCGCATGGTGTCGCGGGGTCCCTTGTCATGAGGCCCTGCACGTGTGCGGCGTTCGTGCGGGCCTGTTTCGCGAGCGCGGCGCAGGGAGGACTCGGGACGAGCAGGCGGGCCGCTCGCGGCCTATCCTGCGACACGTGCTCCGGTCCGCGCTCGTTTGCATCCTCGTCACGTGTGGCCTCGCCGCCTGTTCGCGCAAGGCCGCACAGGCACTGGAAGTCACGCAGTTCCGTCACGCGGCAGCGGGCGGAGTGCTCCTGAACGAGCCGCTCGTCGTTCACTTCTCGCAGAACCTCGATCCGCGCTCGATCACACGCCGCACCGTGCGCGTCGTCGACGAGCGCGGCCACGAAGTCGACGGTGCACTCGAGGTCGTCGGTCGACGGCTGTCGTTCGAACCGGCTCTGCCGATCGATCGCGCGCTCGCGACCGGGAGCTTCGGTGCAGGAGCCGTCTACACCCTCGAGTTGCTCGGCTTTCCACGCGTCGACGCACTGCGCAGCCGCGACGGCGCGCCGCTGTCGCGCACGTTCCGCGCGCGCTTCGAGACGGCCGATGCGGCCTCCGAACTTCCGTTCCTCGACGACGCGCCCGATCGCGCTGCGTTGCTGTCGATCGAGAACACACGCACCGAAGCGGGCGCGCCGTGGGTCCTCGTGTGCGATCAAGCTCTCGATCCGCGAACGGTGAACGACGACCTGTTCGTCCTCGTGCCACTCAGCCGTCTCGAGCGCATCCGCGTGCGCGCGCGCCTCGTCGAGAACGTCGCCGGTCGCGCGCGCATCGAACTCATGCCCGTCGACGCCGCGGGCGTGCCGGTCCTCCTGACGGTCGGCGAACATCGCTTGCTCGCCGACCGCGGCGCGGCTGCGTTGTGCGACCTCGGCGGCAGTCGTGTGCCCATTCCGTGGATCGCGTTGCCGACCGGCGCTGCACTCGTCGTCGAACCCGTGTCCCCGCCGCCCGCAGGTCCGCGCTTCCTCGAGAGTTTCACGTCGAGCCAACTCGCGACACCGCGCGCCGTCGAAGGCGCGGTGGGGGAGGCGCGTTGGGAGGGCGACGGCCGCGTGCGTTTGCGCTTCCCGAAGAGCGCCGGCGACGGGAGCGACGGGCCGCTGGTCCTCGAAAGTGCCGGCGAGCGCAGCTCGTGGAACGCGACCTCGCTCGTCGTTCCGACCGACGCCGTCGTCGAACTGCCGGGCACCGGCATCGTCGTCGTCGCTGCGCAGGGAGCGCTCGAGATCGACGGCCGCATCGTGCGCCGCGTGCAGACCGGTGACGCGCGGCGCCGCGACGGCGAAGCACCTCAGGAGTGGCTGCGCCGCTTCGACCGCAGCCCCGAGTTCGGCGTCGGTCGCATCCGTTTCGAGGCGGGCGAGTCGCTCTCGGCCTTCGTCGATCGCTCGCGCACCGGCGGGCCGCCGATCACGATCTTCGTGGCGGGCGGCGACATCGTCGTGCGCGGCGAGATCGACGCCGACGGACCGTGTGTCCTCGTCGCTGGCGGTCGTGTGCGCGTGCCCGGGCGAGTCGTCGCGAGCGAAGCCTGGTTCAGCGAGCCCTACAGCCGCAGCTCGGTGATCGCATGGACCGAGACGCTGCCGATCGAGATCGACGAGCCGAAGGAGAACCCGCTCGCGACGGAACAGACCTGGTCGATCATCTCGGGCCCGATCGGCGCCGGTGGAGCGCTGCGCCGTTGGCGCGCGGCCCGTGTGCTCGGTCATCCGCAGCAAGGGGCGAGCGTCGCAGCGGGTGATCCGATCGGACGCTTCGACGTGCGCTACCTCGGAACGCGGCGCACGAGCGACGGCCAGTCGGTCGACATCGGTCCGGTTGCGGACGTGCGCCTGCTCGAGGACTGCGAGACCCTGCGGTTGCTCGTCGACTTGACGGTTTCGGCGCGCAGCGACAAATCGAAGGCGTGGGATCCGCCGTGGCTCGACGAAGTCGAGCTGGTCTGGGAGTGACACCAGCGCACACCGCCACGCACGCGAGTGGGACTCGCACACGCCGTCGCCCGAGCGCGTGCCGACCGAGCGCGCGGCGCGGATAGGCTCCGCGCGTGCTCGGACCCTTCGAACTACCGCTCGAACTTCAGTACCTGTTCGCGGTCCTCTTCGGCTTGATGGCCGGCTCGTTCGCGAACGCCGCGATCCACCGTCTGCCGCGGCCCGAGCTGTCGATGACGAAGCCGCGCCGCTCGTTCTGCCCGAGCTGCGGCTACCAGTTGCGCTGGTTCGACAACCTGCCGCTCGTGTCGTGGCTCGCGCTGCGCGGCCGCTGCCGTTCGTGCCAGACGCCGATCCACTGGCGCTACCCGCTGGTCGAGATCCTGTGCGGAGCGCTCTTCGCGACGGCCCTGTGGTGTCTGCCGGCCCCGAACCTCGGACTCCTGCTCGTCTGGTGGGTCGCACTCACGGCGCTCGTGATCGCGAGCGCGGTCGACTTCCAGTTCTTCGAGATCCCCGACGAGATCTCGATCGGCGGCACGGTGCTCGCGCCGATCCTGTCGCTGCTCGTGCCGGCGCTGCACGAACACACGCTCGTCGCCCAGGCCATGTCCGACACGCCGGGCGCCGTCGATCGCGTCGGCGCGCTGTTCGGCTCGGTCGCGGGCATCTTGGCGGGCGGCGGGCTGCCGCTCCTCGTCGGCTGGATCGGTTCGCGCGTCTACGGTCAGGAGGCGATGGGGCTGGGCGACGTGAAGCTCATGGCCGCGGCCGGTGGACTGGTCGGGCCGGGCGGCGCGCTGGCCGCTTTCCTCGTCGGCGCGGGCGCCGGATCGATCGCCGGCATCGTCGCGATCGCGCACTTCCACCACCTGCTGCGCCGACGCCAACGCAGCCGTCGGCTCAGGAAGTCGCTTTTGTGGACCGTGGCCGGAGCGCGCCGCCTCGGGCGTTATCTCCCGTTTGGCCCGTACCTCGCCTTGGGGATTGGAATCACCCTGCTGGCCTGGAAAGATCTCGTCCGGCTGCTGCCCTTCGGCCCCTGAGTCGGGCTCGGTTCCGGCGAGAACCGGCACTCCACGGCGCGTCCGTGGACGTGCCCGTGATGCGCGCGCCGCATCGCTCGTCGCCCACCGAGACCTTCCCGGCCCGCGGCGGCCCGCTCGAGCGTCGACACCCACCCCGCGTGTCGCGCCGGCGAGCACCCCGTCCAGCCTCGGCTCGACACCACCGTCGCCGCCCGCCGCCGTCCGTCGTCGCCCAGCAGCGAACGGGCGGTGGGGGGGACGCGTGATCTCGCGCCGCATGCCCCAACCAGAAACCGCCCGAGTCCGACCCTCCGATCCATGATCTCCACGCCCGCCCCCAAGACCTTCCGCTTCCACCGGCTGGCCGCGTTCTGCGCCGTCGCTCTCGCCGCCGTCTTCTCGCCCGGTTGCGCCTCGCACAAGGCGCTGCAGGCCTACGAGGACGAGGTCATCACACTGCGCGACGAGAACGCGCGCCTGAAGAGCGAGAAGCTCGACCTCGAACGCCAGGTCAACACCTACCAGAACGAAGTCGCGGCGCTCGACCGTCAGCTCCAAGACGCTTCGGTCCCGTCGCCGACGCCCGACTACCCCGAACTCACCGACCAGGGCATCGACGTCTCGATGCGCGGTCGCGACCTCGTCATCTCGATCCCGGCCGGCATCACGTTCGACTCGGGCTCCGCGGACCTCAAGTCGAGCGGCCAACAAGCCGTGCAGTCCGTCGCGCGCCGCCTCGTGAGCGAGTTCCCGAACGCTCAGTACTGGATCGAAGGCCACACGGACGGCGACCAACCCAGCAAGAGCAAGTTCAAGACGAACCGCGAGCTCTCGATCGCGCGTGCCTCGTCGGTGCACCGCTTCCTCGTCGAGTCCTGCGGCGTCGCGGACGACAACTGCATCGTCGCGGGCCACGGTGAGTACCGCCCGATCTCGGAGAACACGTCGCCGGCCGGCAAGGCCAAGAACCGCCGCGTCGAGATCATCGTGCATCAGTGATCGAACGGGAGCGCTCGTCTCGACGAGCGGCTTTCGCCCGATCCAAGACCCCGCGCCCGTCACAGGCCGCTCCATGCGGCCGGTGACGGGCGCGGGGTCGTTTCGTGTCGGTGCCGCGTGTGCACGGCGCGCCGAGCCGCATGCAGCGGGCACCGCGCCGGCGCGCGGCGCTCGCGCGCGGAGGACCGTGGTGTCGCTCCCGCCACTCTCGGCGCCAACGGGTAGCATCGACCTCGGTGCGCCCGCCGCACGGCGGACGCGGTTCTCGACCCACCCAGGGCCCCAAGGGCCCAGGAGCCCGCCGCCATGAGCGACACATCCACGCGCCACCGCAACGTCGTCTTCCTCGGCCACCCCGGTGTCGGCAAGACGACGCTGGTCGACGCTCTCGCGTTCGCGGCCGGCGCCACCGAACGCAAAGGGTCGGTGGCCGATCGCACGAGCCTGTGCGACACGGAACCGGAGGAGCAGGACAAGCAGCACACGCTCAAGCTCGCCGTCGTCCACGCGCGCCACGACGTCTACGACTGGAACTTCGTCGACACGCCCGGCTACCCCGAGTTCGAGGGTGAAACGCGCGCCGGACTGTTCGCCGCCGACCTCGCGATCGTGGTCGTGTCGTGTGCGAGCGGCGTCACGACCAACCTGCGTCAGAAGGTGTCGCAGGTCGTCGCGTCGGGGCGACCGATGGCGATCGTCGTCACGCACTGCGAGGGAGAGAACCGGACGTTCGACACGGTCGTGAACGAACTGCGTGCGGCCTTCGGCGAAGTGTGTGTGCCGGGCCTCGTGCCCGACATCGCGAACGAACGTCTCGCGGGCGTGCACCGCGTGATGCGCGATCCCAAGAGTCCGTGGCGGCAGATGCTGATGGACCGCGTGATGGACGGCTGCAGCGACGAAGCGGCCGTGGAGCGCTACCTCGAGACGCAGGACCTGACCGAGGACGAACTGCGTCGGTACTACCCGATGGCGATCGTCGGGCACACGCTCGTGCCGATCCTGTGTGCGAACCCGGCCACGGGTGTGGGTGTCGACGAGTTGCTCGCATTCCTCGAGCGCGCAGCGCCCGGACCGCACGAGGTCGACGGTTTCACGAGCGGCGGCGCGCACATCGACATGTCGGAGGAGGGCGAGCCGCGCGGCGTCGTCTTCGCCGTGCGCGCCGACACGCACGTCGGCAAGGTCTGCTACGCGCGGCTGCTGCACGGACGGCTCGGAGCGCACGACGCCGTCGTGCCCGTCGGGCGCGACGGCAAGCCGGAGAAGCTCGGTGGGTTGTTCGTGTTGATGGGCGGCAAGAACCGCGAAGCGATCGAGTCGGCGGAGGCGGGCAGCATCGTCGCGTTCACGAAAGTCGAAGGCCTCGGCGTCGGTGACACGTTCGGGCCGCCGGGCCGCGGCGGCACGCCCATCGACTTCCCGCAGTTCCCGGAGCCGCTCGTCTCGTCGGCCGTCGCGCTCGTCTCACGCAACGACGAACAGAAGATCGGCCCGTCGCTCGCCAAGCTCGCCTCGGAGGATCCGACCTTCCGGTACCGCCACGATCCGCTGACCCACGAACTCGTGATCAGCGGCATGAGCGAACTGCACCTCTCGATCGTCGAGGCGCGACTGAAGCGGCGCTTCGGCGTCGCGGTGACGACTCATGCTCCGCGCATCGCCTACCGCGAGACCATTCGCGCTCCGGCGGAGTCGATGTACCGCCACAAGAAGCAGAGCGGCGGTCGCGGCCAGTTCGGCGAGTGCCATCTGCGCGTGCGCCCGGGCGTCGAAGGCAGCGGTGTCGTGTTCAAGGACGAGGTCGTCGGCGGAGCGATCCCGCGCAACCTGATCCCGGCCGTCGAGAAGGGGGTGCGTGAGATCTGCACGCAGGGCATCCTCACACACGCGCAGGTGGTCGACGTCGAGGTCGAAGTCTTCGACGGCAAGTTCCACGCGGTCGACTCCGACGAGGCGAGCTTCAAGACCGCGGGAGCGCGCGCCTTCCGCGACGCGTTCACCAAGGCGCGGCCGACGCTGCTCGAGCCGATCATGGAGATCGAAGTGCACGTCCCCGCCGAACACGCGGGCGCCGTGTTCTCCGACATCACGAGTCAGCGGCGCGGCCACGTGATCGATCAGCAGTCCGAGGGCGACGGCGCCGTCGCCGTCGTGCGTGCCCACGTCCCGCAGGTCATGTTGCAGACCTACAACCGCGACCTGCGTTCGTCGACCGCCGGCACCGCGACCTGGTCCGCGCGCGCGCACGGCTACGCGCCGGTGCCTGCGAACGAGCAAGCCAAGGTCCTGGCCGAGTTCGGCCGGGTGCACGCGGACGACTGAGGCGTGCACCCGCCACGAAAGACGCGACCAGCCTTCAGATGGCCCGACGGGCGGCCCGATCACTGAGCATCGGCCGTTCCGTCGTCGCGGGAGTTTCCTGGCAGCGACGTGGGCGGCGAGTGACCCCGTTCCCCGGGCCTCGAACCCGCACGTCCCATGATCACGATGGAAGACCTCCTTGCGCTACTCGTGCGCAAGGGCGGCTCGGACCTCCACATCTCGGCTGGTAGCCCGCCGCGCATCCGCGTCGACGGAGCGCTCGTACCGGTCGACACGCCGCCGCTCACGCCGGAGGACACCCGTCGTCTCGCGACGAGCGTGCTCACGCAGGAGCAGATCGCGAAGGTCGACCGCGACCTCGAGCTGGACTGTTCGTTCGAGCTGCACGACACGGGGCGTTTCCGAGCCAACGTCTTCTATCAGCGCGGCAGCGTGGCCTGTGTGCTGCGCCTCGTGCCGCACAAGATCTCGAACTTCAAGGACCTCGGTCTGCCGCAAGACGTCTGCGAACGCTTGTGCAACCTGCACTCGGGCCTCGTGCTCGTGTGCGGTGCGACGGGTTCGGGCAAGTCGACGTCGCTGGCGTCGATGATCGACCACATCAACAAGACGCGTCAGGGTCACATCGTCACGATCGAGGACCCGATCGAGTTCTCGCACGTCAGTCAGAGCTGCCTCGTGACGCAGCGCGAGGTCGGCGGCGACAGCAAGGCCTTCCAGAACGCGCTGCGCAGCGTGTTGCGTCAGGACCCCGACATCGTGCTCGTCGGCGAACTTCGCGACCTCGAGACGATCGAAGCGGCGCTGACGCTGGCCGAGACCGGTCACTTGACGTTCGGCACGCTGCACACGAACGACGCGGTGCAGACGATCAACCGCATCATCGACGTGTTCCCGTCGCACCAGCAACCGCAGGTGCTCACGCAGCTCAGCTTCACGCTGGAAGCGGTCTTCTGCCAGCAACTGCTGCCGCGCGCCGAAGGGCGCGGGCGCGTGATGGCGGCGGAGGTGCTGCTCAGCACGCCTGCCGTGCGCGCGCTCATCCGCGAGGGCAAGGCCCACCAGATCTACTCGCAGATGCAGACCGGCGGTCGCATCGGCATGCGCACGATGACGGCCTCGTTGGCCGATCTGGTGCGGCGCGGCCAAGTGCGTGTTCAGGATGCCGAAGCTTCGTTGAGCGACGCATCCGAGTTCCTGCGTCTCGTGCGAGCCGCCTGATGATCCGTACTTCCGGCAAGATCCGGCGGCTCCTGATCGACGGTGGACTCGTGTCCAACGAAGACTGGACGCGCGCAGCGGACAGCGGCAAGCCCGTGCTCGAGGAGCTCGTGGTCCGAGAGAAATTCTCGGAACGCGGCCTCCTCGAGTTGCTCGGCTCCGCGGCCGGCGTCGTGCCCGTCGACGTTTCGCGCGTCCATCCGGACCATCGAGTGCTCGAGCTGCTCCCGAAGGAGAGCTGCGACGAACACACGGCGCTGCCCGTGTCGCGCAACGGCGACCTGTTGACGGTCGTCGTCTCGGATCCGTTCGACGTGTTGCTGCTCGACGACCTGCACCTGATCACGGGCTGCAGGATCCGGCCGCTGCTCGGCCACTCGGCCAGCATCAAGGCCGCGATCGCGAAGGCCTACGACACGGGCGCGAAGCAGGTCGACGACCTGTTGAGCAGCGTCCAGACGAGCGAGTTCGACATCTCCGTCGAGGACGCGAAGAAGGAAGAGGAGGAGCAGCTCGACCTGGCCGGCGCGACGACGGACCCGAACGAGGTGCCGTCGGTCAAGCTCGTCAACGTGCTCCTGTTGCGCGCATTGCGCGACAAGGCCAGTGACATCCACATCGAGCCGTGCGACCACCACATCCGCGTGCGCTTCCGCATCGACGGTCGTCTGATCGAGGTCATGACGCCGCCGAAGCAGATGCTGAACTCGGTGATCTCGCGCCTCAAGATCCTCGCGAATCTCGACATCGCGGAGCGAATGGGGCCGCAGGACGGCAAGTTCCAGATCCGCTACGAGAGTCGCACGATCGACTTCCGCCTCTCCACGCTGCCGGTCGTCGGCGGTGAGAAGGCGGTCATGCGTATCCTCGACTCGAGCGGTGTCGCGAAGGACCTGACGAAGCTCGGCTACGAGCCGCGCTGCCTCGCCGACATGCAGAAGGCGATCAACTCGTCGTACGGCATGTTGCTCGTGACCGGCCCGACGGGTTCGGGCAAGTCGACGACGTTGTATGCGTCGGTGCGCGAAGTCAGCACGCCCGAGATCAACGTCGTGACGGTCGAGGATCCGGTCGAGTACCGCATGGACGGCATCAACCAGGTGCCGGTCAATCCGAAGCGCGGACTCACGTTCGCCGGTGCTCTGCGTTCGATCCTGCGACAGGACCCGGACGTCGTGCTCATCGGCGAGATCCGCGACACGGAGACGGCCGAGATCGCGGTGAAGGCCGCGCTCACGGGCCACCTCGTGCTCTCCACACTGCACACGAACGACGCGTCGTCGACGATCACACGCCTCGTCGACATGGGCATCGACCCGTTCATGGTGTCGACGTCACTGCTGTGCGTCGCGGCTCAGCGCCTCGCACGTGTGCTCTGTCCGCACTGCCGCCAACAGGTCGAGTTGCCGCGCGCCGAACTCGAGAGCGTCGGTTTCCGCGACGAGGACTTCGTGACCGGCTTCCAGCTCTTCGCGGCCAATCAAGCGGGCTGCCCGCGCTGCACGGGCGGCTACAAGGGCCGCTTCGCCGTGCTGGAGACGCTCTTCCTGAGCCACGAGATCAAACGCTTGATCGTCACCGGCGCCTCGGCGGCCGAGATCAAACGGCAGGCGATGGCGGAGGGCATGTTGACCCTGCGCCGCGTCGGGCTGCTCAACGCGATGCGTGGCAAGTCCTCACTCGAGGAAGTGCTGCGCGTGACCATGGGTGACTGAGAAGAACTGCGAGAACCACCATGTCCGACTTCCAGTACGACGCCCGTGACGGCCAGGGCAATTCGGTGCAAGGCACCATCACGGCCGAGACTCAGGCCCAGGCTCTGGCCGAGATCCGGCGCAAGAACCTCACACCCGTGAAGATCACCGAGGCCTCGAGCGGCGGAGGGCTCTTCGGCAAGAAGAAGAGCAAGCCGGCGCCCGCGACCGGATCGGGCTCGAGCGGTGCGGCGCCCAAGAAGAAGGGCTTCGCGGCCTTGACGGGGTTGCGCCTCGGCAAGGTCACCGCCACGGTCACGAAGCAGGAGCTGGTCATCTTCACGCGCCAGTTGGCGACGATGATCGGTGCGGGCCTCTCGCTGCTCGAGTCGCTCGACGTGCTCGGTGAACAGGCCGAGACGCCCGGCATGAAGTCGACCTGCGAAGCGCTCACGACGGCGCTGCGCGGCGGCTCGGACCTCTCTGCAGCGATGGAGACCTGTCCGAAGGCCTTCACCAAGCTGTACGTGTCGATGGTGCGTGCGGGTGAAGCGTCCGGTCAGATGGACGTGATCCTCGAGCGCCTCGCGGAGTACGTGGAATCGGCCGACGAACTGCGTCGCGAAGTGAAGAGCGCCATGACGTATCCCGTCATCTCGCTCGTCCTCGTGCTCGGCATCACGGCCTTCTTGATGCTCGGTGTCGTGCCGACCTTCCGCCAGGTCTTCGAATCGCTCGAGACCGATCTGCCGGCGCTGACGCAGTTCGTGCTCGACACCTCCGACTGGTTGAAGGCGCACTGGGCGATTGCACTCGGCATCGCAGCCGGTTCGCTGTTCGGCGTGTACGTGTTCAAGCGCACCGAAGCCGGCGCGCTGTTCTTCGACAAGCTCTCGCTCAAGCTGCCGGTCTTCGGACCGATGGTGCGCAAGATCGCACTCGCGCGTTTCAGCCGCACGTTCTCGACGCTCACGCGTTCCGGTGTGCCGATCATGGGCACGCTCGAGATCGTTGCGGACACTGCGGGCAACCGCGTCGTGTCGAAGGCCGTCATGGATTCGCGCGAAGCGGTGCGCAACGGCAACATGCTCTCCGAGCCGCTCAGCCAGTCGCCGGTGTTCCCGCCGATGGTGACGCGCATGATCGCGATCGGTGAGCGCTCGGGCGCACTCGAAGTGCTGCTCGAGAAGATCGCCGACTTCTACGACTCGCAGGTCAAGGCGCAGATCAAGGCGCTCACGAGTCTGATCGAGCCGATGCTCATCACGTTCATGGGTGTGATCGTGGGCGGCGTCGTGCTGTCGGTCTTCCTGCCGATCCTCGACATCGTCGGTCAGCTCGGCGGCAGCAAGGGCTGAGCGCGGCCGCGACCTTGATCGCGGTCCTCGCGGGCCGGTTCCTCGACCAGGGGAGCCGGCCCGCGGCCTTTCAGGCGGGCCGTTTCGAGCTTCCGGCGCGCTTCCGGCGCCCTTCCGCCCGGCTTCACCCGCACTTGCGACGGATTTCTTGGGCCGACTCCAGTGCGTCCGAGCTGGGGGTCGATGGGGAGCCTTGTCGAGGGCGAAGCGCGGCTCGTTCGGGCCGGCGGGGACCTCGCGACACAAGCACGGGTCGCTGTACCTCGTGGTCGCGTTGCATCGTGCAACGCGGCGCACCTGGGAGGCGGTCACACACTTCTAGAAGGCCAAGAGAGAGGCACCTCCCACAGTGAAATTCAATACACGCAAGAACGCGGGTTTCACGCTCATCGAACTCATGATCGTGGTGGCCATCATCGCGATCATCGCTTCGGTGGCGATTCCGAAACTGCTCAGCGCCCGCCTGAGCGCCAACGAGTCGGCTGCGATCTCGACGCTGCGCTCGATCAGCTCGGCGCAAGCGCAACTCCAGTCCTCGTCGGCCATCGACTCGGACTCCGACGGTGGTGGTGAGTACGGCTACTTCGCCGAACTCGCCGGCACGGTCGAGATGCGCGTCGACGACGGCGCAGGCGTGCCGGAAGTCGGCGCCTCGCTGCTCGCTCCGGCGATGCTCTCGAGCGCCCTCGGCAACGTCGCCGACAGCGTCGTGACGCGCTCGGGCTACGTTTTCCAGATGTGGCTCCCGGACGACACCGGCGCGGGCATCGCGGAAGCGGACACGGGCGGCATGGACGCGGAGACCGACCCGGACAACTGCGAGAACTTCTGGGCGTGCTACGCCTGGCCGCTCGACTTCGGTGGCACGGGCAACCGCGTGTTCTTCATCAACCAGGACGGTGACATCCTTCAGTACAACAACCGTGGAACGGAAGTGTACGAAGGCGTCGGCGACGGTCCGGCCCAAGAGGCCGCGTTCAGCGAAGCTGGCGACGGCACGATGGGCACTCCGATCGCGAACTCGGCGGCCGGTGTCGCCGGCTCCGACGGCGAACTCTGGACCGTCGTCCAGTGATGCCACGCGGGCCGGTCACGCACCGCGCCTGAAGGACGAGGGGCTGCGCGAGCAGCCCCTCGTTCGTTTGTAGGTCCGTTCGTTGCGCGCGGAGTCTGGGCGCGAACTCCCGCGCAGAAGGCTCAGTCCTTGCCGACGAGTTGTGCGAGCGTGTTCTGCAGGAACACTTGCATGTTCTGGTCGGCTTCGCGCGTCAGCATCTGCTCGAGACGCGCACGCGCCAACGGCGCGTCGACGGTCGCGAGAAAGGAGCGCACCGCGCGCTGGCGCGTGTACATGTCGCCGGTCGACTCGACCATCACGCTCTCCATGGTCGCCACGGCGCGCGGATCGTCGCTGCCCGCGAGCCGATCGAATGCGGTGACGCGCGAGATGGTCTCCATGCCCTGGTCGCCGGCGATGTCGCACAGGATGCCGGTCGTGTCGCGCCCGAGCTTCTCCGACGCCGCGAGCCAACCGCGCAGCACGAATTCGTGGTCCGGCGTGGTCGTGAAGCGGCGGCCCGGCCCGACGATCGGACCGAGCACCGTCAGCGCCTGATCGGGTGCGATGTCGCCCATCAGTTCGCAGGCCTTGTTGCGCTCGCCCATCGGGTGGGAGGAGTTCTCGATGCGTGTCGCCAGCGCGCGCGCGAGTTCGGCCCGACTGGCCGCGTCCCGGCGCATCGAGCGCGCCGCCGCCTCGAGAACGCGGATGCGCAGGCCGGGATCGAGCGAGGCGCTGCGGGGATCGTCGAGTTCGGCCAGGAGCGCGCGCCCGAGCTCCGGCGCAGCGGCGTCCATCAGCTCCCACGTGGCGAAAACACGGATCGTGAAGTCGTTCTTCTCCGGTTTGCTCTGATCGGTGTCGTCGGTCAGCGCCGCGATCACGTCCCTCACCTGCTGGTCGATCGGCAGCTGTGCGAGGGCCTGTGCGCGCGCACGGACGTCCGCTCCGCCTTCGGCACTCGTGTTCCCGTCGCTGCAACCGACGGCCGCGACGATGGTTGTGAGACAGAGCGCGGCTCGCGCGAGGAAACCAGGAGAGGCGGTGTGCATGTCGCGAGGGTCGGGAGATCTTTACGGGCACGCTAGCCAGCGCGGCTCCTAGAGTACCGGCCCAATTCTCGCGGCCGACGGCCCGAGCGAGCCCCGGCGCGACACATGACCAGTCTTCGATTCAGGCGCGTGCGCCCCGTGGCGATCGCTGCACTTCTCGCGTTCGCGAGCGCTTGCGGTGGCTCTTCCAACGACGCCGAACTCGCCGTTCCGGGCGCCACGTCGAAGATGCACGTCATCACGTGCAACCTCGGCTGTTCGGGGCCGGCCGAAGGTTCGAAGATCTGTTCGACCTCCGACGTGTTCGTCAATCAGACGCTCGCGTTCGAGTTCAACAAGCCGATCGATCCGCAGTCGATCGCGTCGGGCGGCCTGCGACTCACGAATCTGCAGAGCGGCGAACTCGCTCCCGGCCTGATCGAGATCGACCCCTCGAACAGCCGACGCCTGACCTACCGCCCGAGCATCACGCTCGACGACTTCGGGCAACTCGTGCCCGGCTTCGTGGCAGGCGAGGCCTACCGCCTGTTCGTGCGCGGCAGCGGCGCAGGTCCGCGCATCCGCTCGACCGACGGTTCGTCGAACGTTTCCACGATCGACTGCTTCGTCGTCGCGTCGAAAGGCGTTCTCGACCTGCAGCCCGGTGCGCCGCGAGCGTCCGTGTACGTCGACGTCTACGACCCGCTCACGAACGAGGTCACGTCGAGTTTCCTCGCCGATGGAGAAGTCGACGTCCCGCTCGCCGCGCGCGTGCGGGTCGAGTTCGACCAGACCATGTCGGCGTCGTCGTTGATCGAACTCGTCGGGAACACCTCGCCGTCCGTGCGCGTGCGCTTCGACGAAGACGGCGACACGAGCACACCGAACGACCAAGTGCCCCTGCCCGGTCAGTTCGCCGTCGACTTCGACGAAGAGCAGTCGCGCACCCAACTGGTGTTCGTGCCGAACGGTCAGTTGCCGTCGGCCGGCACCGGCTCGCTGACGCACCGCGTCGTCGTGGAAGTGGGGACGAACGCGGTCGACATCGCGGGAAGCGCGTTGCAGGCCCCGGTGTCGGCCGTCTTCACCACGCAGGCCGTGCCGATCCCGACCGAGATCGTGCGCGAGACGTTCCAAGCCGTCGTGCCGATCGCACCGCGTTCGAGTTCGGCGATCGCCGAGCCGCTCGCGGTTCTGCCCGGCGGGTCGCTGCGCGGACGTGTGCTGCCGGGCCTCGCCGGCGGCAGCGGCGAGCTCGGCGACGTGATCGTGCTCGAAGGCGAGACGCTCGTGCTCTCGACCGGCCCGGACATCGTGACGCGCTTCGGCCCGAACCTCGTGACCGGTCCCGTGGACGCGTTCGGTCTCACCACGAGCGAGCCCGACGAGATCGTCGCCTACCAGGTGCGCGCGCAGGTCCTCGTCGACGCCGGCGTCGATGCATCGACCGCGGTCCTCGAGGTCGACGACGGCGTGTTCGAGTTCGCATCACTCGACGTGCGCGGCGGCGCCGTGCTGACCTTCGAGGGCGACGTGTCGCCGCGGGTCTTCGTGCGCGGCGAGATGTCCATCGCCGGTCGCGTCGACGTCTCGGGCCGCAGCGGCGGCGAGCACTTCTCGACGAACGGTCTGGGCGGCAGCGTCGGCGGTTCGCGCATCGGAGGCGGCGCCGGTGGTGACGGAGGCGATCGCCCCGACCAGCCCGCCGGCTCGCAGATGCTGCCGCTGCAGGGGCCCTCGTTCCGCGGCTTCGACCACCCGACCGGCGTGGTGGTGGAACCGAACGGCGTGGCCGGTGTCGGTCGCGGCGGCACGGGCAGCGGCGGCGGCGGCGGTGTGAAGTGGCCGCCGACGTTCCCGGGTCCGTTCGTCGTCAACCTCGGCACGCTGGCCAACGCGTCCTACCTCAACCTCCTGTGCGCGGCCGTCGAGGTCGGCGCGCCGGGTGCCGGCGGGACGTACGCGACTCTGGGCGGGAAGCCGCTCTACAGCGTTCCGTCGCCCGCCTTCGGAGTGCCGCCCGCACCGCCCCCGGCCGTACCGAACAATCAGATCGTCACCGTCGACGAACTCGATCTCGATCCCGATCGGGGGGGCGCGCTGATCGGCGGCGCCGGAGGCGGGGGCGGAGGCGCCGGCATCCAGGGCACGACCACGAACGGTGTCGCGGCCAACAACTGCATCCCGTCGGGCTCGTTCCCGATCAAGCAGATCACGGGCTACCTGGATGCGAGCAGCGGCGCCGGCGGCAGCGGTGGCGGAGCGCTCCAACTCCAGAGCGGTCGTTCGATCTCGATCAGCGGCCTCGTCGACGCGTCCGGCGGCAACGGCGCCGGCTTCCCGCTGTGCACACCGGTCAACGACGGGTGCTGGATGGCGCCGGGCGGCGGCGGATCGGGCGGTGCACTTCTCGTGCAGACCCCGCTGCTCTCGCTGCTCGATGCGACCGTCGTGCTCGACGTCGCGGGCGGATCCGGCGGTGTGAACGGCAACACGCTGTCGCGCGGCGGAGCGGGCGGCGCCGGTGTCATCGAGGTGCGCGCGCAGCCGACGCTGACGGCCGGCGGACTGTTGCAGCACCTCGCACCCGCGCTGGGTGGAGCAGGGCAGCCGCTGGTCCTCGACGTGCTCGAAGTCCAACCGTTCAGTCCGCCGACGATCGGGCCCGGTCTTCTGACCGGCTTCACGACGTGCTGGATCGTGCCGGAGGCCGGCCTGTTCGGCTACTCGTTCGTCGATGACGATTTCAGCGCGATGGATCCGCAGCAGTGGAGCTACGCGTGGAACCTCGTGCTCGAACTCGACACGGGTGAACTCGTGAACTGGCGCGGCGACTCGGGCTCGATCACGGACGAGTTCGACGTCGACTTCGAGACGCTCGTCGGACGGGATCTCGGCTCGTCGCCGCTCGTGGTGCGCTTCCAAGGTGTGCGTGCGAATGCACCGATCCAGAACAAGTGCACGTATGACGCCTCGGATGCGTTCAGCGGCGCGGAGCCCGACTCGCTGACGGCCTGGCTCCCGAGCCCGGGCGGCCTCGACACGTACTGGTCCGGACTCGTGACGCAGGAAATCGCCGACGCGCGTCGACCGAACGCGCTGCGCATGCAAGTCGTGTTCGATCCGACGGCGCCGTTCGCCGAACGCATCGTCAGCGTCGTCGAGTTCACCGTCGAGGTTCAGCCGCGTTGAGCGGCTCGATCGACGAGTCGCGCGCGGATCCTGCGCGACGACTCGTGCGGGCGCGCTGGCTCGTGGTCGACGACGAACACGTCGTGCGCGGCGGAGCGCTCGTCGTCGCACACGATCGCATCGAAGAGGTGTTGCTGCACCACGGCGCTCGTCCAGCGCGGCCCTGCGACGAGGTCGTGGACCTCGGGGACGCAGTGCTCACCGCCGGGCTCGTCGACGCGCACGCGCACCTCGAATTGACCGAACTGTGCGGTCGCGTCGCACGGGGCGCCGACTTCCCGAGCTGGATTCGCGCCCTGATCGCCGCACGCGCCGGCCTCGACGAGTCGCGTTCCGTCGCGCGCGGTCTCGAGCTGCTCGCAGAGAGCGGAACCGTCGCGATCGGCGACGTCGCGAACACCTGGTGTGAAGCGGGCGGCGCGTTCGATCAGGCTGCGCGTTCGAACGCACCGCTCGTCGTCGTGCACCGGGAGGTGCTCGATGCGGGTGACGAGGCGCGCGGGAGCGCAGCCGCCGAGCGTGCGGCCGCACTCGCGGCCCGTCCGTCGGCACCTTGGCGGGCGGGACTGTCGCCGCACGCGCCGTACACGACGCTCGACTCGACGCTCGCGCGCTGTGCGACGATCGCGCGCGAACACGACCTGCCGGTGCAGATCCACTGGGCCGAAACGGCGGAGGAGGAGGAGTGGCTCGCCGGTCGCAGCGGGCCCTTCGACGCACTGCTCGGCCCGCCGCGTGTGCGTGCGCCGTTGCTCGAGCGCCTCGAACGCAGCGGACTGCTCGGACCGCGCACCGTGCTCGTGCACGGCAACCACGCACACGGCGCAGCTCCGGCGCGACTCGCAGCGAGCGGACTGACGCTGGTGCACTGCCCCGGCACACACCGCTTCTTCGAGCGCGCGCCGTTCCCGTTCGAGCGTTGGCTCTCCGCCGGCGTCACGCTCGCTCTCGGCACCGACTCACTCGCGAGCAACAGCGCACTCGACATGCGCCGTGAACTCGCGCTCGCGGCGCGCGCCGCGCCGCAGGTTCCAGCGCGCGTCTGGTGGCGCATGGCGACGCGCAACGGAGCGCGCGCTCTCGGCGTCGATGACGTGGTGGGGGTGCTCGCGGCGGGCCGCCCGTTCACCGCCGCGGCCTTCGCGACTGCAGCACGCGACGAGGAGCAGCTCTTTCGCGAACTCGTGCGCGACGAACCCCCGCTCGTCGCGGCGTGGGTCGCGGGCCGCCGCGTCGACGGACCGGCTGTGCGAGCGCGCTGACCCGGCCCGGCCGAGGACCGCCGCACTCGGTTGGTAGAGTGCCGCCATGTGGCCTCCGCGAGAGCCGACCGACGAACAGCGCCGCGCCCTCGATCGGTTGCGCAGCGCGCGTCGTCCGTTGCTCGTCGGCCACGAGCGGCCCGACGCGGACGTGCTCGGTTCACAAGCGGCGCTCGCACGCGGCCTCGCCGTGCTCGGCGCGCGACCGACGGTGCTCAATCCCGACGCGGCGGGGCGCGCCTTCGGCTGGATCGAACCGCCGTGCGGCTTCGACTTCCACCGCGGCCGCCGACTGCCCGAGCACGATCTCGTGGTGCTGCTCGACCTGTGTGAGCTCGAGCGCACCGGCTCGCTCGCCGAACTGCTGCGCGCCTCCGCGGCGCCGCGGCTCGTGATCGACCACCATCGCCGGACGTCGCCTGGTGAGGCGGAGCGCGGCGCTGCTGCGGAGCTCCACTGGTTCCACGACGACAGCGCCGCGGCCACCGGCGTCCTCGTGGCGCGCGCGCTCGTCGCCCTCGGCATCGCGTTCGACGCGGCCATCGCGCAGGCCCTGCTCGTCGCCATCGTCAGCGACACCGGGTCGTTCCGCTACGACACGACGAACGCCGAAGTCCTCGCGCTCGGCGCCGCGTGTGTCGCCGCGGGCGCGAGCACCGAGGCCGTTCAGCGCCGCTTCGCACAGGACCGCGACCCGCGCTTCCCGCAAGCGCTCGGAGCCTTGCTCGCCCGCGTTCGCTACCTCGACGGCGGCCGCGTCGCGCTCGTCGACGAACCGGCGGCACTCGGACTCGGCGGCATCGAGAATCTCTCGGACGCGGTGCTCGACGTGCTGCGCTCGGTCGGGCCGGTCGAGGTCGCGCTCCACCTGCGCGAACTCGCGGACGGCAACTGCCGGGTCTCACTGCGCGCGAAGCCGCCGGCGCAAGTGCACGCGCTCGCCGTGCGGCTCGGCGGGGGCGGTCACGCGCGTGCCGCAGCCGCGACGCTGCCCGGGCCGTTCGCACACGCGCTCGCGCGACTCGAAGAAGAGCTCGCGCCGGCGCCCGCGGCCGCGCCGCCCCTGCGTTCGCGGAGCACCGCCCGATGAAGATCGCGGTCGTCTCCGATCTGCACGCCAATCGCGAGGCCGTCGAGGCCGTGTGGGCGGACGTGCAGCGGCGCGGCTTCGATCGACTGGTCTGCCTGGGCGACATCGTCGGCTACGGACCGGACCCGGAGTTCTGCGTCGACTTCGTGCGCGAGCACTGCGAGTGGAGCCTGCTCGGCAACCACGACGAAGGCCTCTTCTCGGGCGCCGCCGACTTCAATCCGTTCGCGCGCTCCGCTCTCGAAGTGCACCGCGCACGACTGGGGCCGAAGTGGTGGACGGGTGCGAAGCGCCGCGCGCGCTGGGAGTGGTTGCGCGACCTGCCGTTGACGAAGACCGAGGAGCGCTACCTCTTCTGCCACGGCAGTCCGCGCGATCCGGTGCGCGAGTACGTGATCTCGACCGACGGGCTGCTCAACCGCGACAAGATGGCCGCGATCTTCGAGCTCTTCGACGAGATCGCCGTCGCCGGACACACCCACCAGCCCGGTCTGCACGACGAGACCTTGCGCTGGGTCGGTCTGCAGGGCCGCGCCGAGTTCTCGTTCGAGCTGCCGCCCGGATCGAAGGCCTTCGTGAACGCGGGCTCCGTGGGCCAGCCGCGCGACGGCGACCCGCGTGCGAGCTACTGCATCCTCGAGCCGACGCGTGTGACGTGGCACCGCGTCGAGTACGACTTCCGGGCGACGCAGGCGAAGATCTTGAAGACGCCGAAGCTCGACGAGTTCTTGGCGCGGCGGCTCGGCGTGGGACGCTGAAGCTCTCCTGCGCCGACGATGTGTAGCGATCAAAGCGATCGCCTTTGCTGTGTTCCTTTGCTTTGACTTTGCGTCCTTTGCGTCCTTTGCGGTGACGTGCAACGGACCCGTGATCCCGGGCGTTGCACTTCACCGCAAAGGACGCAAAGGACGCAAAGTCAGCGCAAAGGAACACAGCAACGGCGAGTTGCTTGGCACTTCCGCTTGCGAACGCCTTCAAGCCTTCGGCGTCTTCAACGCACGACGCGCTCGCCCAGCCCGAACATGTCCTTCAAGACGTGCCGGAAGATCTGCGGATTCTTGCGCAGGCGGCGCTGGCTGTAGGCGCGCCAGTCGGCTCCGAACGGCACGTAGACACGCACCTGGTGGCCGGCGTCGCGCCACTTGGCCCACAGTTGCTCGCGCACGCCCATCAGGACTTGGAACTCGTAGGCGTCCTTGCCGCGGCCGACGCGCTTCACCTCGGCGAGGCACTGCTCGGCCATCACTTCGTCGTGCGTGGCGAACGAGATGGTGTCGCCGCGCGCGAGCAGGAGCTTCGTGCACTCGACGTAGGCCTTGCGGATCGCGACCGGGTCCGTGTGGGCGATCGCGGCGGGCTCGAGGTAGATGCCCTTCACCATGCGCACGTTCACCGGCACATTCGGCAGCGCGCGGATGTCGTCGGGCGTGCGGAAGAGGCGCGACTGGAGCACGATGCCGACGCGCTCGAAGCGCGCGCGCAGGCGGTGGAAGACACGCAGCGTGCCGTCGGTGGTCGGATGGTCCTCCATCTCGACGCGCACGAACTGTCCGTGCGGTTCGAGCGCCGCGCAGATCTTCGAGTACAGCTCGAAACACAGTTCCTCGGAGCGCGTGAGTCCGACGTGCGTCGGTTTGACCGACACGTACGAGTTCAGTTTCCGCTCGCGCAGTCGCGCGGCGCCGGCGATGTAGGCGTCCGCAACGCCGCGCGCTTCGGCCTCGGAGGCGATGGCTTCGCCGAGGATGTCGAGCACGCCCGGGAAACCGCTCTTCTGCAAGGCGTCGAGGCGCGTCAACGCGTCCTCGAGCTGCTCACCGGCGATGTACCGGGACGAGAGTCGCCGCATGATCGGCGTCGGGACGTAGGGCAGAGACGCGATGGCCAGCTTGTCGAAGATCCCCATGGCGGTGGCGCGGGATGGTAGCGACGCAGCGGCTCCGTTCGGCGCGCCGTGCGCTGTTCCGCTCGCGTACCTTCTGAGCCATGCCGCCGCCCGCGAACCCCTCCGACTGCCGCGTGGTGCTGATGACGGCGCCCGACGCCGCCGTGGCCGAGCGACTCGCGCGCGGCCTGGTCGAGGCGCGCCTCGCCGCGTGTGTGAACCTCGTTCCGGGCGTCACCAGCATCTACCGCTGGCAGGACACCGTGCACGCGGACGCCGAAGTGCTGCTCGTGGCGAAGACGGTGGTGGAGAACGTGCCGGCGCTCGAGGCGTTCCTGGCGCGCGAACACCCGTACGAGTGCCCGGAAGTCGTGGCGCTCGACGTCGCGTCGGTGGGGGCGGCCTATCTCGCGTGGTTGCAGGGCAACACACGCGCGCGACCCACGCCCTGATCAGCGCAAGGCTGCGACCCGAGCGGCGAGTTCGTCGAAGCGCGGGTCGCCGCGCTGCGCGAGTGCGAGCGCCGCCACGAGCGCGCGCGCCTCGTCCTTCGCCGAGGGTTCGAACGGCGCGCGCCTCAGCAACTCGTCGCCCAGTGCCAGCCCGAGTTCGAGCGCGCCCCAGGCGTTCGCGCCGCGCTCTGCGATGAAGTCCGTGACGAGTGCGCGGCCGCGCCGCGGGTCGTACACCGCCGAGTCGCGCGCCGACCACAGCAACTGCGCCAGTTCGAGCCGCACCGGCGGGAAGTCGACGCGGTTGGCCTGCTCGAGCAGCTCGAGCGCACGTCGCTCGTCGCCGCGCGCGAGTGCGACGCGCGCCAGGTCCGACAGGGCCTTGGCGTCGTTCGGCTCGATCGCGAGGGCGCGTTCGAGCAGGTGCACGCGGCGCTCCTGCACCTTCGGATCGGCGCTGCGACTCTCGAGCGCGCGCGCCGCGTCCACGAGTGCATTGGCGCGCAACGCGCGACCGTACGCACCTTCCGTCGGAACGAAGCTCGCCGCGCAGACGACACACGCCACCACGACGACCGCGATCTTCGGACGTTGCGCGCGCTCGAACAGGCTCGCGAGGCCGACCGCCGCGAACGGCACGAGCGCCGGGTACCACGGCAGGCGGAAGCGCGAGTACGAGAAGTACAGGAGCACCGCGAACTCGACCGCGACCATCCAACCGATCAGCGCGCCCGACCAGCGCACGCCGCGCGCGCGAGAGAGCACGGCGCACGCCAGCACGGCGCCGAACGGCAGACACACGAGCCACAGCGAACGCGCGCTCTCGCGCACCGCGGCCTCGGTGACCTGCACGTCGTACTCGTGCGACGACAGGCTGGCCGCGGCCTTCTTCGCCCACAGGAGCGCTCCGTCGACGGGGTGCGCGACGAGCCAATCGAGGCCCTTGCCGAAGAAGTGGCTCGACACGTCGCGTTCGCTCAACGCGCCGGGTTCGGTGCCGAGTTCGCGCGCGGCCTCCGCGAAGGCGACCTCGCGCTGCGCGAAGATGTCGCCCCACTGTGGGCCGGGCGCGGCGAACGTGCCGCGCGCGCTCGGATTGTTGCCGAGCCAGAAGTTCACGCCGCCGTTCGCGCTCACGAGCACGGCCGCGTCCGCGCGCGCGAGGTTCGACGCGAGCCCGGCTCCGAGCGGAAGCGCGGCACCCAGCGCCGCGAGCGCGAGCACGACGGCACACACACGCGGGGCCGCGACGCTCTCACCGGCGCGGCGCGCGCGCACGAGGTCGATCCAGGCGCCGATCGCGAAACCCAAGGGTCCGATCACGAGGTTCGGACGCGCGAGTGCGGCCAGTCCGAAACACAGGCCCGCGACGAGGGCGACGAGGTGCGCCGGACGGCTGACGCGCAGTCGTTCGAGCACGTTCACACCGCACACGAGGCCCGCGAGCACGAACGGCAGCGCCGCGTTCTCCGCCAGCAGCCGGTTCTCGGTCAACACGAGCGGCCCGTACAGCACCCAGGCCCAGACCGCGAACGTGAGTGCGCGCCCCGCGACGACACGCCGCGCGAGAAGCGCGAACAGCCACGTGTTCACGAGGCCGACGGCGGCTTGCACCACGAGCGTCGCTCCGAGCGCTCCGCCAAAGAGGCCGTACCAGACACCGAGCAACCACGGATAGAGCGGCGGCATCCAGTGCGCTTCGCCCGGCCGCCAGACCTCGCCCGCCGCCGCGGTGCGCGCCCACGCGTCGTAGTACAGCGCGTCCGAGACCGGCGCGCGCGTCAGCGGATCGTTCGCGAACAGGTCGATGCCGATGACGATGCGCAGCACGAGCGCGACGCCGAGCGCGAGCCACGGGAGCCGCGTCGAAGCGCTGCTTGCCGAAGCGCTGCTCGCCGCACCGGCGCTCTCCGAACTCGCGGAGCCGATCGTGTTGGTGTCGCCGCTGCGCTCCACGTCGCAGAGGCTACTGCGACCGCTCTGCGGACGCGCGCTAACGTGCCGAGCCCGTGGACGAGCAGCGCGAAGGTGAGAGCACGAGCCCCACGCCTGCGGGCGCAGCACCGGCGCGGCCGCTCGTGCTGGTCGTCGTGTGCGCGGCGCTCTTCGCCGCCTTCGGTCCGGCGGGCGCGCTGCGCGACGGCGCGGCGGTGATCGCGGTGCTGGGCGCGGCGAGCGGCCCGTTGCTCGCGCTGAGTCCGGGGCCCGTCGAACTGGCCAAGCTCGCTTGGCTCTCGATCGCGCTCTCACCCCCGCTCGTCGCGGCGCTCGCCTTCGGCGCACGCGCGGCCCTCGGCGACCCGCGCCTCGAACTCGCGCGCAGCGCGGCGCTGTGTGTCGCGGCGGCGTGTGCTCTCGTCGGGTTGCGCGCGCGCGTCCTGTTGCAGCGGCCGGGACTCGCGTTCGCGAGTGTGCACGTGTTCGCACTCCTCGCGGCCGGATTCGCCGCCTGGGTGTGGAGCGGGGCCGGACCGAACTTCGCGAAGCTCGAGTTCGCGGACTGGGGCGCGCCGCGTTTCGCGCTCGAACTCGCAGCCGGTCGCGAACTCGTGCCGGACGTACCGTGGCAAGCAGGCGCCGAGTTGCCTGCGCCGCCGATCCTCGCGCAGGCCCGCGCGGCGCTGGGCCGAGTGCTCGACGTCGGCCCGTTCGCACTCGCGGCGAGCGAATCGGCCTGGGCCGCGTTCGTCGCTCTGCTCGCACTCCTGCATCTGGCCGCGAAGTGTTTCCCGCGCGGCGCCGTCGCCGTCGCGAGTGTGTGCGCTGCGGTCGGCGCGCCCGCCGGCGCCCTGCGCCTCGTCGACACCACGAGCGATCTCGTCGGCGCACGCATCGCCTTCCTCGATCAGTCGAGCTGCGTCGCGCTCGCACTGATCGGCCTCTTCGCGCACCTGTCGGGCGGCGCGCACCACACACGACCGAGCGCGTGGCGCGTGGTCGCTGCGGTGTGTTTCGCCGCTGCGTTCCTCGCCGACGTGTGGATCGGCGGAGCGTTCCTCGCCGCGGCCCTCGTCTCCGCCTGTGCGAGTCGCGCGGCGGTCGAACGTGTGCTCGTGCTCGTCGTCGCCGCGCTGCCCGGCGCACTCGTGTCGCTCGGCAACCTGCGCGGCGCGCCGCCGCGTGCGCTCGACGCCGCGCCGCTGCTCGCGACCCTGCCGTGGTTCGCAGCGGCGCTCGTGTTGGTCTTCGTCGCCCGTCGCACCGGTCGCGCGAACACACACGCCGTCGAACTCGCGAAGTTCGTCGCCGCGAGTGCACTCGTCGCCGCGGTCGGCGCGTGGTGGCGCGGCGCTGCGGCTCACACCATCGTCGGCTGGCTGGCGCTGCCCGCGACGCTCGCGAGCGTCGGGGCACTCGCTCTGCTCGTGCGCCGCTCCAAGTTCGGCGTGTTCGCGTCCGTCGCGGTGGCCGGCGTTCTCGCCCTGAGCGCACACGGTCCGTACCCGACACTCACTCGCGGCCTCGAACTCGGACGTGGCACGGCGCCGGTCGTCGATGCGGGCGTCTTGCAACTCGCGCCGCGGCGCGACGATCCGGAGCGCGTCGCACAGGCGTGGTCGGGCGCGCCGCCGCCGAACGTCTTCGATGCAGGTTGGCGCCCGCCGATCGACGTCGAGTCCCTGGAGGCGGCCGACATGGCCGACACGTGGCGCCTTCTCGCGACCGACGAACGCGTGCGAGCGCTGCGGCCGGTGTTGCTCGTCGACGTCGCTCGCCCGGGTGTGCGTTGGGCGGGCGGAGCGGTGCTCACGTTCGACGGCCGCATGCACGAGGCCGCGTACCTCGCCGCGCTCGATCTGTTCGTGGATCGGCCGCACGCGGCCTGGCGCGGCAACGGAGAAGAACACGTCGCACGAACACTCGTCGCGCATTCGTTCTTCGGCGAGGAGGGGCCCGGTCGCGCGGCGCGTTCGCACCTCGAGGCGCTGGGTCGGCCCGTGCTGCTCGTGATCGGTCCGGCGCAACGGAGTGCGGCGCGCGCGGCCGCGAACGTCGACCTCGAGCGCCGCCTGATCGAGTTCGGCTGCGCGCCGGTCCGCACCTGCGGCGCAGTGACGCTGTTCGTGTGGCCGGCTGCGCTCGCGGAAGAACTGCGCTGACGAGCGACGTCGGCGCCGCACAGTGACTGCGCCCCAACTGCGCTGACGATCGCGAGCGCCCGCTCGCTACCCTTGGCGTCGATGGCGGTGCGCCCGAAGTCGCTCGAAGACGCGGACAGACTGCTCGCGCGGTCGGCGTTCCTGATCGTGCTCGCCGTCCACGCGCTGTTCTTCGGCGGCGCGCCCGGCGACAGCGATCGCCGCGGCGAACTCGTGCACCAGGCCACGCGCGCCATGGCGCACGGCGACGGACTCCTGCTGCGCGGCGACACGCCCGAGAGCGCGGCACTGATCGCCGAGGGCTTCGAAGTGCGGGTCGTCGAGGGCGGCGCGATCGCGAACGTCGAGCCGCTCGTCGCCGCTCTCGGTGTGCCGTTCCACTGGGTCGGAGCACGCCTCGGGCGCTTGCTCGAGCGCACCGAAGCCGTCCACGCCGCGACGTCGCCCGGCTTCGCGGAAGGGCGCAGCGAGTACTGGGCGCACCTGTTCGTGGGCCTGCAGGGGCCGTTGTACGGCGCCGCGACGGTCTACCTCGTGTGTGTCGCGGCGCTGCGCCTCGGTGCACGACGGCGCACGGCGTTGACCGGTTCGCTCGTGCTCGCGTTCGCGACGTGTCTGTGGCCGAGTGTCAGCGTCGTCGGCGCGGCTGCACCGGCGGCGCTCCTCGCGTCCGCCGCACTCGTCGCGTTGCTGCACGTGCGCGAGCGCTTCTATCGCCTCACGGCGCCGAGTGTGCCGCACTGGTTGTTGCTCGGCGCGTTGCTCGCGGCGCTCGCGGCGTGTGAACCGCTCACGTCCCCGGCCGTGCTCGTGCTGGCCTGGAGCGCCGTGCGCATGAGCGTGCGCGGCCGTCAACGCCTGTGGTCGATGCCGCTCCTGCGCGGCGGCGCCGGTCGCAAACGTTCGCTCGCCGACGTGACGTGGTTCGTTCTGCCGATGCTCGCGATCGGCGCGCTGTGGTGGTGGGGGCACCTCGTGCGCACCGGACCGGCACCGTTCACGCCGTTCGAAGCACTGCGCCCGCTCGGAGAGTGGCCGCACGAGATCCTCGGGCTCTTCGTGTCGCCCGGCAAAGGGCTGGTGTGGCTCGCCCCTGTCGCGTTCTTCGCGCTGTTCGGCGTCATCCGCTTCGCGCAGGAGCTGCGGCTGCTCTCGTTCACGATCGTCGCGCCGCTCGCCGTGCTCGCCGCGTCGGCCGCGACCGGGGAGTGGAGCAACCTCGACGAGTTCGCACCGCGCGGCGCGAGTGCCGCACTGGCGTTCGCGTGGCCCGCGGTCGTCGTCGGCTACGACCAGGTGCGCTCGCGCATGAAGTGGCGCGCGCTGGGAGTCGCGCTCGCCGCGCTCGGACTCCTCGCGAACGCCGGCGGCGTCGTCGTCTCGCGCGGCACGTGGCGCACCGTCGTCGAGCAGGCCGCGCCGCAGTTGCTGCCGAGCGGCCCGGCCCCCGGCGAGCGCGAGTTCGCGCGCGCGGTCGCGTTCGACTGGCACAGCGCGGCGCCGTGGTTCGCATGGCGCGTCGTGCGCCATCGCACGGCTGCCGAACAGGGCGGCTTCCCGGCCGACGTCTTCCCCGCGCAGCAGGTGTTCGCGTTCGCCGGCGCCGGTTCGTTCTCGGTCGCCGTGCCGCGCGATCGCGGCTTCGCGCACCTGTGCTGGGTCGACTACGAAGAGCGTCTCGACGGGCACCTGTGGCCCGTGATCCTGCTCGTCACCGCGGCCTTCGCGACGGGCGTGGTGGGCGCCGTCGCTGCGCTCGATCCGACGCGGCCCTGACGCAGCGCGGGTGACGGGCCTGACGGCGGGCGCAGGCGGCTCGCTCCCGAGCGCAGCCACGGGACTCTGCGGATGCTCCGGCGAGGGCAACTCAAGGGCGAGCGGCCGCGGCCCGATGAGCGCTGCGTGGGGAACCGCTCGCGCACCATGCTCGCCGCGCTCGTGGCCGTGTTCGTCGTTCGGTCCCTGCCGACGGACGAGGCGGCCGGGCCTGCGGCACTCGCGGACGCGCCGATCGTCCACGAGAGCGGCGAAGTGCTGCGCGTCGAGACGCTGCGCGGCGGCGCAGGCCGCGACGGAACCACCGGTCTGCTCGTGCGCCTGGTCGAGCGACGCGAGGACGACGGGGCGCTCGTGCGGCACATCGAAGTCGCGTTGCCGGGCGTCGAGTCGGTCGTCCACCACGTCGAGGAACGCGGCGCGCGCCGACTGTTCGTGCACCGCGAGATGACCGGCACCACGGGCCGGACGTTGCGCGTGGTCGACGACGGCGGGGGACGTGCGAGCCTCGTGACGTACGGCGAGGGCGCGACCCTGCGGCGCGAGTTGTCCGCCTTCGCGGACGTGTGTTTTCCCCTCGAACGACTCGAAGCCGAGCGCACGGGTCGGGCCGCGAGCGGCCCGTTCGAGGTCGTCGACCCGCTCGCGGGCCGCGTCGAGACGCTCGTCGCGGAGCACCGCGCCCACGCGCTGCCCAGTGCCTCGGTCTTCGGCGGTGTCGTGTTCGACGTCTGGCGCCATCGCGACACCGGCGGTGCGGCGCGCTCGCTGCGTGTGTTCGCGAACGGTCGGCTCGTCGCGTTCCAACCGGCGCCCGGTGTTCCGCTGGCCGTCGCGCTCGACCCCGAGCAGTTCGACCTGTTGCGAGATCGCAACGACGGTCAGCCGGTCGAGGGCTCGCCCGGCCGCTGAGAGCCTGCGCGTCGTGGTCCCGACCGTGCCGTTCGCAACCGAACGGCCGTTCGCAGCGCATTCGCTGCCGCTGGCGAACCCATTCCGATCCCACGTGTCGTGGTGCGGCGTGCGCTCCGCAAGGCGCCGCGAAGTAGCATCCTCGGCCAACTCGGCGCCCACCCGCCGCGCGCCCACGTCTCCGATCCTCCCCACGTGCACGGCTCCGAAACTCCCTCACAGAACCGTTCCGTTCGCGGATCGATCGACCCGGCCGCCCGCCACGTCCGCACGAGCGTGGGAGCGGCCGCGGCGCTGATCCTGGCGCTCTTCGCGGGCTGTCGGACCGCCGAAGAACACGTCGAACGCGCCGACGCCGACGTCTACGCACTCGTCGCGGCGCGACGGGCGGCGCTCGTCGAACGCCCCGACGCGTTCACGATCGACGCGCCCGCGGACAGCCTGCGCAATCAGATCCTCGCCGCGCACGCGACGGGCGCGCCCATCGCGCTGCCGCCGCTGCGGCTGGCCGATGCGCTCGAGATCGCCTTCGAGAACAGCCGCGACGCGGCGGGGGAGCGCGAGACGCTCTACCGCGCAGCGCTGGACCTGACGCTCGAACGCTGGCGCTTCGGTTGGCAACCGTCCGCCGGCGTGAGCGGTGACCTGGCCGGGTCGCTCGAGGAGTCGCAGAGCTGGTCGTCGAGCGCCGATCTCGGCCTCACGCGCCTGCTCGGCACCGGCGCACAGGTCGTTGGGAACATCGGACTGTCGTTCTTCGAGAACCTGATCACCGACGACGGCGTGAACCTGACCAGCGACTGGTCGCTCTCCGTCGCGCAGCCGCTGATGCGCGGCTTCGGCTCGGCCATCGTGAAGGAACCGCTCACCCAAGCCGAGCGCGACCTCGTCTACTCCGTCCGTTCGTACGAGCGCTTCCGTCGCACGTTCGCGTTCGACGTCGCTTCGCGCTACTTCCGCCTGCTGCAAACGGTCGACGGCCTCGCCAACGAAGTCGCGAACGCCGAGAGCGTGCGCCTCGTGAGCGCGCGCAACCAGGCCATGAACGAGGCCGGTCGCATGAGCAGCATCGAAGTCGACCAGGCGCGCCAGAACGAACTCTCCGCGACGAACCGCGTGATCGACGCCGAACAGGACCTCGCGTCACAACTCGACGACTTCAAGCTGTTCCTCGGACTGCCGATCGAGTTCCCGCTCGCGCTCGACAGCGGCGAACTCGAAGAGATCGCCCGGAGTCAGTTCGAGGCCGTCGCACTGGCGGAAGAGGACGCGATCGCGATCGCACTCGCCGGGCGCTTCGACTACTTGAACGCTGTCGATCGCGTCGACGACGCGCGCCGTCGCGCAGACATCGCGAAGGACCAACTGCGCGCCGGACTCGGGCTCGTGGCCTCGGTCGGCGGCGTCAGTGCGGACGACGAGCCGCTCGACTACACGAAGGACGACGTCGGTTGGAGCGTCGGGCTCGATCTCGACCTGCCGGTCGATCAGTTGCCCGAGCGCAACAGCTACCGCCTCGCGCTGATCGGCCTCGATGTCGCGCGCCGCTCGCAGGAGGAGTTCGCCGACTCGGTCACACTCGGGGTGCGCGACGCCCTGCGCAACCTCACGAGTCGCGTCGAGTCGTTCCGCATCCAGGACCGCTCCGTGGTGCTGGCCGATCGGCGCGTCGCGAGTGCGTCGGCCAACCTCGACGCCGGTCGCGCCCAGACGCGCGACCTGCTCGAGGCGCAGGACTCGCTCCTCGAAGCGCGCAACGCGCGTTCGCGCGCACTGATCGACTACCGACTGGCCGAGCTCGGTCTGTGGCGCGACCTCGAAGTGCTGTCGGTCGAGGGCGGCACGATCGGGCCCGACGCGTCGCAGCTCGCGGCGGCCCTGGCCGTCGTGAGCGAGCTGCGCGGCGCGCCCGCGGAGCCCGCGTCCGACGCGAGCGAACCCGCGAACCCCTCCGGCGCAGCCGAGCCCGACGCGCCGCCGTCTCTCGACACGCCCCTCGAACCATCTGCGTCCGGGCCTGCCGCGCCGGAGCCCGCACTCCCTGGATTCCGCCGATGAAGCCCCTCCACGTCGCTATCACCGTCTCCGCCGTCGCAGCCGCTGTGTGGTTCGGCTCGTCGCTGTTCGCGACCGAGGATCCCGCCGGCTCGATCAAGGGCGTCGCCGTCCGGCGCGGGCCGCTCGACATCACCGTGCTCGAGACCGGCAACCTCAAAGCCGCGAAGTCGGTCGCGCTGCGCTCCGAGATCGAGGGCAACTCGACGATCCTCTACCTCATCGAGGAAGGCGTGACGGTCGAGGCGGGCGCGCTGCTCGTCGAACTCGACACGACCGAACTCGTCAAGGAGCGGCTCCAGCAGGAGATCGTCGTACGCAACGCCGACAGCGGCAGGGTCAAGGCGCAGCAGTCCCTCGAGATCCAGGTCAGTCAGAACACCAGCGACATCGCCGCCGCCGAGCGGCAACTCGAGTTCGCGCGCATCGACCTCGTCAAATACGTCGACGGCGACTGGAAGTTGCAGGAGCGGCAGGCGAACGACGACATCCTCCTGGCGCGCGAGGAACTGAAGCGTGCGGAGGATCAACTCACCTGGTCGCAGAAGCTGTTCGACGACGGCTTCCTGACGCGCACGGAACTCGAGGCGGACCAACTCGGTGCTCAACGCGCGCAGATCCGACTCGATCAGTCGATTCTCTCGCTCGACATCCTGCAGCGCTTCGACAAGACGCGTCAGGAGTCGACGCTCAACGCGGACATCGTCGAGGCCGAGCGCGAACTCGAGCGCGTCAAGTTGCAAGCCGCCGCGCGCCTCGTCGACTACGAAGCCGACCTCGACAGCCAGACGCGCAAGCTCGAACTCGAACTCGAGAAGCTCGCGAAGGTCGAGATGCAGCTCGGCAAGAGCAAGATCACCGCGCCGATCGCCGGCATGGTCGTCTACGCGAAACAGAACTCGAACCGCTGGAGCGGCGGCGAGCCGATCGCGGAAGGCCAGCAGGTGCGCGAGCGCCAGGAACTGATCACGATCCCGTCCGCGGACGGGATGATCGTCGAGGCTTCGGTGCACGAGTCGGTGCTCGAACAGGTCAACGTCGGCCAGACCGTGCGCATCACCGTCGAAGCGCTGCCCGAACGCGAGTTCACGGGCCGCGTGCGCTTCAAGGCGGTCCTGCCCGACACGAACAGTTGGTGGGCCAATCCCGACCTGCGCGTCTATCGCACCGAGATCGAGATCCTCAATCCGGAGCTCGGCATGCGGCCGGGCATGACGTGCGCGGTGCGCGTCGAGGTCGCGAAGCTCGAGAACGTCCTGCACGTGCCGGTGCAGGCGCGCTTCTTCCAAGGTGAGCAGGCCGTCGTGTTCGTGCGCGACGGCGAGACCATCTCGCTGCGCCACGTCGAACTCGGCCTCTACAACGAAGCGTGGATCGAGATCAAAGGCGGCCTCGAGGAAGGTGAGATCGTGCTCATGTCCGCGCCGCAGGGTTACGACCTGTCGGACGCGCCGCCGCCGGCCGGGCGCGATGCGAACGCCGAAGGCGAGTTGCCGGTGGTTCCGCCCGTCGGTGGTGTTCCGCCGGCCGGCTACGGCGGGATGAACGTGCCCGTGCAAGGCGGCGCAGCGGGTGACGCGCGCATTCCGACGCTCGGCGAAGGGCGTCCGAGCTTCGGCGGCGGGGAAGGTCGCGGCGAGCGCGGCGGCAGGAAGCGCGGCGAGGGCGAAGGTGATGGAGCGGGCGGGGGCGGTGCGCCCGAGGGTGCACCGCGCGAAGGCGCGACCGGAGCGCCGCGCGAAGGCGCGGGCGATGCTCCCCGCGGCGGCGGCGCACCCGACTCGGAAGGTACGAGTGCAGGTGGTGGCGCACCGGTGGGCGCACCGGTGGGCGCACCGGCGTCTGCACAGGCAGCCGCACCGGACGCCGCTGCAGCGACGGAGAGCCGACCCGAGTGAACTCGCTCGCCCCGAACGAAGCGGGCCGCGTCCACGGTCCGCGCAAGAGCACGGCCGCCGTCGCTCGGCTCTCGAACGTCTCCAAGGTCTACGGCCGCGGCGACGGCGAGGTGATCGCGCTCGACGGCTTCAGCTTCGAATTCCGCGCCGGTGAGTACTGGGCCATCATGGGCAGCTCGGGCTCGGGCAAGTCGACACTGCTCAACGTGCTCGGCTGCATCGACCGTCCGTCGAAAGGCGACTACTTCGTGCGCGAGACCCGCACGTCCGACCTCGACGACGACGCGCTCTCGGAGCTGCGCTCGCGTGAACTCGGCTTCGTGTTCCAGTCCTACAACCTGATCCAGCAGCTCGACGTCCTCGAGAACATCATGGTGCCGCTGCTGTACCAGGACGCACCGCCCAAGGACGGCGAGGCGCGCGCGCGCATGCTGGCCGACCGCGTCGGCCTCGGCAACCGCCTCACGCACCGGCCGAAAGAACTCTCCGGCGGCCAACAGCAGCGCGTCGCGATCGCACGCGCGCTGATCAACGACCCGGCGCTGATCCTGGCCGACGAAGCGACGGGCAACCTCGACAGCAAGACCGCGCTCGAGATCCTCGCGCTGTTCGACGAACTCAACGCCGAAGGCAAGACGATCATCGTCGTGACCCACGAACCCGACGTCGGCGAGCGTGCTCAGCACCTGCTGCGTCTCAAGGACGGCCGCATCGAGTCCGTCGACTGATCGAGTGAGAAGAGAATCGACGAGCCCGCTCGTGAGCGCCGCCGCTCACTCGCACTCCTTACGAAACGCCGACCGCACCTCGAACGCCTCGTGCTGATCCCGACACTCTCGCGCGCCGTCAAACTCGGCATCCGCAGCTTGATGCTGCACCGGCTGCGCAGCTTCCTCACGACGCTCGGTGTGCTGTTCGGGACGTCGAGCGTGATCGCGATGCTCGCGATCGGCGAAGGCGCGTCGGCCGAGGCCTACGAGCAGATCCGCCAGCTCGGCAGCCAGAACGTGATCCTGCGCAGCGTCAAGTTGCCGCAACCGCAGAACCAGAGCCAAGGTTCGATGGGCGGCAGCGTGACCGTCTACGGACTCACGCGCGCCGACCAACGCCGCATCGAGGACACGTTCGACGGCGTGCGCACCATCGTGCCGCTGCGCGAGATCACGCAGGTCGTGCGCCACGACGACCGTTCCTCGAACCCGCGCATCCTCGCGACCGAGCCGAACTACCTCGAAGTGACGGGCCGCCTCCTGCTCGAAGGTCGCTTCTTCAGCCCCGAGGACGAGGAGAAGGTCGCGAACGTGTGTGTCCTCGGATCCGAGGTGGCGAGCCACCTCTTCCCGGCCGAACGCGCCGTCGGCCGCGAGCTGCGCATCGGCTCCGTCTACTTCACCGTCGTCGGTGTGCTCGCGCCGCGTGTGCGCCTCTCCGACGATCCGCCGGAAGCGGGCGCGGAGACGACCGACGAGCTCTTCGTCCCGCTCGAGACCGGCCGCCGCCGCTTCGGCGACATCAACGTGCGCCAGGCCGGCACGGCGCGCGAGATGGAGGAGGTCCAACTCCACGAGTTGATCCTCGCCGTCGACGACCCGCTGAACGTGCCCTTCGTCGCGAGCGCGGCGCGCCGCCTCCTGGCGCTCAACCACCCGAAGCGCGACTACGAAGTCGTCGTGCCGCTCGAGCTGCTCGCGCGCGCCGAAGAGACCAAACGCATCTTCAACATCGTGCTGAGTTCGATCGCCGGCATCAGCCTCCTCGTCGGCGGCATCGGCATCATGAACGTCATGCTCGCGACCGTGACGGAACGCACGCGCGAGATCGGCATCCGCCGCGCCCTCGGTGCGAAGCGCCGCCACATCGTCCTGCAGTTCCTCGTCGAGTGCGTCGTCCTCTCCGCCGTCGGCGGTGCGATGGGCGTCCTGCTCGGCCTCGTGATCCCGGTCGCGGTCGAGCACTTCGCCGACATGCGCACGATCGTCACGCCGCTCGCGCCGACGCTCGCGTTCACGATCTCGACCGGCATCGGCGTCGTGTTCGGCATCTACCCCGCGTGGCGAGCCGCCGCGATGGACCCGGTGGAAGCGCTGCGGCACGAGTGACGCGGCGGACGCGAGGCTGAAGGGGACGAAGTTCTCGAAGGCGTCCAAGGCAGCGAAGAGATCTGAAGGTTCGAGGGCTTCGAGCGGTCACAACGCTTCGAGCGTTCGGCCGTGCAGATCGTTCCGGCGTCGCCGTCGGCCGTTTTCTGCGTTCTGTGTTCTGCATCCTTTGCTTTGACTTTGCGTCCTTTGCGTCCTTTGCGGTTTCCGCGGCAGCGGGTGCAACGGGCACGGGTCTGTTGCACCCGCTGCCGCGGAAACCGCAAAGGACGCAAAGGACGCAAAGGACGCAAAGTCAAAGCAAAGGATGCAGAACACAGGAGGCATGAAACAGGGCGACGCCGTGACGACTTCACGTTGAAAGCGCTCGCGATCGCTGAGGTTCCTGCGGCTCGCTTCCGGGCTTCACGACCTTCACTTCTCTGGACGGCCTCACGGATCCGCGCCCCGCAGCGCGAGCGCCGTCGCCACGTCGGAGGGGCGCACGTCGGCTCGGCCTTCGAGGTCGGCGACGGTGCGCGCGACACGGCGCAGCGATTGCACGGCGCGCGCGGAGAGCGAGTTCGCCGCCGCCGCGCGGCGCACGAGGTCGAGAGACGTGCGTGTGAGCGGCGCCACACGGTCCAGATCGTCGATCGAGAGCGTCGCATTCGGCACGTCGCCTTGCCGCGCGTACATGAACTCGCGCGCGGCGTCGACGCGCCGCACGCGCACACGTTCGCGTTCGAGCGGGCCGAGATCGCTCGAGTCGCGGCCCGCGACCGAATCGACGCTCGGCGGCGTGAGTTCGACACGCAATTCGATGCGATCGAGCACCGGCCCCGACAGACGCTCGCGATAGCGCCGCACGGCCGACACCGAGTCGCGGCACGCGCGCGTCGGCGAACCCAGTTGCCCGCACGGACACGGATTCGTCGCTGCGACCAGTTGGAAGCGCGCCGGCAACTCGGCCGCCGCGCCCGCGCGCGACACGAGCACACTGCCGGCCTCCAAGGGCTGGCGCAGTGCTTCGAGCGTCTCGCGTCGGAACTCCGCGAGTTCGTCGAGGAACAGCAGCCCGAGATGCGCGCGTGTGATCTCACCGGCGACCGGCGGATTGCCGCCGCCGATCAGCCCGACTTGACTGATCGTGTGGTGCGGCGCTCGGAACGGTCGCAGCGCCACGAGCCCGCCCGGCCACTCGCCGAAAGCCGAGACGAGGCGCGTCAACTCGATGCGTTCGTTCGGCGAGAGCGGCGGCATCAGTTCCGCCAGCGCGCGCGCGAGCAACGTCTTGCCCGTGCCCGGCGGTCCGACGAACAACAGGCCGTGGCCGCCCGCAGCCGCGACTTCGAGCGCGTGTTTGCCGACGTCCTGTCCGCCGACGGCGGCGAGCAGCTCCGCCGCACGCCGCGGCGCGAGTGGTTCGGTCTGCGGACGCTCCGCCGGGTGATCGTCGGGCCGCAACATGGCGTCGAGAACGCCCGCGAGGTTCTGCGCGCCGATCGCACGCACGCCGGGCAGGTGCGACGCTTCGAGCGCCGTACGCGGCGGCCCGATCAACGTGTGCAAGCCCAGCGCACGCGCCGTGTCCGCCGCCGCCAACCCGCCCGGCACGTCGACCAAACGTCCATCGATGCCGAGTTCGCCGATGAACAGTCGCCCTTCGACCCAACTGGGATCGAGATGGCCCGCCGCCGTCGCCGCCGCGAGCGCGAGGGCCAGATCGAGATGCTCGCCGCGCTTGCGCATGCCGGCGGGGGAGAGATGGAGCACGAGCCGCCCGCGTGGCAGTCCGAGGCGCGCCGCATCGAGCGCGCACAGAACCCGCCCCTTGCTCTCGCGCAGCACCGGATCGGGCAGGCCGGACAGGATCACGTCCAATCCGGCGCCTTCCTTGTCGGTGGCTGCGAACCGCGCCTCGACGACGACGGGCTCCGCCCGCGCGCCTACGAGGCAGACGCCATGCACTCGTGCCGTTTTCACACGAGAGAGATGTCGCTCGCGTGCCGCGGTGTCGGGTCACGCGACATTTCTTCGTGTGCGCCGTGCGCATCTCTCACTTCACTTCACATGCGAAGCACGTGATCGTCGCTCACCGATCAGCCGCGCTCGCTGGGGGGCGGCCGCTCGAGCCGCACACCCTCGGGCCAGAAGCCGCGCCCCAGTGACGCTGCGCCGTCCATCACGAGGCACTCGCCGTTGACGTAGGAACACGCGGGACTGAGCAGGAACAACGCCTGCGCCGCGACCTCGTCCGTCGTCGCGAAACGACCCGCCGGGATGTTCGCGAGGATGTGCTGGCGCACCGCGTCGTTCGGCCACAGGTTGCGTTCGGCGCCCGCGCTCTCGAACGGCCCCGGTGCGATCGCGTTCACGCGCAAGCCGTGGCGCGCCCACTCGACCGCCAGCGTGCGTGTCACCGCGAGCAGTCCGGCCTTCGCCGCCGCCGAGTGCACCACGCCCGGCATGCCGGTCCACGCGTACGTCGCGAGGACGTTGAGGATGCGGCCCGAGCCGCGCGCGATCATGTGGCGACCGAACTCGCGCGACGCGAAGAACGCTCCGTCGAGAGCGATGCCGAGCACGGCGCGCCACGCGCGATCGGAGAGGCGCTCGGACGGACACACGAAGTTGCCCGCGGCGTTGTTGACGAGCACGTCGACGTGCCCGTGCCGCGCCACGAGATCGGCCGCCCATTCACGCAACGTCGCAGACTCGCGCACGTCGATCACGCGGCTCTCACCGCGCCAGCCGCGCGCGGCCGCTTCGGCGAGGAACGGCGCGTGGTGTTCGGCGCTGCGCGACGCGATCGAGACCGTCGCTCCGAGCGCGGCGAAACCGCGCGCGATCTGGAGGCCGAGGCCCGTGCCACCGCCGGTGATCGCGACGACTTCGCCCTCGAACAGGCGCGGCGGGAGTTGGGCGGCGCTGATCGGGAGGTCGGTGTTCGTCATGGGTTCTGCGCGGGAGCGGCGTGGCGGGAAGGCGTTGCGAAGCGGGTGCGCGGCGCGGAAGGAGCGCGGCGCGAGCGGTGGGGGAGGACGGTGCGACTCGGCGCGACTCGCGCGGGCTTGCTCGCGGCGCGGCCTCGCTCGTTCGTGGGCGTGTGCCGAGCGGGTACCGTACCGCCCCGCTCCGCGCGCCAGACCCTGCGCGGGCGACCTCACGACGCATGAAGATCCTCGAGAGCTACCTCGCCGGCAGTTGGTGCAGCGGAGACGCGAAGAGCGCGCGCGAGATCGCCGATCCGTGGACCGGCGCCGTGCTGGCGCGCGTGAGTTCGGCCGGCCTCGACCTCGTCGGCGCGTGCCGCTTCGCACGCGAAGTGGGCGGACCGGCGCTGCGTGCACTGTCGTTCGTGCAGCGCGGACAGCTCCTCAAGGACGTCTCGGCCGCGATCCACGAACACCGCGACGAGCTCATCGCGCTCTCGGCCACGAACGCCGGTTCGACGCGCGGCGACGCGAAGTTCGACCTCGACGGTGCGACCGGGACGCTCGCGGCGTACGCGGCGCTCGGCAAGAAGCTGGGCGAGCGGCGCTTCCTCACCGACGGCGACGGCGAGCAGATCGGCCGCACGCCGCGCTTCTGGGCCGAGCACGTCCTCGTCCCGCGCCGCGGCGTCGCCGTGCACGTCAACGCGTTCAACTTCCCGGCCTGGGGCATGGCCGAGAAGATGGCGTGCTCGCTCCTCGCCGGTGTGCCGGTGATCGAGAAGCCGGGTGAACAGACCGCACTCGTCGCGCACCGCGTCGCACAGATCGTCGTGGCGAGCGGCGTGTTGCCGGCCGGCGTCTTCCAGTTCCTGTGCGGCAGCGTGCAGGAGCTCTTCCAACACCTCGGACCTCAGGATTGCGTCGCATTCACGGGGTCCGCGGTCACGGGGCACAAGGTGCGCGGCCACCCGACGCTGCTCGCGCAGGGCGTGCGCGTGAACGTCGAGGCGGACTCGATCAACGCGGCGGTGCTCGCGCCCGACGTCGACAGCGACGCGGCGGTCTACGAGGAGTTCCTGGCCAACATCGTCACCGACATGACGCAGAAGGCCGGACAGAAGTGCACGGCCGTGCGCCGCATCTTCGTTCCGAAGGAGCGCGTCGAAGAAGTGGCGAGCCACCTCGTCGAACAACTGAAGCGCCAGAAGGTCGGCGAGCCGACCGGCGCCGAGACGCGCGTCGGCGCACTCTCGGGCGCGGCGCAACTCGAACACGTGCGCGACGGACTCGCGCGTCTGCGCACCGTGGCACAGGTCGTGCTCGGCGGCGACGTGCCGAAGGGCCCGTATCCGGCGCAGGTCGCTCCGACGTTGCTCGTCGCGCGCGATGCACTTTCCGACGTGATCCACACCGAAGAGGTCTTCGGACCGGTCGCGACGATCGTGCCGTACGACGGCACGGCGATCGGAGCCGCCGCCCTCGTCAACCGCAGCGGCGGCGGACTGGTCGTGTCGCTCTACTCGAACGACCCCGAGTGGACCGAGACGGCGGTGCTCGAACTCGCGCCCAACCACGGTCGTGTGTGGATCGGTTCGGACAAGGTCAAAGGCCAGGCGCTCGCGCCGGGCATGGTGCTGCCCAACCTCGTGCACGGCGGCCCGGGTCGCGCCGGCGGCGGCGAGGAGCTCGGCGGCACCCGCGGCATGGCCTTCTACATGCAGCGCACCGCCGTGCAGGGCTTCCAAGGCTTCGTGCAGCGCCGCTTCGGCCGCGGTGACGCGCCCGCGGCGGAGTGAGCGGCAGTCGCTGCGTGACCTCGAGCGCCAGCCGAAGCGCCGACTGAAGCGCCACGCGAAGCGTCAGCCGCCGGTCGTGGGCGGCTCGGCGGGCGTTTCGGCGAGCGTCGCCTTGGCCCACGCCTCCCAGTCCTTCGGTGAATCGCCGATCGACTCGCCCAGCAGTCGGCCGGCCGAGAGCGCGAGGTGGCGCCGCACGACCGTGCGTTCGATCACCGTCGACAACACGCGCGCGTCGAGCACCGACCCTTCGACCAGCACACCGATCTGCGGATCCGCGATCGTCGCCGCCGTCGCGACTTCCACGTCGAAGTCCTGCACGTAGGCGAACTGGCGCCCGATGAAGACGTAGCCGCGCGCGCCCGACGGATTGCCGCCGGACGCCGGCGCCGCGAGCAGCGCGCGTGCGATCACCGGCAGCGCCGCCGCCTGACCGAGCACTCCGAGCGCCTGCGCGGCGTTGAGCTGCACCTGTTGGTTTGACGAAGCGAGCGCGCGTTCGAACGGTGCGATGAAGCCCGGCTCGTTCGCGCGACCGAGTGCGCTCGCGCCGGCGATGCGCACCGCGGGATCCGTGTCGAGCAGCGCACGCACGAACAGCACCTTGCTCTCCTCGCCCGGCGCGAGGCGGCCCGACAGTTCACAGGCGAGGCGTCGGCCGAGCGGGCCCGAGCGCCGCAGGTCCGCGTTGACCTCCGTGCGCACACGTTCGACTCCGGCAGCGGCCACGAGCTGCTCCGCCGCGAGCAGTCGCCCGCTCGGACCGAGGCGCGCGATCGTCGCGAGCGCCGTGCGCAACGCATCGCCCTGTTCACGCTCGGTGCCGCTCGTGTAGCGCGCCGCGTCGGGCAGGCCGAAGGCGAACTTCGCGCGCTCGCCGAGCCGCAGCGTGTGACGTTCGACGCGTCCGTCGCCGGGGTGGTCCTCGAACGCGCGGTCGAGCTCCTCGAGCGCTTCGACGAGCAGTCCCGTGTTCTCGCACCAGTGCGCCAGTTCGAGGCGCTCGTGCACCGGCACCGGGGCAGCGCTCTGCTCGCGGCGCTTCGTCGCGAACTCCGCGAGCACGTCGCTCTCGAGCCGCACCGAGGTGACAGCCACGCCCTCGAGCGCCACCCACTCGCCGCCGCGAGCGTACTCCCACACGCCGTCGGAGCGCTGGCGCGCGCGCGCGCGCAGCACTTGGCCGCTCTCCAGCACGAGCAGCCGCTGCGCCGCACGCTCGGTCGTTGCAGCTTCCTGGACGAGCGCATCACCAAGCGTGTGTGCCGCACGTGCACGCTCGCTGAACGCAGCGACGACGAGAGCGGACAGGAGTGCGGCGAAGCGAGCCTTCGAGACGTGGTTCGTGGTCTTCATCTGGGAGCGTGCGCCGTCGTGCTCGCGAGCGAGCGGCAACGGCGCCGAGTGTGTCGTGTCCGCCGAGTTGGACGTTCGTCGAGGCCTCGCGCGCTGCGCACGGACGTGTGCGTTGCGCTGTTCTTCACGTCGCGACGCGGACGCCGTTCGCGCGTGGTCCGGCTAGCGGAACGGACCGCAGTGGTCACGAGCGGCAGAGGGCGCGGCGGCGGATCGTGCGCACGCCACGGCCCCAGTGGACCGGTTGCGAACGTGCCGCGCCAGGGCACGCCGCGCCGTTCGAGTTCCGACAGGATCGGCGCGGGGGTTTCCGAGCTCAGCCACACCTCGCGCGGCGCGAGTTCGTCGAGCAGTCGCTGCGTGCCGACGCCGTGCCGACCGTGGTGGGGGAGCAGGACGAGGTCGAAGGGCCCGCGAGTGACCCGCTCGTCGACGAGCCGCGCGAACCCATCGCCCGTCGCGTCGCCGCACAAGAGCACACGCGCGCCGTTCCACGTGAGTTCGAGGTTGCGCGATCCTTCGTTGCCGCGTTCGAGCGAGCCGCGGGTCAGTCGCCAGCGCGCCGCGTCCGTTCGCGCTCCTGCGCCGGCGCGTGTCTCACCCTCGAACGCTCCCGGTGTCGTCGCGATGTCGACGTGCGGCGCGTCGTGTGTCAGGTCGGCGGGCCACGCGCCCGCCGTCCGGGCGAACAGACCGCGGCGCGCGAGCCACGGCACTGCTGCGCTGTGGTCGCGATCGAGGTGCGAGACGACCAGCAGACCCGCGCCCGCATCGAAGCGCGACAGCAGAGGCCGCAGCGCGGACCGCTCGAGTCCGTGGCGCGTCGTCGTGCCGGCGTCGAACACCACCAGCGGCAGGCCCGGCGCGCGCGCGACGACGCACGTGCCGTGTCCGACGTCGAGCGCGAACACCTCGAGTTCGCGAGGCGCACAGGTCCACGGCACGAGCGTCAGTGCGAGGCCCGCGCACGCGGCGCGCTCGCAGTGTCGCTGCCTGTCGCCGCGGCGTGCCACTGCGAGCGCCGCCAATGCAAGCGCGCTCACTCCGAAGATCCACCACACCGGCCGCTCCGGCAGGATCAGACTCGTGCCGGGCAACGCGTCGCACAGCGCGAGCAACCACAACGCCAGGCTCTCGATCCAGGCCTGCGGCCACGCGATCGGGCCCTGCGGATCGAGCGCACCGACCCACAGCGCCGGCAACCACGGCACCATCAGCGGCCCGACGAGCGGCGTCGCGACGATGCCCACCGGGCTGAACTCGCCGAACACGCTCCACTGCGTCGGCAGCGTGCCGAACGTGGCCGCGATCGACGATCCGAGGCCCCACGCGATCGCACGCCGCGCGCGCAGCGCGAGAATTGCCGCGACGAGTCGCGGGCGCGAGCCGATCCAAACCAGCGGATCGACTTCGCGTTCGAGCGCGCGCCCGAACACGAGCAACGACACCGCTTGCGACGCCGGTCGCGCACCGAGTGCCAGACCGAGGCACGCGCCGTAGCTGAGCACGAGGCCGACGTTCTCCAGCGCGAGCGGATCGGCCACGAGTTCGAGCGCGAGTCCGAGCGCGAGCAACGCGAGTGTGTCGGTCGTGCGCGGCTCTTCGCGCGGCCAGTCGCGCACGAGCAGCACGACGACGGTCGCGACCGCCGCGCGCACGATCGGCGCTTCACCGCCCGCGAGCGCCGAGAAGACCACGATCGTCGCACCCGCTGCGAGCGCACCGCAGCGTCGCGGCCACGGCCGCGGAACGTGCAGGCGCATCAGCAACACACGTACGCCGCGTCGCAACGGCCACGCGACGAGCCACGCGAACAACACGACGTGCATGCCTGAGATCGCGAGCAGGTGCAACGTGCCGGTGCGCTTGAAGAGGTCACTGACCTCGCCGTCGACCTGCGAGCGATCGTTCACGAACAGCGCCGCAGCGAGTCCGCTCGGCGGCGCGCCGCCGGGGTCGGGCAGTGCGTGCGAACGCCGCGCGAGTTCCGTGCGCAGTCGTGCGAGCAGCGTCGGTTCGCTCGCCCCCGCGACGACACCGAGCCGCACGACCTGATCG
>JBIKNC010000224.1:0-7004 GCA_044358925.1 Planctomycetota bacterium | reverse complement strand
GACGCCCAGCAGCACCGCGCGCCCGTGGGTGCGGAAACGTTCCGCGAGTCGCTCCGCACTCGTGCCCGTGTTCTGCGCGAGCACCTCGATGCCGCGCGCCGCCAGGTACGGTCGCACGAGGCGCGCGACGCCGAGCAGGTCCTCCTGATTCGTGTACAGCGCCAGCAATCGCCCGCCCGTGCGCTCCGCGAGATGCGCCACGAGCCGCGCGCCGTGCTCCATCCAACCGCGTTTGTCGGCGCGGTAGTCGGGCACGTCGCTCGGCACGCACACACACACACGCGAGTAGTCGAACGACTCGGGCGCCGCGAACGTCGCGACCGTCTCGGGCGGACGCTCCTCCTCCGGTGCGGGCGACGCCGCGCGTTCGAGCCCGAGATAGCGCCGCGCGTCGTCGAATCCGCCGCGCAGCAGCGTCGTCGCGGACAGGTACACGGCGCCGGCGAGCTTGGGGTAGTGGAAGCGCCCGAGGTGTTCGTGCGGCAGGAGCACACGCGTCTCGAGCACCACGTCGTTGCCGCGCTCCAGCGCGTCGTGGAACGTGCCGTCGTCGAACGCGAGCGCGCCGTCGCGCATCGGCAACCACACGAGGATCGCATCGAGCAACTCTTCGAGATCGCCGATCTGTGCGTCGAGTTCGAAGCGCACACGCTCCTTGCGCGGCACGGGCACCTCGAACAGGCCGTCGGAGAGTGCGCGCAGGCTGGTCGTGAGCCCACTCAAATGGCGCCCGACCTCGGAGTGCGCGGCGACGAGCGCCTGTGCATTCTCCGCGCCGCGTTCGAGCCCGTCGGTCAGCCATTCGCGCAGCAACGCGTGTTCACCGCCGCGATCGCGACTCTTCTCCTGCTCGGTGCGCCAGTCGCAGAACTCGCGCGCGCGGCGCACGAGCCTCTCCAATGCCGACCGCGCCGCCGTGCGCGACGTGAGCGCGTGCGACAACTCCGCCTGCGCCGCCCCGAACGACAACGCGCCGTCGATCGTGCGCCGCAGCACTTCGAGCGGGCCGCGGCCGCGTGTGCCGCTGATCTCGTCGAGCAGTCGCCGCGCGCGCTCCAGCGACACCGCCCGACTGAACGCACCGTGCGCCTGGTCGTGCAGGTGCTCGCACTCGTCGAACACGATGTGGCGGAAGAACTCCGGCCGCGCGAGCGCGAACGCGTGGTTCGTGATCACACCGTGGCACGTCTCCGCGCGCAGCCGCGCCGCGTCCGCTCCGCACAGACCGCGCGCACCGCGCCGACTGCAACAGCCCGAGCGCGCCACGAACGAGCGCCGCAGCAGTTCCCACTCGGTCGCGAGGTTCTCCACGCCTTCGAACGGCGCGAGTCCGACGCTCGCGAAGCGATCGACGTCGCCGTCGGGCGACGTCAGCGCGAACGCGAGCGCGTGGCAGAACGAAAGATGCCGAGCCGCGCCGTCGGCCGGCCCGGGCGCGAGCGAGATCAGCGCGCGCCAACACACGTAGTTCGAGCGACCCTTGAGCACACACACCCGCGGCGCCGGATCGAGACCGACGCGCGCGAGCAGTTCGAGCGCGAGCGGCAGGTCGCGGTCGTACGCCTGCCGCTGCAGCGCCTTCGTGTAGGTCGAGAGCCCGAGCCGCACGCCGTTGCGCACCGCGAACAACAGGCCCGGCACGAGATACGCGAGCGTCTTGCCGGTGCCCGTCGGCGCGTGCAACAGCAGATGTTGGCGCCGGCCGAGCGACTGCGCGATGCGGTCGCCGATCTCCACCTGTGCATCGCGCGCTTCGAGCGGGCGCCCGTGCGCGACCCGCGCACCGCCGAGCGACGGCAGCACCTTCGCGAGCGCGTCGTGCACACGTTCGAGGTCCGCGTCACCGAGCGGCACGACCTCCTCGTGGTGCGGCGGCAGGTTCTCGAGCTCGACCGAACCGCCGCGCGCGCGGAACTCCCAACCCGGCCGCGACTCGGCGAACGCGAGTTCGAGGTCGGCGAACTCCGCTGTCGCGGCGGCCAAGCGGCCGTCGTGCGCCGCGCCCGCGCCGTGTCCCGGCGCGCCGAAGATGCCGTCGCTCGCGCCGAACCAGGCGCTGGGCCGATCGACGAGCCGCGCCAGTGCGGCCAGCCGCCCGGCCTCGCGCGGCAGCTCGCGTTCGAGTCGCACGGCCGCCTCGTTCCAAGCGTGTCCGAGCGCCGCCAACTCCGGTGCCGCGAGCGTGTGCACACTCTCGACGAGCGCGCGCGCGGCGCGCAGCAACTCGTTCGGACCCGCCGCATCGAGGCCCGCGCCGCCGTGTTCGCTGCGTGCGCCGGCGCGCAGCGCGAGCAGCTTCTCGAAGTCGGCGCCGAGCCCGCCGGGCGCCAGAAAACCGGCCAACTCGTCGAGCCCGAAGAGAAAGGGCGCGTCGTCGCCCGCGGACGCGAGCCAGGTCTCCACGAGGACACGCCGCGGCACGATCACGAGGGCGCCTGCGAGCCGCTCGCGCGCCTGTGGGCGGCTCCACGACTCGCTGCGAGCACCGCTGAGTGCACTCACCGCCGCACTGGTCTCGGTTCCGCTCCCCGAACTCGCGACGAGCACCGCGAGCCGCCGCTCGGACGGTTCGCGGGGCGCCGAGCCCGCGTGTTGCTCGGGCGTTTCGCGTTCGAGCGCTGCGAACACGACGCCGCCGCCGCGACGCGGCCCCCGCGCGCGGTTGCTCGTCGATCCATCGTGCACACCGCGGTCGATCACCGCCGCGGAAGGTAGTCGTGCGCTCTGCGCCATGCACGAGACGGATGACACGGATGTGTGTTCGGTGTCGGGTCGACCCACCGACGGCCTCGTTCCGGAGCACAAGTCGTGTCCCGTGCCGAGCTTGTGGTCCGCTTCCCACCGTCACCCGCCACCCGGTTGTCCAAGCGCGGTCTTTGTTCTCCGGGCACCGATCTGTTAGCCCTTGGCGCCCGAATCTCCCCGCGCATCGATCCAGACGACTCCCACGTGGTCAAGAAGAGCTCAGCCGGCACCTCCCTCGTCATCGTCGAATCGCCCACCAAGGCGAAGACGATCAAGGGCTTCCTCCCCGATGGTTTCGTCGTCGAAGCCTCCGTCGGCCACGTCCGCGACCTGCCTCCGTCGGCCGACGAGATCCCGGCCGCCATGAAGGGGGAGAAGTGGGCGCGCCTCGGCATCGACATCGAGAACGACTTCGCACCGCTGTACGTCGTGCCGCAAGCCAAGCGCGAGCAGGTGCGCAAGCTCAAGAAGCTGCTGGAGGACGCGAAGGAGGTCTACCTCGCGACTGACGAAGACCGCGAAGGCGAGTCGATCAGTTGGCACCTCGTCGAGGTGCTCGCGCCGGACGTGCCGATGAAGCGGCTCGTCTTCCACGAGATCACGAAGGAAGCGATCCAGCACGCGCTCGCACATCCGCGCGACCTCGACCGCGGCATGGTCGAAGCGCAGGAGACGCGGCGCCTCGTCGACCGTCTGTACGGCTACGAGGTCTCGCCGATCCTGTGGCGCAAGATCGGGCCTGGCCTGTCGGCCGGTCGTGTGCAGTCGGTCGCGATCCGCTTGATCGTCGAGCGCGAGCGCGCGCGACTCGCGTTCCACCGCGCGACGTTCTGGGATCTGGTCGGCACCTTCGCCGCGCAAAGCGGCGCGAAGACGCCGTTCCAAGCCGAACTCGTGTCGGTGGGCGGCAAACGCGTGGCCAGCGGGCGCGACTTCGACGCCGACACCGGCCTCTTGAAGAACGGCTCCGACGCGCTGTGGCTCGACGAGAGCGGTGCGCAGGCGCTCATCACCGAACTCGCGAGTGCGAAGTGGACGGTCGATGCGCTCGAGAGCAAGCCGTACACCGAACGCCCGGGCCCGCCGTTCACGACGTCGACGTTGCAGCAGGAGGCCAACCGCAAGTTGCGCATGTCCGCGCGGCAGACGATGCAGGCCGCGCAGCGCCTGTACGAGAACGGCTTCATCACGTACATGCGTACGGACTCGACGACGCTCTCGGATCAAGCGCTCGAGCAGACGCGCCGACAGATCGCAGCGATGTACGGCAAGAACTACTTGCCCAGCGAGCCGCGCCGCTACAAGACGAAGGTCAAGAACGCCCAGGAGGCGCACGAGGCGATCCGTCCGTCCGGTGACTTCAAGTCGCCCGAGGACGTGGCGCGCGCGGTCGGTCGCGACGAGGCGCGGGTGTACGAGCTGATCTGGAAGCGCACGATGGCCTGCCAGATGGAGGACGCGCGCGGGCAGCGCGTCACGCTCAAAGTGCGCGGCGGGCGCGCGTTGATGCAGACCACGGGCAAGACGATCGAGTTCCCGGGCTTCCTGCGCGCGTACGTCGAAGGCGCGGACGATCCGGACGCCGAACTCGCGGACAAGGAGACGGTGCTGCCCAGCGTCGTGCCGGGCCAAGCGCTCGATTGCGCGGAACTCGCCGCGAAGGACCACACCACACAACCGCCGGCGCGTTACACGGAAGCGTCGCTGGTCAAGGAACTCGAAGCGAACGGCGTCGGCCGACCGAGCACGTACGCCGCGACGATCGACACGATCGTGCGCCGCGACTACGTGACGAAGGACAGCAACGCGCTCGTGCCGACGTTCACGGCGTTCGCGGTGGTGGGTCTGCTCGAACAGCACTTCGAGAAGCTGGTCGACGTCGCGTTCACCGCGCGCATGGAAGACGACCTCGACCGCATCTCGCTCGGTGAGATGGCGTCGACGCCGTACCTGAAGCGCTTCTACTTCGGCGAGGACGGCAGCGGCCTCGGTCTCAAGGACCTCGTCGCGCAGGAGATCGACGCACGCACGGTCTGCACGTTGCCGCTGGGCAAGGACGTCGAAGGGCGCGAGATCACGATCCGCGTCGGCAAGTACGGTCCGTATCTCGAACGCGGCGAGGATCGCGCGAACATTCCCGACGGCCTGCCGCCGGACGAGTTGACGCTCGCGAAGGCGATGGAGCTGTTCGAGAAGGACACGGGGCCGCAGGAACTCGGCGTGCATCCGGAAAGCGGCAAGCCGATCTTCCTCAAGGTCGGTCGCTTCGGGCCGTACGTGCAGTGCGGCGACAAGGACGACGAGGAGAAGCCGAAGATGAAGTCGCTCTTCCCCGGCATGGTGCCGCAGGAAGTGGATCTCGCGACGGCGCTGCGGTTGTTGTCGTTGCCGCGCACGGTCGGTGTGAACCCGGCGAACAACGAGCCCATCCTCGTGGACCTCGGGCGCTACGGCCCGTACCTGCGCTGCGGCACCGACACGCGCAGCCTCAAGGATCCGAGTGAGATCTTCGGGATCGACCTCGACGGTGCGCTCGCGGTGCTCGCGACCGAGAAGAAGGGACGCGGGCGCGGCGCCGAGGTGCTGCGCGAACTGGGAGCGACCCCCGAAGGCGTTGCGGTGAAACTGCTCGCGGGCCGTTACGGGCCGTACGTGAGCGACGGCGAGACGAACGCGTCGGTGCCGAAGGACCGCGAGGCGGAGTCGGTGCAGTTGCCGGATGCGCTGGAGTGGCTCGCGGCGCGCCGAGCGGCCGGACCGTCGAAGAAGAAGCGCGCGCGCAAGGCTGCCGGCGGCGGCGCCACGAAGAAGACGGCGAAGAAGGCCGCGAAGAAGACCGCCAAGAAGGCGACGAAGCGCGCGAGCAAGAAGGCGGCCGGCGAAGCGAGCTGAACGGCGCGACATCCGCAACCGACGCGCGCGCCACCGGATCCCCGGCTGCGAGCGACTCGCGTGGAGGCCGACGCTACCATGCTTCGCGCCCTGTAGCGCGCGTGCCCCTCGGTGCGCCCGCGAGCCGGCGAGGCCTCCATCGCTCCGGCCGTCCGCTCGTGCGCGGAATGCCTCCAACGCACGTTTCGCCATCCACATGCAGATCACGAACCTCCCCATCGAAGGTTACGAGCGCGTCGCGCGCTGCCGGGACGAGGCCACGGGCCTCCACGCTCTCATCGCGGTGCACGACACGACGCTGGGGCCCTCGCTCGGCGGCATGCGCATGCTGCCGTACGCCTCGGAGGAGGAAGCGCTGTTCGACGTGAAGCGCCTCGCGCGCGGCATGACCTACAAGTCCGCGGTCGCGCAGACCGGTCTGGGCGGCGGCAAGTCGGTGATCATCGGCGAGCCGGCCGAGATCAAGTCGCCCGAGCTGTTCCACGCGATGGGCCGCTTCGTCGACGACTTCAAAGGTCGTTACATCACCGCCGAGGACATGAACATCGGCATCGCGGACCTCAACGAGGTCAAGAAGACGACGAAGTACGTGACCGGCCTGTCGCGCGCGGACGGCGGCTCCGGCAACCCGAGCCCGTACACGGCGCGCGGTGTCGTGCAAGGCATGCGCGCGGTGCTCGAAGAAGTCTTCGGCAACGACTCGTTCACGGGCCGCTCGGTCCTGATCCAAGGCGTCGGCGCCGTCGGCGGTGCGATGGCGCGCATGCTGAAGGACCGCGGCGCGCGCATCCTGATCTGCGACCTCAACGAGAAACGCGCACGCGACCTCGCCGCCGAACACGGCTACGAGATCGTGGCCGACAAGGGCCACCACAAGCTGCAGGTCGACATCTACGCCCCGTGCGCGCGCGGCGCCGGCGTGAACGATCAGACGATCGGCGATCTGCGCTGCAAGGCGATCGCCGGCTGCGCGAACAACGTCCTCCTCGAGGAGCGCCACGGCGACCAACTCAAGGACCGCGGCATCCTGTACGCACCCGACTACGTCATCAACGCCGGCGGCATCATCAACGTGTCGATCGAGACGCGGCCGAAGGGCTACGACGAAGCGATCGCCGTCGAGCGCATCGACCGCATCTACGACAACCTGAAAGAGGTCTTCGCGATCTCGCGCCACGAGGGCATCTCGACGAACCTCGCCGCCGATCGTCTGGCCGAACGCCGCATCGACGAGGTGCGGCAGCGCGGCGCGAAGAAGTCCTGAAACGTGGCGGGTTGGCGCGTACGGTGCCAGGCACCCTGTCGCCAGATCCGGCACTTCGAACCCTCCGTCGAACGACAAACGGCCGCGCTTTGCGCGGCCGTTT
>JBIKNC010000040.1:0-24140 GCA_044358925.1 Planctomycetota bacterium | reverse complement strand
AGTGTCGACCTCGGTCGCGTCGGCGCAGCGGCGGACGAGCCAACCGAGGCCGGTCGCGACCCCTTCGACGAGATCGCCGTCCGGGCCGCTCGGTGCCGCGACGAGTGCACGCAATCCCACGTTGTCGGCACTGCCGGGACCGTCCACGTGCGTCGGGTCCGCACCGCCGGGCAGCGCGAGTTCGATCGCGATCAAGTGACCGCCTTCGGTGCGTGCGCTCGCTTCGAGCTTCCCGCCCAGGACTTCGGCGAGGCCGCGTGCCAGGGCGAGTGAAAGTGACGCGTCGAGTTCGAACAGATTCTCGAAGCCGCCGGGTGACTCGGTCAGGATGCGCTCGAACGAGACCTGGTCGTGGATCGGCGCGCCGTCGCGCACTTCGAAGCGCAAGCGGTCGGGCCGCTCGGGCAACTCGGCGACGGAGAGTTCGATGAGGCCGCGCTCGCTGGTGTCGAGGGCGGCGCCGAGGACGCGCTCGAGGAGCTGTTGCAGGCGTCGCTCGTCGCCGAAGCGCCAGTGGTTGGCGAGCCGCCCGATCGCAAGCTCGAACGTCACGCCCTTCGCGCGCGCTGCGCTCGTGAAGGCGCGACCGATGCGGTCGAGCGCCGCCGCGAGATCGAAGTCGCGTTCGCGCAAGCGCAGGCGTCCGGCGCGGGCGCGCGCCAGATCGAGGACTGCGCCGAGCAGTCGGCGCAGCGAACTCGTCGCGTCGACGAGTCCTTGAGCCGCGGCCGCGTCCTCGGTGTCGAGTTCGAGTTCACGCAGGCGTTCCGCGTGATGCCCCATCGAACGCATGAGCCCGTAGAACTCGGGCGCGAGTTCGGCGAGCAGTTGGTTCTGCGACCGCCGCGCGTCGTCGGCGAAGGCGGCGCGGCGCTCGAACTCCACGTTGGTGCGCGCAGCTTCCTCGACGAGCTGTCCGAGCTGCACCCGCAACTCGTTGCGTGCGGCTTCGGCGAGCGCGGCGCGGGCTCCATCGACCTCGTCGCGTGCCAAGGCCGCGCGGCGTTCGGCGAACGTCGCGAGCAGCACTCCGAGGCCGGCACCGAGGGCGCCCGCGGCGGCCGCTTCCATGGCGCCGACGAAGGCCCCGAGGCCCGCGGCCAGGGCCGCCGGGGCACACAGGGTGAAGGCACGCTCGGCGAAGCCGGGGCGCAGATGCGCGAGATCTGTGAGGCGACCGGTGGACATGGGGGACCGGCCGCGCGGTCACGGCACTGGTCCCGTTTCGATCGGCCTCTCGCCCCCGCAGACTGGCGACGAACCGCCGATTCCGTGTGCGGCGCTGCGCCGGCGCCGAAGTCACTCGCGTTCGAACTTGCCTTCGAACGGGCCTTCGAACATGCCTTCGAACACCCCTCGAAATGCGACTTCGAAGGCGCTCGCGAGCAGTGGATCGCCCTGCGGCACCTGTGCATGGTCGACGACCCGCGTCATCACACCCGGCGCGAGTCCGCAGGCGCGGAAACTCGCGAAGGTCTCGAGCGCGTTCGAGACGTTGAGCGACACGCCGTGCCACGTCACCCAGCGGCGGACCGCGACGCCGATCGAACAGACCTTGCGTTCGCCGATCCAGACGCCCGTGAGGCCGGCGCGGCGCTCGCCGACGACGCCGAGATCCGCCAGCAGCAGGATCACGACCTGTTCGAGGTCGCGCAGGTAGCGGTGCAGATCGCGTCGCCCTTCGGGCAGTGCGACGATCGGATAGGCGACGAGTTGGCCGGGCCCGTGCCAGGTCGCTTCGCCGCCGCGCTCGACGGCGACGAGCGGGACGCCGCGCGCCGCAAGTTCTTCGCGGCCGAAACCCTCCGCCGGCGTACCGCGTCCGAGCGTGACGACTTCGTCGTGTTCGAGCAGGATCAGCGCGTCGCGGACGTCGCCGCGCACGCGCGCTTCGAGGCGCTCGAGCTGCAGCGTGTGACCGCGCTCGTAGGAGACGCGGCCCACGCGCACGACATCGAGCTCCCCCACCCTGACGTCGTCTGGTGTCACTTCTTCTGGAAGATGTGCACGGCCATCTTGTGCACGGCTTCCGCGGCTTCCATCAACGCCTCGGGCAGCGTCGGGTGCGCGTGGATCGTGCGTGCGATGTCCTCGGCGGTCGCACCCATCTCGATCGCGAGCGTCGCCTCGGCGATGAGTTCGGTGACTTCGGGACCGACCATGTGCACACCGAGGAGTTCGTCCGTCTTCGCGTCCGCGACGACCTTCACGAAGCCCTCGGTCTCCATCAGGCTCATCGCGCGCGCCGCCGCGGCGAACGGGAACTGACCGACCTTCGTCTCGCGGCCCTGCTCCTTGGCCTGTTCGACCGACAGTCCGACCGACGCCATCTCCGGCGACGTGAAGATCACGGCCGGCACGCAGCGCACGTCGTAGCGCTCGGGCTGTCCGGCGATCACGGCCGCGGCGACGAGGCCTTCCTTGCTGCCCTTGTGCGCGAGCATCGGCTGACCCGCGACGTCGCCGATCGCGAAGACGCCGGGCACCTTGGTGCGCAGTTGGTCGTCGACTTCGATGAAGCCGCGTTTGTCGACCGCGAGGCCGAGCTTGTCGAGCCCGAGCCCTTCGGTGTTCGGACGGCGACCGACCGTCGAGAGGATCTGGTCGCATTCGATCTCACGCATCTGGCCGTCGACTTCGGCGGTCACGACCTTCTTGTCGCCGCGCTTGGTCCACGACTTCGCGAACGTCTTCGTGAGCAGCACGACGCCCAGCTTCTCGAGGTTCTTCTCGATGACCTTGACGCAGTCGCGGTCCTGGCCGGGCAGCGCGCCGGTCGTGGCTTCGAGCACCGTGACCTTCGAGCCCAGCTTGCGGTACATCGTGCCGAGCTCGAGGCCGATGTAGCCGCCGCCGATGACGACGAGGTGCTCCGGGATGCGCGTCGGCGCGAGGCCGCCGGTCGACGACCAGACGTCCTTCTCGTCGCACTTGAAGCCCGGGATGTCGATCGGCACCGAACCGGTCGCGATCACGAACACGTCGGCGGTCAACGACTGCGCGCCGTCCGAACCACCCGAGACCTTCAGCGTCTTCGCATCGGCGAACGTCGCGTTGCCGCGCACGACCTTGATGCCGTGGTTCTTCAGCAGGCTGCCGACGCCGCCGGTGAGCTTCGCGACGATGCCCTGTTTCCACTCGACGAGCTTGCCGATCTCGACCTTCGGCTCGCCGAACGAGATGCCCATCGTGCTCGCCTTGCGCGCCTTGTCGATCAGCGAGCCGGCCGCGATGAGCGCCTTCGACGGCACACACCCGACGTTGAGGCACACGCCGCCGAGCGCGTCGCGTTCGACGACGGTCACGCTCTGACCGAGTTGGGCCAGACGGATGGCGCACACGTAGCCGGCCGGACCGGCGCCGATGACGACGACTTTCTTGCTCATCACGAGTTGGGGCGTTGGATCAGAACTCGAATTCGTGGAGCAGCGGCAGCGCGTCTTCGCGCGGCAGCACGAGCCACAGGAGGACGTAGGCGCAGCCGAGCGCGAGTGCGAGCGGCCACCACACGACGAGCGCGAGGAGCGCGAGCACGGCGAGCGGCACACGCACCAGCCCGACGTCGGCGCCGAGCCTGCGCGCCACACCGGCGCACAGACCTGCGACGCAGGCGCCGTTGCGCGCAGTCGCGAACGGCGCGACGCGCGAGAACGGTTCGTCGACCGGCGGAAGGACCGGCGCGGCGAGGGGGGCCGGCTCGCGCAACTCTCGCGACGTGCTCACAGCGGGAAGGCGCCGTCGCCCTTGCGAGCCTCGCCGAGGCGCTCGGCGACGCGCAGGAAGTCGTTGTACTGACGCCGCAGGTGCCGCGGCACCTCGGCGTAGATGTCTTCGACCAGGCTGCGCAGCGGCATCGGTGCCGCCGCTTCCTGAACGTGAATCTCTGCGTCCACTTCGGCGCGCAGTTCGTCGGTCGTTCGCGCGGCGTCGCCGTCGCGCACGACACCGAGTTCGACGAGGCGCTTCTCGAAGCGCGGCAGCGGGTCCTTGGCGAGCCAGCGATCGACCTCGCGTTGGTCGCGGTACTTCGTGGGGTCGTCGGACGAACTGTGCCCCATCAATCGGTACGTGCGCACGACGAGCAACGCGGGTCCCGCTCCGCTGCGTGCGTGCGCCATGAGCGTCGCGATCGCGTCGTGCACCGCGACCACGTCGTTGCCGTCGACCTCGTGACCGGGCATGCCGTACGCGATGGCCTTGTCGACGAAACTCTTCGACGCGGTTTGAGCGCAGCTCGGCACCGAGATGGCCCAACCGTTGTCGACGAGCACGAACACACACGGCACCTTCCACACCGCGGCCAGGTTCATCCCGGAGTGGAAGCCGTTCGAACTCGTCGCGCCGTCGCCGAAGAAGATCGCGTGCACCGCGCCGTCGCCGCGCTGCTTGCTCGCGAACGCCGCGCCGACACCGTGCGGGATCTGCGTGCCGATCACGCTCGACCAACTCGGGTAGTGCGTGCCCGCGTGCTGGAAGTGGTTGCACATCTGCCGCCCCTTCGCCGTGTCGTTCGAGTTGCAGTACATCTGCGCGATGTACTCACTCAGCGGGAGGCCGCGGATCAACGCCGCGCCGCCCTCGCGCAGTCCCGACCACAGCCAGTCGCGCTTCTCGATCGCGCGGCCCGCGCCGACGAGCGTCGCTTCGGCTCCGAGCATCGAACCGACGAAGCCGATGCGGCCCGCACGCTGCAACTTGAGCATGCGTTCGTCGACGACGCGCAGGAACAACAGGTCGCGCAACAGACTGCGCAGCCAGGCGTGATCGCGCGACGCGCCGCCCGTTCCGGGAGGCGCGTCGATCCAGGTGTTCTCGATCGTCGTGGCGGTCATCGCGAGCGATCGGCGGTGATGCTCACAGAGCGAGAAGGCCCGGGTCCTCGAGCAGCTCCTTCATGCGCACGAGGAAACGCGCGCCGTCGGCGCCGTCCACCAGGCGGTGGTCGACGCTGATCGAGAGGTTCATGTACTGACGCACGGCGATCTCGTCACCGTCTTCGGTCTCGATCACACCCGGGCGCTTCACGATGCGGTGGACGCCCATGATCGCGACCTCGGGGAAGTTGATGATCGGCGTCGCGAGGATGCCGCCGATGTTGCCGGCGTTCGTGATGCTGAACGTGCTGCCGCGCAGTTCCTCGGCGCTCACCTTGCCGGAGCGCGTGCGCTCGGCGAGTTCGTTCAGCTCCTTCGCGAGTTGCAGCACGTCTTTCGCGTGCGCGTCGCGAATCACCGGCACGATCAACCCGTTCGGCGTGTCGGTGGCGATGCCGAGATCGACGAAGTGGTACGTGACGATCTCTTGGGTCTGCTCGTCGAGCTTGCTGTTGAGCTGCGGGAACTCGAGCAGCGCCTTCGCGCAGGCCTTCATGATGAAAGGCATGAACGTCACCTTGACGTTCCGCTTCGCGCCGTACTCCTTGGCCTTCTCGCGCAGGCGCACGAGTTCGGTCACGTCGAGTTCTTCGACGACGGTGAAGTGCGGCGCCGTGAAGGCGGAGCGCACCATCGCTTCGGAGATCTTGCGTCGCACACCGCGGAACGGAACGCGCGACTCGCGCGCCGTCGGAGCGAGTGCGATCGGCGCGGGCGCGGGGCGCGCGGGCGCCGGAGCGCTCGGTGCGGCCGTGCGCGGAGCGGCGGGGGCAGCCGTGGCGGCGGCCGCCGGAGCGAGCGTGGCGGGCGCCTTGCCTCCGCGAGCGAACGCTTCGACGTCGGCGCGACGGACCACACCACCGCGACCGGAGGCGGGCACTGCGCCGAGTTCGACGCCGAGTTCGCGCGCGACGCGACGTGCCGACGGAACCGCGAGGACTTTGCCGCCGCTCACGGCCGCTGCAGCGACGGCGACCGGCGCGGCGTGTTTGGCGGCGCCGTTGCTCGCAGCCGCGTGAACCGGTGCGTGAGCCGCAGGTGCGTGAGCGGTCGCGGCCGGGGCCGCACTTGCGGAACCCGCGAGTGCGAGCACGAAGATCACGCTGCCGACCGGAACGACGTCGCCTTCCTTCGCGCGCAGTTCGCTGATCGTGCCGGCGGCGGGCGCCGGCACTTCGACCGTGGCCTTGTCGGTCATCACCTCGACGACCGATTGGTGTTCCTTCACCGCCGCGCCGGGCGCGACGAGCCACTTCACGATCTCGCCTTCCGCGATGCCCTCGCCGATGTCGGGCAGCTTGAACTCGAGCGTGCGGCCGCTCGCGGCGGCGGGCGCCGCGGCCTTGTGTGCAGTCGCCGGTGCGGCGGCCCGTGCGGCGGCCGGCGCGGGAGCCGGTGCCGGTGCAGCGGCCTTCGGCGCTGCCGGTGCCGGAGCGCTCGCTGCCGGAGCAGAATGCGCCGCCTTCGGTGCGGATGCGCCGGCTGCGGTTTCGAGCACGAAGATCACGCTCCCGACGGGAACGACATCGCCTTCCTTCGCGCGCAACTCGGTGATCGTGCCCGCGGCGGGCGACGGCACTTCGACCGTGGCTTTGTCGGTCATCACTTCGACGATCGCCTGGTGCTCTTTGACGTGCGCGCCGGGCGCGACGAGCCACTTGACGATCTCACCTTCGGCGATGCCTTCGCCGATGTCGGGCAACTTGAACTCGAGGGCCATGGTGCGAGGTGCGAGGTGCGGAGTGCTGAGGACGGTTGGTCGTGTGGACGCGATCGGCGAGTAAGCGCGTGGTGGTTCAGTACGTGGCGACGCGTTCGATGGCGTCGAGCACGCGGCGTTCGTCGGGCATGTAGTGGTGCTCGAGTGTGTTCGGGAACGGCGTGTCGAAACCGGTGACGCGCACGATCGGCGCCTCCATGTACTCGATGCAGTTCTCGGCGATCAGCGCGGAGATCTCGCCGCCGTAGCCGCAGAAGCGCGGCGCCTCGTGCACGACGACGACGCGGCCGGTGCGCTTCGCCGCGTCGAGCAGTCCGTCTTCGTCGAGCGGCAGCAGCGTGCGCAGGTCGACGACGTGGCACGAGATGCCTTTCTCGGCGGCCTTCGCCGCGGCCTTCTCGCTGACCGGCACCATGGCGCCGTAGCAGAACACGGTCACGTGCTCGCCTTCGCGCACCGTGCGCAGCGTCGAGAGGTCGACGGTGTAGTGGCCTTCGGGAACCTCGCCCTTCACCGAGCGGTAGAGCGCCTTCGGTTCGAGGAAGAGCACCGGATCCGGATCCGCGATCGACGCGAGCAGGAGCCCCTTCGCGTCGTGCGGCGTCGACGGGATCACCACCTTGAGTCCGGGCGTGTGGCAGAAGTACGCCTCGCCCGACTGGCTGTGGTACAGGCCGCCGCGGATGCCGCCGCCGTACGGCGTGCGGATCACCATGGGCGCCGTGTACTGGCCGCCGGAGCGGTAGCGCAGCTTCGCCGCCTCGCTCACGATCTGATCGAAGGCCGGAAAGATGAAGTCTTGGAACTGGATCTCAGCGACGGGCCGCAAGCCGTTCATCGCCATGCCGATCGCGGCGCCGATGATGCCGTCCTCGGACAGCGGCGTGTCGAAGCAGCGGTTCGCGCCGAAGTCGCGCGCGAGGCCCTCGGTCGCGAGGAACACGCCACCCTTCGGGCCGACGTCTTCACCGAAGACGTAGACCGACGGGTCGGACTTCATCGCCGTGCGCAGTGCGTCGTTGACGGCTTGGATCAGAGTCAGATTGGCCATGTCGCTTCGGAGCGTGCGGGTGTTCGTCGGGCGGATGTCGCGGTGCGCGTTCGGCGCACTCTCGCGACGTGGGCGCTGCGGAGCGGAAGGCCCGCAGCGCGAGGTTCAAAGCGGGAAGGCGCCGTCGCCGGCGAGCGGATCACCGACGCGACGCGCCAGTTCGAAGGCGCGTTCGCCTTGGGCGCGGATGTGCTCGGGCACACTCGCGTAGACGTCCGAGAAGATCGTCTCGAGCGGCGGCACACCGACCTGCTCGGCTTCGCGTGCGGCCACTTGCACTTCGTCCATGACTTCGGCGCGCAATGCGGCGCCGACTGCGGGTGTCCACAAGCCGCGCGTGGCGAGGTGCTTCTCGAAGCGCTCGACCGGGTCCTTCTTGGCCCACTCCTCGAACAGCTCCTTCGGCACGTAGCGCGACGGATCGTCGGAGGTCGAGTGTCCGCCCATGCGGAACGTGACGGCTTCGACGATCGTCGGACCGTCGCCGCGGCGCGCGCGAGCGACCGCATCACCGACGGCTTGGCGCACGGCGAGCAGATCGTTGCCGTCGACGACGACGCCCGGCATGCCGTACGCGATGCCCTTGATCGCGTAGCCCTCCGACGCGGTCTGCTGTTCGGACGGGCACGAGATCGCGTAGCCGTTGTTCTGGCACAGGAAGACGACGGGCGCCTTCCACACGCCGGCGAAGTTGAGGCCGGAGTGGAAACCGAGGCTCGACGTGCCGCCGTCGCCGAAGCTGCACAGCGCGACGGTGTCTTCACCGCGCTCCTTCGCCGCGAACGCGGCGCCGACCGCTTGCGGCAGGTGGGTGCCGATGGGCGAGCTGATCGAGAAGAAGCGGATCGGCTCGACGAACGAGAAGTGCACCGGCATCTGGCGACCCTTCGCGGTGTCGCGCGCGTTGCCGAACATGTTGTGCATCATGTCCACGGGCTTCACACCGTGGTACAGCGCCATGCCGAAGTCGCGGTAGCTGGGGAAGATCCAGTCCGTCTTGCGCAGACACGAGGCCGCGCCGACTTGTGTGGCTTCGACGCCCTTGTTCGGGATCGAGAAGCCGATGCGGCCCGAGCGCTGCAGCTTGAGGCAGATCTCGTCGAACGCACGCACGAGCAGCATCGTGCGGTAGCAGTGCACGAGTTCGGCGTCCGACAGCGCGGGGTCGTGTCCGAAGACGCGGCCGTCGGGCTCGATCACGGAGAGGGGGGCGGTCTGGCTCATCGGTGTTCTCGAGTGCGCAGTTCAGTGGCGCAGTTCAGTGGCGCAGTTCAGTGGCGCAGTTCAGTGGCGCAGTTCAGCGGCGCAGATCGTTGGCCGGGTCGTAGGCGGCGGGCAGTGCAGCGAGTCGGCCGGCGCGTCGTTCGCGAACCATCCGCTCGGCGAAGAACTCGGCGGCCTTGTAACTGGAACGCACGAGCGGTCCGGCCGCGACGAAGACGAATCCGAGTGATTCGCCGAGCGCGCGCAGCTCGTCGAAGCGCGCCGGTTCGACGTACTCGCGCACCGGCGCGTGGCGCGGCGTGGGGCGCAGGTACTGGCCGATGGTCAGGATGTCGACGTCGGCCGAGCGGAGCAGGCGCATCGACTCTTCGAGTTCGGCGTGCGTTTCGCCGAGACCGACCATCAGCGCCGACTTCGTGAACACGTCGACGCGTTCGCGTTTGGCTTGGCGGAGCGTGTCCAAGGAGCGCTCGAACGAACAGCGCGGATCGCGGATCTTGCGCTGCAGGCGCGGCACGACCTCGACGTTGTGCGCGAGCACGTGCGGCCCCGCCGCGACGAGGGTCGCGAGCGGCTCACCGCGGTAGTCGGGCACGAGCGTCTCGACCACGGTGTCGGGTGCGCGCTCCTTCAGCTCGCGCACGCACTCCGCGTAGTGGGCGGCGCCGCCGTCCGGGAGGTCGTCGCGGTCGACCGACGTGATCACCACGTAGCCGAGTTTCATCTCGGCCACCGCTTCACCGACGTGCCGCGGCTCGTCGGGATCGGGCGCGGCTGCGCGGTCGACCGTCTTCACCGCGCAGAACCGGCAGCGGCGGGTGCACTCGTTTCCGAGCACCATGATCGTCATGGTCGGCCGCGGGCCCTTCCAGCACTCGCCGATGTTCGGGCAGCGCGCTTCCTTGCAGACGGTGTTCAGCGAGAGGCGCCGGCTGAGCTGCTCGAGCCGCGTGTAGCCCTCGCCGCCCGGCAGCGGAACCTTCAGCCAGCTCGGCTTGCGGTCGAAACGCGGCTTCGCACGCCCCGGTGCATCGGCACCCTGGGACGGCTCGCCGTCGGTCACCTGTTCGTGGTCGCGGAGCATCGTGGCCGGCTCTCCTCGCGGTCGCGGCGAGAGCGCGATGCTGCGTCGTCGACGAGGGGCGGCGATGGTAACACGGCGACCCTCGCCCCCGAGGCGGGAGCGAGGGTCGCTTCGAGGGACGCTCGAGGGTTTCGGCGCCCGGCCGACACGTCCGGTGTGCTCGTTGCGCGCGCTGTTTCGGCGCGGCGCAGAAGAGCGTGCGGATCCGCGGGCTTTCGTTCCCGCGGCCGCACGCACGTGTCAGTTCAAGTAAGGAGCGAGTTCGCGGCGCAGCGACGGCGTGTCGAGCTTCTGCAACGCGCGCACCTGGATCTGGCGCACACGCTCGACGGAGACGCCGAGCTTCTCCGCCACCTCGGCGAGTGTGTACTCGCGACTCTCACCGAGACCGAAGCGCATGCGCACGATGAGCGACTCACGGTCGTCGAGTCCGGCGATCGCTCGCTCGAGCCCGCTCGTGAGACTCACGTCCTCGAGTTCGGTGCGATACGGGTCGCCCGTGTCGCCGTCCGACAGGAGGTCGATGAGTCGGTTGCCGTCGCCGTCGCGCCCCACGTCGGCGTCGAGCGACATGCTCGAACGCGCGGCCGCGATCGCTGCGGTGACGATGTGCTCGGGCAGATCGGCTTCCTTGGCGATGGCGGCGTCCGAGGCCTCCATGTCACCCAGACGGAAGCGGGCCTGGTGGACCTGCTTCAGCGCCTTCTGGAGGTAGACCGGTACCCGCACCGTCGCGCCGTGGTTGTAGAGGTAGCTGCGGAACGCCTGGTTGAGCCAGTGCACCGCGTACGTGCGGAACAGGAGCCCGCGGCGCCAGTCGAAGCCGTCGACCGCACGGTAGAGGACCGCGAAGCCCTCCTGGACGAGGTCGGCCTTGAGCGACGGGCCGTGGACGTAGCGCTCGACGTTGATCGGAACGAGGTACAGGTTGCGCTCGACCAGTTCGCTGCGCAGGGCGTGCCACTCGACCGCGCGGAGGACGAGCTGCTGATGCTCGAACTCGTGCGGATCGTGGGCGCTGGTCTGCTCCCAGCGGCGGGCGAGCCGGCCCGGATCGTTGTACTCCTCGTCTTCGGCGAGCCCGAGGCTCCCGCGCAGCGCTTGGTAACGCTCGCGTGCGAACTCGATGCGCCGGGCGAGGCGGGCCTCTTCTTCGCGATCCTGGAGTTCGATCGCGTCGATCGCGCGGCGCAGCGGATCAGCGCTGCCTTCGCGACCCGCCGAACCGCGCCAGGTGCGCGGATCGGGCCGTTCGAGGGCGACACCATCGGCGTCGAGGCTGCGCGCCAAGTCTCGACAGCCCGCGAGGAACCCTTCCGGGTCCGCGGCGAGCGCATCGAGGTGACGGTCGAGGTCTTCGAGCCGTAGGAACTTGGTCTTCATGGGGCTTCTCCTTCGTGCCAGGGAGTTCGCCGCTCGGCGGCCCCTGGACGCGCATCGATCTACGGAGACGATCGGTCGCCCGAAGACTGATAACCGCGAATTCTCGGGCCGTCACGGTGAGCAGTCGGCGCGATCACCCACCACGTGCGCCGTCATCGCCTTCGACACAGCGCCTCAAACATCAATGCAACAGCGACTTACGACACGATAGACGCTCTTCGAAGGGGCTCGTACGGGAGAAGAACGCCGCATTCGACGCGCCGACGGTCCGTTGGTGCAGCGCTGCCCCGAGCGACCAAAGTGTCCCGAAAAAACGCCGGGAGGGAGCCGGCGGGCTCCCTCCATTGGACCGATCGACTAGTGCGACCGGGGGCGCTGGTCACCCCCCTCGTCAGCCCTTGATCGCGGGTTCAGCGGAGTAGGTGCGCTGGGTCTCGGTCGGGATGTAGCTCTCGAGGTGCGTGAGATTGACCGACTCGCGCACCAAGCCGCGCGCGATCACCATCCGCTGGATCTGGTTCGTGCCCTCGTAGATCTGGAGGATCTTCGCGTCGCGGAAGAACTTGGCGATGGGGTAGTCCTCCATGAAGCCGTAGCCGCCGAAGATCTGGACGGCATCGGTGGCGACCTCCATCGCGACGTCGGTCGCGAAGCACTTCGCGGAAGCGGCGCGCGGCGTGATGCCGTCGGGTCCGACCTGATCGATCTGGCCTGCGACGGAGTAGACGAGCCAACGGGCGGCCTGCGTCTTCATCTCCATGTTGGCGAGCATCTGCTGCACCATCTGGTGGCTCGCGATCGGCACGCCGAACTGCTTGCGGCGGTTCGCGTAGACCACGGCCAGGTCGAGCGCGCCCTGCGCCGCACCGACCGCTTGCGCCGCGACGCCCGGACGCGCCATGTCGAGCGTCATCATCGCGTGCTTGAAGCCGTTGCCCGGCCGCCCGCCGATGAGGTTGTCCTTCGGCACCTTGACGTTGTCGAAGTGCGTCTCGACGACGGGCACGCAGCGGATGCCCATCTTGTCCTCGATCTTCTCGACCGTGAAGCCGGGCGTGCCCTTCTCCACGACGATCGCGCTGATGCGGCGCGACTTGCTCGTCGCGTCCGTGACGCAGAAGACCGAGTAGATGTCGGCGACGCCGCCGTTCGTCGTCCACTTCTTCTCGCCGGTGACCACCCAGTGGTCACCTTCGTCGCGCGCCGTCACCGACAGGCCACTCGCGTCGGAACCTGCGTACTTCTCGGAGAGGCAGAAGGCGACGAGCTTCTCGCCGCGCGCGATCTGCGGCAGCCACTTCTTCTTCTGCTCCTCGGTGCCACCGAGGAGGATCGGGAACGAACCGAGAGCGTTCACCGCGAAGGCCACACCGAAGCCGCTGTCGGCCTTGGCGAGCTCCTCGGTCACGAGCGCGAGGGCCAGCACACCGGCTCCGTGACCGCCGTACTCCTTCGGGATGAAGGTCTTGAAGAGACCGGCCTCGGCCACCGCGCGCGCCGCGTCGAAGTTGTACTGCTGAGCCTTGTCGTACTTGGCAGCGTTCGGGCGAACGTGCTTCTCGGCGATCTCGCGGGCCTTCGCTTGCAGTTCGAGAGCGAGCGGAGAGAAACGGATGTCGTGGGGCATGGGCGCGTGGGTCGTGGCGGCCGTGTGGCCGGACCGTTCTGATGCGCGCGGCGCTCGATGCGCAGCGCTTCTACCGGCGGCGCTCGACGCGCCGCACCCGACAGTATAGGAACCCGCCCTCGCCCCTCTCGCGCGCCGGAACCGCGCGGTGTTCAGTCGGCGCGCAGCACGACCGTCACGCCCGCCGCTGAAACCCCGTCGACGGGGACGCGCTGCCGCACGAGCCGCTCCTTGTCGCGCAGCCCGCCCGTCGGGTCGTAGAGCGCCTCGACGTCGAACGTCGGCGGCAGCTTCGACGCGCTGAGCGGCGGCGCCCCCGCCATGGTGTCCGCGCCGGTCAATTCGAACGGCACGCGCAGCACGCCCGCCGTGCCGCTCGCGAGCCCGGCGAGATCGATGCGCCTCGTCAGCGAAGGCACCGATGCGAACTCTCCTTGGCGCGGTTTGACGCTGACGAACAACGCGGCGTCGACCGGCGGTTGCGCGAGCGCGCCGTGGAGTTCGACGACGCCGCTGATGCGAATCGGCTCGGCGTCCGACCTCGCGGCCGTCGGTTGGGGGCCCGCGTTCGCGTCGGCGGCGGGCGGCGAGCCGAACGGTGCTCGACGCGGCGGCTCACCGCAGCCGGAGACGACGAATAGCACGAGCAGCAAACACGTTCCGGCGCTGCGCATGTGCACATCATTCCATGCGCGACCGCCGCCGCAACGTGGCCGCGCCGGCGCCGATCGCTCCATTGGAACTCCGGCGTCGGGTCAGAGCAACGGGTGCCCGGGCTTCGCGTAGTACGCGCCCGGCAGATTGGCGCAGCGCACGAGGTCCACGCCCAGCTTGAGGATCGACTCCCCCGCTCCGAGCACGAGTAGTCCGTCCGGAGCCAGCGCGCGGGTCATCGCGCGCAGGATCCTCGACTTGGTCTCGAGGTCGAAGTAGATGAGCACGTTGCGCACGAAGATCAAGTCGAACGGCCCGGTCTGCTGCTCGGACTGGAGCAGGTTGAAGCGCTTGAAGTCGACCATTCGACGGAGCTCTTCACGCAGGACCCAGTCACGGCCGTCCTGCTCGAACCAACGGCGCTTCATCGCCTCGGGCAACCCGCGGCCGATGTCGAACGAGGTGTAGCGGCCCGCGCGTGCACGCTCGAGCGCCGCAGGTGAAATGTCGGTGGCGAGTATCGACAGGTGCCACAGCTCACTCGACACCAAGGCGTCGCGCATTGTCATCGCGATGCTGTAGGGCTCCTGCCCCGTCGATGCTGCGGCGCACCAAACAGAGAGCCGCCGCGACTCGCGACGCTGCTTGCTGAACCACGGCAACACGGTCTTCGCGAGTGTCTCGAAGGGCACGTCGTCGCGGAAGAAGAGCGTCTCGTTCGTGGTGAGCGCCTCGACCACGTTCTCGTGAAGTCGGCGACCGAGCGGTCCGCGCAGCTCGCGCACGAGCGACGCGACACTGTCCAGCCCCGCGCGACGCGCGACGGAGTCGAGGCGGTCCAGGACCAGATAGCCTTTGCTCGCGTCGATGACGATGCCGGCGTCCTCGTGGACGAGGCGCGCGACGTAGTCGAGATCGTCCTTGGTCAAGGTCACGAGAGTTCCCTCGGGTGGAAGGGCCGGTTCGATGCGTTCATGGCGGTCACCGGGCGACGATGCGAGCGAGTTCGGGAGCCATGCGGTCGAGAGGGAGGATGCAGTTCGCCTGCCCGTCGCGAGCGACGTAGCCCGGCATGCCCCAAACGACGCTGGTCGGTTGGTCCTGCACCATCACCCAGCCGCCCGCGGCCTGGATGGCGCGACAGCCCAGTTGCCCGTCGCTGCCCATCCCGGTGAAGACGACGCCGACGAGCCCGGATCCGTAGAGCTCCGCCGCCGAGCGGAACAACGGATCGACAGCCGGTTTGCACGAGTTCTCGGGCGGACCGTCGTGGAGCACGACGGTGCCGAGCGGCGATCCGGGGCGACGTGTCACGACGATGTGTTTGCCTCCCGGTGCGAGATAGGCGCGCCCCTCTTCGAGAGGCTCACCACCCTGCACCTCGCGGATCTCGAGGTGGGAAATCGCATCGAGACGCTTCGCGAACTGAGTCGTGAACACGGGCGGCATGTGCTGCACGATCAACGTCGGCAAGCGATAGGTCGTGGGCAGTTTCGAGAAGAAGTGGTGCAGCGCGTCCGGCCCGCCCGTGGACGCGCCGATGACGACGAGTTCGGACCTCGAGCGAGGCAAACCGCCGCGTTCCATGACTTCGAGGCGCGCGTCGCTCGGCGCTGCCGAGGAAGCGTCGTTCGCGGCGATCGCCGCGACTGAATTCGGGGACAGCACTGGACTCGCCGCTCCGGGCGTCGACGCAGCCGTCGCACCCGTCGAGACGGCCATGAGCTGCGCCAAGCCGACCTCCAGTTCGCGTCGGAACACCTGCGGCGTGATCGCCGCCGTGCTGCCGGGCTTGCGAACGACGGCCATGGCGCCGCTCTGCAACACGCGTCGGATTTCGTCCTGTGAATCGGAGCCACTGACCACGAGCACCGAGATCGCGGGGTGCTGTTGGCGCACCCGCCTCAGCAGCTCGATGCCGTCCATGCTCGGCATCGCGAGATCGATGAGCAGCGCATCGGCGCGCACCTTCGTGAGTCTGTCGAGCGCCTCGACACCATTGCGAGCGACCGCGACCACTTCGACGCCGGGCTGATCGGTCAGGAACGCGACGAGGATCTCGCGATCGATGACCGAGTCGTCGACGACGATGATGCGGAACTTCGATTCGGTGCGAACGACGGCCATGGAGGTGGGAGCGTGGGGTCGAGTTCACGCGAGCGCACGCGCCGATGGCGGTGCGCTCGCTTCGTTCATCGGCAAAGGTGTGCGCGCAGCCGGACTCCAGAGTGGAATTCGGCCACCGCACACCTCCCCGCGCTCAGATGCGGAACCGTCCGACCAGGGTCTGGAGTTCACTCGCCATCGAAGCGAGGGCATTCGCCGCCGACAGGGCGTCCGCCGCGCCGCGTGAGGCCTCTTCCGAGCCTTCCGCGACGGTGACGATGTTGTTGCGGATCTCGTTGGTCCCGCGTGCCGCGTCCGCGACGTTGCGAGCCATCTCGTTCGTCGTGGCCGTTTGCTGTTCGACCGCGCTGGCGATGCTGCTCTGGATGTCGTTGATCTCGGCGATGATCTTCCCGATGTGATCGATCGCCTTGACGGCTTCCTGCGTGTCGCCTTGGATGGCGACGATGCGCTTGCTGATGTCCTCGGTCGCCTTGGCGGTCTCCTTCGCGAGTTCCTTGACCTCGTTCGCGACGACGGCGAAACCCTTGCCGGCTTCACCGGCGCGCGCGGCTTCGATCGTGGCGTTCAGAGCCAGCAAGTTCGTCTGCTGCGCGATCGAGGTGATGACCTTGACGACCTGACCGATCTCGGCGGAGCTGTCGCCGAGCTTCGCAACGGTGCGATTCGTGCTCTGCGCCACCGTGACCGCGTCCGTGGCGACCTTGGCAGCGTGCGAGGCACTGCGCGAGATCTCGCGGATGCTGGCCGTCATCTCCTCGGTTCCGGCAGCGACCGTCTCGACGTTCGAGGCGACGCGACCGGACGAGTCCGTCACGAGCCGCGCCTGTTCGGCGTTCGAGCGCGAGTTGATCGCCATCTGTTTGCTGACGGCGGTCAGCTCCTCGCTCGAGTTCGCGACGGCCTGTGCGTTCTCGAGGATGCGAGTGATCCTGGTGCGCAAGTCGCTGAAGAAGCGCGAGAGACCAGCCGCCATCTTGCCGATGGCGCCGTCGTCGCTGAACCCGATCGTCTTCGTCAAGTCACCGTTGGACGCAGCCTCGACGACACCGAGCATCTCGCCGACACGAGCGGTCAGCTCGGCGGCCTGGCGACGCTCGCGCTCCTGACTCTCGACGACCTGGCGTTCGGTCTCCAGTCGCTTCGTGATGACGTCCCAGGTCACCATGGGGCCGAGGTACTCACCGTCGGGCCCGATGATCGGCGAGACCAAGAGGTCGAGCGTCTCCTTGCCGAGCTGGATCTGCGCGTTGTGCGGCAGCCGGCTCGGGTCCGCCAACATGCGCCGTTGGTGGCTCGGGTCCTTGTGGAAGATGTCGATCGACTGGCCGAGGATCTTGTCGGCGCGCACCGGCAGCAAGTTCTCGATCTGGCGCAGAGTGGCCAGCGACTTGCGGTTCATGTAGTCGATCTTGAGGTCGCGCCCCGTCGACATGATGTTGATCGGGCAGGAGTCGACCATGCTGCGCAGCGCCGCGTACTCACGTCGGCTGCGTTCGCGTACGGTGACGTCCTCGAGAGTCGCGCAGTACCAGTTGCCATTGCCGTCGACGCCTCCGATGTCGATGCGCGACTCGACGTGCACCGTCCCGAGCGTGAAGGACGATGTCAGCGGGAATCCGCGGCCTTCGGAGATCGCACGCTCGATCTGACGCGGGTCGGCGTGGAAGCGGTGCAGGCTTCCGCTCTCGACCTCGGCGGCCGACGGGTTCACGCCGTCGCCGAGGCATGTCTTGATCAGGCGTCGGGCGGCGGCATTGACGTAGGACAGGCGACCGTCGCTGTCCGCGACGCAGATCGCGACAGGCACGTTCTCGAACCGTTCGTACGTGTTGGTCGTGACCGGCGACGGTGTGTTCGACGGCGCGAGACTGACCTTCCTGGTGCTGTGTTGGTTGATGCTCATGGCGAGACAGCAGACGTTGTGTGGATCGAGCGGGATGCTGGTGAATGGGCAGGTCGGGCACCCGCGACCGCGCGGATGTCGATGTTCGATGGGTTCAGGCCGCTGTCGGCTGCGCGACGGCGAGACCCGCGACGCGGTCCACGTCGAGGACGAGCAAGAGCTCGCCTTCGAGCTTGTGGACACGCTCGATGAGCGCTGCCGTGAACTTCGGCACGGTGGGAGGCGGCGGCTCGGCGGTGTCTCTGTCGACTTCGACGACGTCGCCGATGCGATCGACGAGCAGACTCGTCACGCCCTCGTTGCAGCGCACGACGACGTTCATCGTCGCGGGCGCCTTGTCGCAGTCCGAGTCGCTGCGCGACGAACCGAGACACTCGTGCAGGTCGAGCGCCGTGACGGTCTGACCGCGCAGATTGAGCAGTCCCTCGACCATGTCGCAGGCGAGCGGAATGCGCGTGCGCTTCGACGAGCGCAGGATCTCCTGAACGCGCACGACGTCGACGCCCAGCAGTTGATCGTCGACCCAGAAGGTGCAGATCTGTTCGACGCGCGACGTCGTCTGTCGACTGCGTTCGGTACTCGTCTCGGCGAACATCGTGGTCAGGTCGCCGAGGTCTGCGACGACGGAATCGACGTCGAGCACGTCGGTCACCGCTCCGCCGATCACGGCTGAGAACGACACGTGCGGCGCCTTGGACGGCAGGCGCCGATCGAGCAGCCCGTCGATGATGTCGATGACACGGCCCACGACGAGTCCGACCGGGACGCCGCATCCGGGATGGACGACGACTTGGAGGCGACCGTCGCCGTGCGAGAGGTCTTCATGGCCGACTGCCCCGACGCGCTCGGCCACGGAGACGAGCGGCATGATCGACCCGCGGTATTGGACGACGGGGCCGCTGCCTGTGTGCTCGACCAGCGAACGTTCGAGTTCTTCGAGACGGTCGACCGAACCGAGATCGACGGCGACCCGTCGGCCGCTTGCGAGTTCGCAGACCAGCAGGCGGGTCGTCGCCTCCCGCGTGACCGAGCGCGACACGACGCTCTCGGTGGCGGATGCGTGTGAGTCCTCGGCGGCGATGTTGGCGCGCTTCGCCACCCCCATCACGTCGAGAATCAGGGCCACACAACCGTCGCCCATGATCGTCGTGCCCGCGTAGACCTGCGTGCCCTTGAGGTAGCGATCGAGCGGCTTCACGACGATCTCCTCCGTGTCGTTGATCGTGTCGACGATCAAGCCGAAGCGGCGGTTGTCGGCCTTGAGGACGACGATGCAGCATGCGTTCTCGTGCTCGACGCGGCGCTCGGCCAGGCGCGACGGCAGGCCGAGTTGGGTGCGCAGATCGACGAGCGGCAACAACTGCTCGCGCAGTCGATGCACCGGTTGACCTTGGACCCACTCGATGCCGTGAGCGAGCGACTCACCCTCGAGGCGCACGAGTTCCACCAGGCTGACCTGCGGGATCGCGTAGCGGTCGCCGTCGACCGTCACGAGCAGCGCCGGGATGATCGCGAGGGTCAGCGGGATCTTGATCTTGACCGTCGTCCCGCGGCCCGACTCACTCGCCACGTCGACGAAGCCGCCGATGCGCTCGATGTTCGTCTTCACGACGTCCATTCCGACGCCGCGTCCGGAGATGTTCGAGACGGCGTCGGCCGTCGAGAGTCCGGGATGGAAGATGAGCTGCGCCACCTCACGATCGGTCAGCGCGGCCGCCTTGTCCGCCGTCACGAGGCGTCGGGCGACGGCCTTCTCTTTGATGCGCTCGATGTCGAGGCCCTTGCCGTCGTCGACGACTTCGACGACGACTTGACTGCTCTCGTGGTACGAACGCAGCGAGACGCTGCCGGTCGGCGATTTGCCTGCCGCGACGCGAACGTCCGGGAGCTCGATTCCGTGGTCGATCGCGTTGCGCAGCAAGTGCGTCAGCGGGTCGCTGATCGCCTCGAGCAGCGTCTTGTCGAGTTCCGTGTCCTTGCCGCGCAGTTCGAGTTCGACCTGCTTGCCGCAGGCGCGCGCCACGTCGCGGACGACACGCGGGAACTTGCTCCACAAGTTCCCGATCGGTTGCATGCGCACCTTCATGACCGACTCCTGCAGTTCGGTCGTGATGATGTTCACGCGGTGCACCGCGGTGTCGGTGTTCGCGTCAGCGAGGCGAGCGGCGCCCTGCAGCAGTTGGTTGCGCGCGAGGACGAGCTCGCCGACCATGTTCATCAGCCGGTCGAGGTGCTCGACCGACACGCGGATGTTGCCGGTCTCGACGCGCGGCGTCCGTGCCTCTCGTGCATCGGCAGCGTCGGGTCGAGCGAGCAACTCGCCCGGCGACTGACGCGTGACGGCCGGCGGTTCGAGTTGGCCCGTCGCGGAACCTCCGGAATCGCGGCCGCCTGCCTGCGCGCCCGCGGAACGTGCTGCCGACTTCGAGACGGTCGACGCGCTCGCGGCGGCTTCGTGGAACAGTTCGCTCGCCGACCCAGCTTCGGACCGAGTGTTCGTCGCCACGAGCGCTGCGGGCGTGTCGATCCCATTCGCCGCGCCGGCGTGAGCTGCGAATGCCGCCAGCAATTCCTCGTCGGACATGCTGGTTGCATCGGACGCCGTCGTCTCGACCGACCGGCGACGTCGATTCAACTCGACGAGCACCTGCACGAGCTCCGGGTACTCCGCGCTGCCTTCGGCGCCCGTCTCCCGGATCGCTTGGAGCATCGCACGAACGGCGTCGACCAGCTCGAGCAGCGCCGTGGCGATGGGCTCGTCGAGGTCGAGCAGCCCGTCGCGCAAGCTGCTGAGCAGGCTCTCCCCGACGTGCGCCACACGCTCGAGACGCGCGAATTCCAAGAATCCGCAGGCCCCTTTGATGCTGTGGATCGAGCGGAACACGCTCGCCAGGATCGAGCGATCGGACGGATCGGCTTCGAGCGCGACGAGTTCTTCGTCAACTCGATCGAGCGACTCGAAAGCCTCAGCGAGGAACTCTTGCAGCAGGGAATCGTCGTTCATGTGTGCGAGACGGGCTTCGGGCTGGCAGGTCTCGGGATCGACCCACCCCCGTCATCGCATTGACGGCGTCCATGGACTGAATCCCTCGCACGGCATTTTCGGGACGCGCTCGCCATTGCGGCGGCAGGCGGGCTCCGAGAGCGCTGGCGAGAAGGCCTGAAATGCCCGAGCGCGCATCCCGACAGCGCGCGGATCCTCTCCGCCGTGAACCTGCCGGGGATGCACGGCCTCGACTTGGTAAAATTGAAACGCCCCGACTTGGTAAAAGTAAAACGCCTCGAGTTGGTAAAAGTGAAAAGCTGTGCGGTCGAAGTTCGCGATGGACGAGCTGCCGATCGTGATGATCACGACGGAGGCGAGCGGCGAGTCGATCGCGCATGCGAATGCAATCGGCGCCTGTCGCCACATCGGCAAGCCCTTCACGCCGGAACGCGTGCAGCAGTCACTCGCCGGACGGCTCGCTCGAGAGTCGTTCGAGAGTCGACCGATGGCCGTCCGCGTGGCCGGTTCGTCGGTGGCGACACGCGCTCACCAGGTGACGCGCTCGACGTTCGTCACGCGGCACGCGGCGGGTTCGGAGGCTTGGAACCAGAGTGTCGTGCCGCTCAGCACGGCCGGGACGAACACGGTCAGCGTGGCGATGCCGGAAGCGTCGGCGACGGCGCTGCCGAGCTGCGCGGCGCTCGCGACGTCGAGGTTGCCCGCGGGGCAACCGGCGAGCGGTGAAGCGCCGCCGCCCGTGCCGAAGTGGAAGTCGATCGTCGCCCCGGGCGCGGCCGCGGTCACGACGAAGGTGGCGTTGGTGCCGGCGCCACCGCTCGGCGGAGCTGTGAGGAAGACCTCGATCGGCGTCAGGAGACAGGCGTGGTTGAAGCCGGCGAGCACGCCGGTCGCCGCGATGCGGCCGTGTTCGTCGACGTCCTCCGCGGACACGATCGTCCACGGCGAATCGGTCGGCAGGAGCGTGTCGAGCAACACCATCGTTCCCGTCGCTGCCGGGCGCACCCAGCCGGACGTGAAGGCGAACGGGCCGGCGCGACCGACGACGTCGCCGCGCTCGTTGACGTCGATGGCGATCGTGCGCCAAGCGGGTGCGGGTGCGCCGAGATCGACGACCGCGTCGCCGCGCCACAGCACGGCGTGTTCGACGAACGTCGACGGCGAGGTGCACCAGCCGACCGCGACGCCGCGTGAGTTCACGGCGCGCGCTTCACCGCCGAAGTTCGGTGCGAGCGGCGCGAGTTCCTCGACCTGCCACGCGCCTGCGCCCCTGCGCCAGCGCACGGCGCGGACGGTTCCGCCGGAAGCACTCGAGCCGACGACCATGCCGCTCGCGTCGACGTCTTCGGCCTGTCCGCCGATGTCGCCCGCGAGCAACGGCAGCGGGACGACTTGGAACACGCTCGAACCGGGCGCAGCGCGCTCCCACACACACGGCTTCCAGACGAACGCGTCGTCGGTGAGTCCGACGACGAAGCGTCCGCTCGACGCGAAGGCGAGCGACTGGATGTCGCCCGGCGCGACGCCGAGGTCGATCGCGGTGTAGCCGGCGGGGCCGCGCTCCCAGAGCACGGCGTGTTCGCCGAATGCCGTTTGCGAACTGCCGAGCACCGCACCGAACGGGCCCACGCCCTCGGCGCGCGTGAGGCCGCCGCTGACGAGCGCGGGCAACACGTGCGAGCGCCCGCCCGACCACACGACGGCGTCCGTCGTGTCGGCCCACAGGCTGACGCGCCCGTGTTCGTCGAGCCCGCTCGCGAAGCTGCCGAAGCCGCCGGGCAACGGCTCGATCCACTTCACGGTGTACGAGTCCTGTGCGAACGACGGAGCGGCGCTCAACGCGGCGATGGCCGCGCCGAGAACACACTCAGGAAGTTGCATTCTCACAGCGCGCCTTGCCCCCACGGTCCGGTGACCGCGAACGTGATGCCCGGCTCCTGTGAATTGAAGAACATCCAACGCCCCGTCGGGTCGTAACAGACACCGCAGAATTCGCTCTCGCTGAAGTCCCCCGTCAGGCCGTTGACCTGGCCCGCGAGCACGATCGCACTCTGCACGAACGGGAAGAGGCGCCCGTCCGTCGACAAGCCGTGCAAGCGGGTGACTCCGCTGCCGTCCTCGCACACCGCGATGCCGCCCCGCGGCGACACCGTCAGGTTGTCGGGATTCGAGAGCACGCTCGCGCCGGGTGACTCGAAGACCAAGCGCAGTCGCCGAGTCGCCGGCACGTACTCGAAGATCTGCCCTTGTCCCGCGGCGCCGCCGTTCGTCGAGGCGAAGAACAAGCGCCCGCCGTCGAACCAGATGCCTTCGAGGCGCAGGAACGACGCCGCGCCCTTCGCGAAACCTTGCTGCACCGTTCGCCCGGCGCCGATCGGATCGGGCGTGTCGGGCAGATCGATGCGCACCCAGTCGACGTCCCACGACGCGCCGACGCTCTGACCGAGCGCGAGATTCGCGTTCGGAACGCCGCGCACCGCGAGCATCTCGAGCACACCGCCGGCCGCGAGCACGCCGCGCATGCGCGGTGTGAAGCGGTAGAAGCCCGCGGGCGTGTCGTCTTCGGTGAGGTACACGGCACCGGTCGCAGTGTCGACGGCGGCCGCTTCGTGTTTGAAGCGCCCCATGTCGACCAGCGCGATGGCGTTCGACAGCCCGTTCGGCGGCGACTCGAAGACGTAGCCGTGCGGCTTCTGCAGTGCGCCGTTCCCGAGCCCGAACACGGTCTCTTCACCGGACAACCACGTGCCCCACGGCGTCGGCCCGCCCGCGCAGTTCACGAGCGTGCCGCCGAGGTTCGCGAAACTCCGCAGCGGTCGACCGCTCGCAACGTCGAAGTCGAGCACGGTCGTGCCCCCGCCCGCCGCCGGGTCGTACGTCGCGTTCGGCGGCGCGAAGCTGCCCGTGTCCGACAGCACTTCGTGGTTGCGCACGAGCCGCGCCACGCCGCCGCTGCGTGCGAAACAAGCCATGCCGTCCGGTCGCAGCGGAAGCGGCGCGCCGCTCGTGAGTGTGTCGCCGTTGAACGAGAGCGCGCGGTACGTGAAGCCCTGCGGCAGGTGCAGGAGCGGCAGCCCCGTGCCGAGCTCAGGCGTCGGGAACAGCGGCCCGTACGGCCCGGGCGCGGACGTCGCCGTCTCTTGCAGCGCACCCGCCGCACTCGCGCGCTCGAACAGCGCGGCCCACACGCCGCCCGCGAAGACACTCGCGCCGAGTGCCGAACCGCGCTGCAACAACGCACGTCGATCGAGACCGCCACCTTCGCTGCGCATGCGACAGATCGTGGCACATCCGACGAGCGCATGGGGAGCCTGCTCCGTCAACGGTCGGTGAAGTGGCGGGTCGCGCTCGTTAGCATCGTCGCGTGACGAGTCCCGACGGCCGCTACCGCTTGTTCGATCGCGCGGCGAAGGAGCGCGACGAAGACGAACGCCTCGCACCGTTCGCGCTGCATTCGGCGCGCTCGCTCGGCCGCCGCTTCCCCGA
>JBIKNC010000223.1:0-7112 GCA_044358925.1 Planctomycetota bacterium | reverse complement strand
GTTCCGCTCGCCGCTATCGGACGTCGGCGCCCGGCCCGCTGCTCCTCGGAAGGTGTGCAGTTTTTGGTACGACACCGTACTGCCGTCCTTCGCCTCCCTCTCCCACATGTCGCAACGCACTGCGCCCTCGAGCCTCGTTCCGCGCCTCGCGCTCTTCGAATGGGTCCTCTTCGCGGTGCTCGCCGGCGTGCTCGCGTCGACGAACATCTACACGACGCTGCTCATCGGGTGGGGTGACACGGGTTCGATCGTCGCGGTGCTCGCATCGGTCGCGGTGCTCGGCATCTTCCGCCGCCGCTCCGGCATCTACCAGATCAACCTGGGCCAGACGATGGCGAGCGCGGGCGGCAGCGTCGGCTTCGCCGCAGCGTGTTACGCGTCGCTGTACATCGTCGATCCGACCTGGTCGCCGAACCCGTACGCGATGATCGGCCTCTTCGCGGGCGCCGGCACGCTCGGCGCGCTGGTCGGCACCGCGGTGCGCAAGCAGATGGTGCAGTACTTCTTCCCGTCGGGCACGGCGTGCGCGGTCATCCAACGCGCGGTCGTCGGTGACGGCGGGAAGGACACCGGCGCGAACAGCCGCCCCGTGTGGCTGCTGAAGGTCTGGGGCCTGATCGCGATGGCACTCGCGATCCCGACGAAGATCTCGCTCACCGCCGGCGCGGGCGCGCTGTTCGCGGTGCAGGAGATCAAGCTCGGCTTCGCGCGTCTCGCGACGCTGCCGATCGGTGTCGATCCCCTCTACTACGGCATCGGACTCGTCGTCGGTCCGCGCGTCGGCATCGGCATGATCATCGGAGCACTGCTGCCGGTCATGTGGATCGAGCCGCTGCTCCTCACGAGCGACGGCAGCCCGCACCCCTACGGCGCGCTCGGCGACTGGAAACGCTGGGTCGCGATCGCCGTGCTCACGTTGCCCACGTTCGCGACGATCGTGTTCGCGTACGTCTATCGCACGACGGTCGCCACGCCGCCGGGTTTCAACGCGGGCGCGACGACGTACATCGCACCGCCGGCGCGCAAACAGCTCTACGGCGTGTTGGGTGTCTTCGGGGTCGGACTCGCGGCCCTGTGCGGCAACGTCGTCTTCGGCCTGCCGTGGATCGCGACGATCGCCACGATCGCACTCGCCTTCCCGCTCTCGATCGTCAACGGCCGCGTGACGGGCGACACCGACATCAACCCCGTGCGCCTCGTCGCGATCGTCCTCATCTCCGCGTTCTTCTGGCTGGTCGCGAAGGACGCCGCGGTGCTGCTCGGCATGGCGGTCGTCGGAGCGACGGTCGCATCGGTCGCCGTCGACATGATGACCGACCTGCGCACGGGGCACCTGCTCGATCAGGACTCGGGCCACCAATCGTTCGTGCAGGTGTGCGGTGTGATCGTCGGCTCGCTCGTCGCCGTACCGGTGCTCAGCGCGCTGATCACGAAGTTCGGCATCGGCGAAGGCTCGGTGCTCGCCGCTCCTGGTTCGCAGGTCTGGGCGGCGATGGCGAAGGCCATGGCCGGCGGCGTGAGCTTCACGCCGGAACTCGTCTGGGCCATCGTCGGCTTCAGTGCGATCGGCGTCGTCTACGCGTGGCTGACGGTGTGGCCGAAGTCGGCGCGCCACATGCCGTCCTTGTTCGGCATCGGCATCGGCATGTTGCTGAGCCTCGACGTCGCGATGGCGATGTTCCTGGGCGGCGTGATCAAGGCCGTCGCGCTGTGGGTCTACGCGAGGGGCAAGAGCGGCGACGAGCTCGCCGAAGCGAAGCGGCGCGGCGGTGACGACACGATGGTCGTCGGCGCATCCGTGTTCGCGGCGGCGGCCGTGCTGTCGATCGGTCTCGTCGTGCTCGACATCGTGTTCGGCTACGTCGGCTGGCAGCCGTGGTACCTCGCTCACTGACCTCGCTGCGATGAGCGCCGCCTGGTCCGTCTATCTCGTGCGCTGCGCCGACGGGTCGCTCTACGCCGGCATCACGACCGACGTCGAGCGACGCGTCGCGCAACACAACGGCGAGCAGCGCGGCGGCGCGCGCTACACACGCGCGCGCCGGCCCGTCGAACTCGCGCACCGCGAGGACGGCCTCGATCGCAGCGCGGCGGCGCGGCGCGAAGCGGAGCTGAAGCGCGCGTCGCGGGCCGAGAAGCTCGCGCTTCTCGCGCCCAAGCGGCGGCGTGCGCGACGGTCGGCGAAGCGCTGAAGCGAGCCGGCGTGGCGCCTCAGCAGCGGCGGCGCCACACGAACGCCGCGAACACGTCGAGACACATGTCGTGTGCGTTGCTCACGCGCGGCTGCCGTCGAAGGCGAGGCCGACGATACCGGCACCGGGCAGGCGCGTGGCGGCGAGGCGGCGCTCGAAGGGCGCGCAGCGGCCGGCGAGCGCGGGCGGCAGGTACAGAGCGCGCGCGGTGTGCTCGACGCGGCCGCCGGCGGCGCGCACCAGCTCTTCGATCTGCCCACACGAGCGGTAACGCGCCGCGCGGAACACCGGATGGCCACGCCAGCCCGCGACACTGCGCCGCAGCGCGAGGTACGACCAGCGATTCACCGTCAACACGACCACGCTGCGGCGCGCGACGCGGCGCGCCTCGCGCAGCAGCGCGACCGGATCGGCGACGAACTCGAGCACCGCGACGAGCACGGCTGCGTCGAAGGCGCCGCTCGCGAAAGGAAGTCGCATTCCGTCGGCTTGCACCAATCCCGCGAGCGGCGGCACACGCCCACGCGCCGCGCGCAGCATCGCGTGCGCCGGATCACAACCGACGACGCGCGCGCCCTGCTGCGCGAGCGCGAGCCCGAAGTGCGCCGTTCCGCAGCCGATCTCGAGCAGCGCCGCGCCCGGCTCCAGCGGCGCGAGCAGGTCGCCGATCATGCGCCGCTCGAGTTCGTCCGCGATGCGCCCGAACGGCGTCGTGTACCAGGCCTCGTACTGCGCGACGTAGTCGCTGCGCTCGAACGCGTTCGCCACGCAGGCAATCTACGGGAACCAGCGCGCGAGATCGTCGTAGTACTGGGTCCACTGCGCTTCGTTCGAACCCGGCTGCGGAGGTTCCGGCCGCGGATTGCCGTAGATCACGCTGCCGCCGCTCGACGTGTCCCACAGCGCGACGACCTCGACATCCCAGTACCCGTTCCGATCCGTCTCGGCGAAGGCGAAGTACTGGTTGGCTTCGCCGGTGTACAGAGCGTCTTGGTAGGCCTCGAGCGCCGCCCACGCCGATATCGGCGCCGATCGCACCGGCCGCGTGTCGCGGTGGCGCGCGTCCTTCAGGATCTGCAACCGTTGGCGCGTGGTGTCGTCGAGCCCCTCGATGGCGAGGAGCTCCGTGAGCTTCCAGTAGTCGAGATCCGCGGGCTTCGTCACGACGAGCACACGCGCGCGGCTCGCATCGTCGAGCCCGGCCGCGAGCGCGTCCGCCTGATCGATGCGCCCCGCCGCGAGCGCCTCCTCGAAGAGCGCCGCGCGCGCCGCCGTGTCGGCCTGTGCGGTCGACATGCCTTTCAAGCGCGCGTCGACGTAGACACGTTCGCCGTCCGGAGCCGCGTCGCGGAATGCGCGCGCGCTGCGGACGAGGAGGTCGAAACCCTCACCGAGATCGACGGGCAGGTCGTCGCTGAACGCGTACGTGAGGAGCTCCTCGACGCCGGCGCGTGAGTCGGTGCGCGCGAGCGCAACGAGCCGCGGCTGGATGCGCAGCAGCACCTCGTCCGCGCGTGAACCTTCGGGCACGAGCCCCCACAAACGGCCCGCGACGTCGGCGAGCTGTGCGCCCGTCGCAACGGATGCGAAGCGTGCGAACCACGCGTCGAGATCCGCGAGGCGCTGCGCTTCGACGCGCTCGACGAGTGCCGCCGGCTCGGGCAGCAGCGCGACACCGACGGGCCGCAGGAAATTCTTGGCGAGCGGCAGCCTGCGCAACGTGCGCGCATCGACGCGTCCGCCGCGCAGCGGGTACAGACCGAACGACGCGGCTGCCTGGTCGTCGACGGATGTGTACACGGCGTCCTCGCCGCTCCACGTCGAGATGCGGCCGCGGATCAGGCCGCCCGACGTCGCGCGCACGTGCACACCGAGGCTGCCTTGCACGCGCACGTCGAAACCGAACAGCACGTCTCCCGCATCACACACGACGATCGGCGTCTCGGTCGCGAGCGTCGCACCGATCGGACTGTGCGAGATGCCGCTGTTCGGATCGAAGCCCGCGTGCGCGAGGGTCAGCTTCTCGAGCTCGATGCGCGCTTGCGTCGAGAGCGACGGGTTGAAGCCCGTCGTGCGCACGGTCGTCTGGCCCGACCCCGCACCGACGATGCGCACGTTGCGGCCGAGGTGGAAGGTGATCTCGAACAGCCCGGCGCCGAGTTCGATGGTCGCGTTGTCGGGCGCGCCGACGAGCGCGTCGGCGAGGCTCGTGTAGTCGCCCGGCACACGCACCACGGCCGCGCCGTCGACGATGGGCGGCACGGCGAAGCCCGTGAGCGTCCAACCCGGCACGTCCGCGGCGTCGGCGCGTGTGCGGCGCGCGGTCGAGTCGATCACCGTCAGCGTCTCACCGGCGAGCGGTTCGAGGTCGAAGGCCTGGACGCGCTCGAGCCGCGCAAGCGCGCCGTTCGTCAGCTCGACGGCGCGGCCGATGGTGCCATCGCGCGCCGGCGCTCCGATCAAGACGCTGTCCGCGATCATGAGCAACGCCTGCGGACCGTCGACGTAGAACGCCGGTCGGCCGCGACCGGCGTGGAACGTGCTGCGCTCGATGCGCACGTACGCGCCGCTCACCGTCGAGGTCCAGTCTTCGTCGAACGCCGGTGCGAAGACGCAGTCGCGCACGTCGACGGAGCCGCCGGCTTGTTTCACTTGCAAGCGCGAGTTCGACACGACGTGATCGAGTTCGATGCTGGCGGGAATTGCATCGTTCGCTCGCGCGCCGAACTCGATGTTCGCGAGGATCTGGCAGCGCCGCAGCGCGAGATCGCCGCGGTAGTGGGTGATGTTGCAGTTCACGCTCACGCCTTCGAAGCGCACGCGCGTCTGGTTGGGCGCGTTCAGCGAACAGCTGTAGAACCACTGACCGGTCTGCACGAGGCGCGTGCCGTACCAGGGGTCCGTGCCGGTGCCGACGATCGTCGTGGCGCGCTTGATCTCTGTCGGCAGGCAGTGTGTGCCGCGTGCGACGACGATGCGCACGGCGCTGGGCGGCAGGAGCGTGAGCGCCTGGTCGATCGTCGCGGCCTCGGTCGGCACACGCAGAGCAACCGCACACGGGTCGGGCAGGATCGGCACCGCGAGCGGCGGCAGCTCCGTCCACGCGGGCAGCGGCGGCACGCCGGCGGTTCGGTCCTCCGAGCTCCAACCCGTTGCGTCGATGTCGTCCATGTACGACAGCACGCCGCGCGCGCGCAACGCGGCCAGGTCGCTGCCCTGCGCGTCGGCGCGAAACAGCAGCGCCGCGTCCCCGTCGCGATTGCGCACGCGCAGCGCGGCGCCGCTCCAGAACGGCGTGCCGTTGCTCTCGTCCGCGAGCAGCGCCGCAGCCGCGCGCCCCAGTTCTGAGTCGGCGCGCTGCTCGGCGAACGCCTGCAGCACCGCGCGCGGCGCGCCTTCGACCTTGCGTTTCGCGAGGCACAGCGCGAACGCGGCCCACAGGCTCGCCTCGTCGTCGGCGCAGCCGAGCTGCGCTTCGAGCATGGCGAGTCTGCGGCTCTGGAACATGCTGCTCGAACCCCAGTTGTCCGCCAGCACGACCGCGATCGCACACCACGGCAGTTCGGGCGCGTACGCGTTGACGGCGCGCGCATAGGCGGCGGCTTCGTCGATCAGGCACAGCCGCACGAGCGCGCCGACGTAGCGCTCCTCACACGACGGATCGCCGGGGTTCAGTTCGAGGGCGCGTTCGGCGGACAGGAGCGCTCCGCGTTCGTCGCCGAGCCCGCGCGCCGCGATCGCGCGGATCGACCAGGCCGCGTCGTCGAGCGGATCGCGTCGCAAAGCGCGATCGACCGCGATCAGCGCATCTTCGTACGCGAAGCGCCCGAGTGCGCGTCGCGCGCGTTCGAGGTGCGGCGCGGGATCGAGCACGTCGGCCGCAGCCGCAGCGGCGAGCAGTGCGTCGGCCGGGTCGACACCGTCGACGACCGACTTGGACAACGCACGCGCTTCATCGACGAGCGCCGCGCACGCCGCCGCGTCGATGCGCGTCAACGGTTCGAGCGCCTCGTTCGGCGGCAGCGCGCGACGAGACCATGCAAGCGCGCGCTCGCCCGACTCACGCGCGGTCTCTCGTGCGAGGCGCGCGAGTTCGACGTAGCGCACGTCGGCGACGAGAGCGAGCGTCGCGACGACGCCCTGCGCCTCGGCACGCAACTGGTCGAGTTCGTCCGCGAGCGGCGTGAGATCGTCGCGCTCGCGCGGGCGGTGCAGTTCGCTCCACACGCGCGCCGTGCGTGCCGCGGGCGACGTGTCGTTCGCATCGAGTGCCGCTGCGGCCGCGTGAGCACCCTCCGCGTCGCCGCTGCACGCGAGCCACGCGACGCGTTCGGCGGCGCTCGCCGTGCTCGGAACGCCGCGCTGCGCGACGTCGAAGCGGATCTCGGCGCAGCGCTCTTCGACGAGCGCGGCGAGAAGATCGACGCGCGTCCCACGCGCCATGCGCGCGGCCGGATCGCGCGAGAAACGCAGCGCCGCGAGACGCGGTCCGTTCTGTTTCGCGAGCAACTCGCCGACGCGCGCCGGTGCGATCGGCTCGGCGCTCTGCGACGCTTCGAGCAGCACGCGTTCGAGCCACGACCCCGTCTGCCGCATGGGCTGCGCCGGCGGCACGTGCCGCACGGTCGCGAGCGGCGCTGCGGGCGCCGACGCGGTCGTGTCCTGCGTGCGGACCGGCGCCGCGAGGGCGACGAGGACCGCGAGAGCAACGAGGACGGAAACGAGGCGCGCGAGCGGGCGGTGCGCGACGGCATTCGAGCCAGAGGTCATGTGCGCAGGATCGACCGTCGACGATCCGAATCGCAGGTCGGGCGCGCGCCCGGTGCCACGAGCGGGCTGGCGCGTACGGTGCCAGGCACCCTGTCGCCAGATTCCGCACTTCGAGGCGGCCGTCGCCGATCTCCCGCCGCGCGAAGCGCG
>JBIKNC010000039.1:0-24206 GCA_044358925.1 Planctomycetota bacterium | reverse complement strand
CGCACGCCGAGCCAATGTTCGAGACCCGCACGGACCGCCCTCTGTTGTGCGCGCGGTGCCGCCGCAGCCGGCGCGTGCACGTTCGCGGCGTCCGGACCTGCGCTCGGAGCTGCGGCCGGCGCGGAGTTCTCCGCAGCGTTCGGCACGGCTCGCGCGCCGAGGTCGGCCGCGTCCGTGTCGCTGCGAACGAACGGCAGCGACACCGGCAGCGGCGGGGGAACGACGCGGGCCGGAGCACTCGCCGTGGGCGCGTCAGCCTCGGTCGGGGTGGGCCGCGCCGCCGCAGCCGTCGCGCTCGGATCCGTCTCCGCCGACAGGTCCGTACGTCGGGACGTCTCGGCGCGCGAACGTGCGAGCGCCGCTTCGAGTTCGTCCACGCGGCGTCGCAACGCACGCGCCTGCGACAGCGCCACCAGCGCGCCGATGGGCGCGAACAACACGGCCAAACCGACGATGAGGACGAGCAGTTCCAAGAGCGAGGCCGCTCGCGGACGGCAGCGCAGGAGCGCTGCCGTCTCACGCTGCCAGCAGGCGAGCGAGCTTGGCGAGGACCACAGCGTAGCGAGCGTCGATACCGCGGTGCCCGCCGTCGTGTTCCTCGTGCTCGTGGCGCACGCCGAGTTCGCGCAAACGCCGCACGAAGCGGCGCAGCCCGAACTGCAGGTGGTACTCGTCGGCGCGACCGCACTCGAGGTGCAAGAGTTCGAGCTGCTTCAAGGCCTCGGCGTGTTCGAGGCACGCGACGTACGGATCGAACGCGAGCCAACGTCTCCAGACGTCCGGCACGAGGCGCGCGTCGAAGAGGTCGATGGGCAGGTCGTAGCCGAGCTCGGCCGCCGCGTTCGGTGCGTAACAGGCCGACATCGCGAGCATGTCGAGCACGACGTGTGAGTCGCCGCTCCCGTCGCGCGTGCGTTCGAACTCGGCCAGGAACTGTGCCGGTGTCTGTTTGCGACGCAAGAGTCCGCGCGCCGCGGCGAGCAGTTGCGGTGCGTGGCTCGACTCGAAGTCGCAGTCGCCGCTGATCGACGCGGCGGCGCGGAACAGGCCCGGGTGCGACATGGCCAGGTGCAGTGCGCCGAAGCCGCCCGAGCTCTTGCCACACACCGCGAACGCGCCGGGCCGGACGTCGAAGTGCTCTTCGACGAGCGGCAGGATCTCGTGCACGACGTGGTCGCGATAGCGACCGACCGCCGTCGAATTCACGTACTGGCTGCCGCCCAGGCGCGTGAAGCAGTCGGGCATGACCAGGATCGCGGGCGGCACCGCACCGCTCGCGACCGCGCGGTCGAAGGACTGGGCGACGCTCGTGTTCCAGGGGTGCGGTTCGAAGTAGCCGTGGCCGCGGCCGGTGAAGCCGGCCAGCACCAGGATCACCGGCAGCGCTCCCTTCTCGTGGCCCACGGGCAACAGCACGGGCAACTCGCGCACACTCGGATCGCCGAGCGGATTGCCGCGCAGTACGGCGCTCTCGACGACACACAGTTCGGCGCGACCGGCGAAGCCGAGGCGAGCGAGCGACGGGCGGAGGAGCGTGGCTGTGTTCATCGCGACACGTGCGCGAAGGGACTTCGCACGGCGCTCGTTATCCTGCCCGGCTCGACTCGCCTCACCAAACAAGGCGACAGCCATGACGACCGTTCGCACACGTTTCGCTCCCAGCCCGACCGGCAGCCTCCACATCGGCGGCGCGCGCACGGCGCTCTTCAACTGGGCCTACGCCAAAGGGCGCGGCGGCCAGTTCCTGCTGCGCATCGAGGACACCGATCGCGAGCGTTCGAAGCCCGAACACGAGCGCGCGATCATCGAAGGCTTCGACTGGCTCGGCATCCGCTGGGACGAGGGCCCGGACGTCGGCGGTCCGTGCGGTCCGTACCGCCAGACCGAGCGCGTGGCGCGGCACATGGAGATCGCGGCGCAATTGCTGGAGAGCGGCGCTGCGTACCGCTGCTTCGCGACCGCGGAGGAACTCGACGCGCTGCGCGCCGACCAGGAGGCGCGCAAGGAGACGCCGCGTTACGACGGCCGCTACCGCTCGCTGCCGATCGCGGAAGCGAAGCGTCGCGCCGCCGCCGGCGAGCCGTTCACGATCCGCTTCCGCATGCCGGACGGTGAGACCGTCTTCGACGACCAGATCCGCGGCACCGTGCGCTTCGCCCACGCCGACGTCGACGACTGGGTCATGGTGCGCGCCGACGGTGCACCGACCTACAACTTCGTGTGTGTCTGCGACGACGCCGACATGCGCATCAGCCACGTCATCCGCGGCGAGGAGCACCTCGTCAACACGCCGAAGCAGATCCTGCTCTTCCGCGCACTCGGTCTCACTCCGCCGTCCTACGCGCACCTGCCGCTGATGCTCGGCACGGACGGCAAGAAGATGAGCAAACGCACCGGCGACACCGCCCTCGTCGCGTACCGCGACCAAGGCCATCCGCCGGAGGCCGTCGTGAACTTCCTGTGTCTGCAGGGTTGGTCGCTCGACGGCGAACACGAGGTCTTCGGCCTCGACGAACTCGTGAAGCACTTCGACGTCGCGAACGTCTCGAAGGGCGGCTCGATCTTCGACGTCGAGAAACTCACGTGGCTGTCGGGCGAGTATCTGCGCAAGGAACCGCTCGAGCGCACACTCGAGCGCAGCGTGCCGTTCCTCGAGCAGGCCGGCCTCGCGACCGCCGCCGACGTCGCCGCACGCCGCGATTGGTGGCGCCATGCGATCGAGTCGGTGCGCGAACGTGTGCGCACGTACGCCGAGGTGCCGATCAAACTGAGCTTCCTGTTCGCGCCCGACGTCCATCTGCCGTTCGATCCGAAGGCCGAGGCGACGATGCGCAAGAACGCGGACGCGGCGCGCATTCTGGGCGGTGTGGCCGAGGCACTCGGAGCGTTGCCCGGCACGAGTTGGCGGCGCGACACGCTCGCGACCGAACTGAAGGACTGGTGCACACGCACCGGTTTCAAACCCGGCGCGGTCTTCCAACCGTTGCGCACGGCGCTCACCGGCGAGGCCGGCGGACCGGAGTTGGCCGACGTGCTCGTGCTGCTCGGTGTGGAGCGCGCCCAGCGGCGTTTGCACGCGGCGGTGCGGCGACTCGCGCCGTGAGGTTGAAGCGCTGACGCGCGGCGCGAGGCGCGGCGTTGCCCGCGCGTTACCGCCGCGCACTCGTGGTGCCGCGACACTGCACGTACGAACGAGACACGAGCGGCGCTCGCCGCCCGCACACACGTTCGAGCACACGAGTCACACACGCACCATGAAGACCATCGCCATCGCCCTGTTCGTCGCCCTCCTGCCGTTCGCCGCCGACGCGTCCGCTCAGCGCGCGGTCCGCGGTGCCCAAGATTCCGCCGCCGCGGCACCGTCGGTGCGCGTCGCGCCGATGCGCAGTGCGCTCACACCGCACGTGCGCGTGGCGCCGCTGCGCGACGCCATGCCGAACATGGCGGTGCGGCCGCACGATCTCTCGCCGCGCGCGGGTCGGGTCGCAGGGGCGCAGAAGCTGGGAGCGTCGCCCGGAGCCCGCGCCGCTCGCATCCGCCGGGCCGTGGCCGACGCCCGCGCGCGCGGGATCGAGCTCGACCCGCAGCGCCTGCGCCGCCTCCAGCAGCGCACGCGCTGACCGAAATGGGGGCCTGGGCCGCTGAACGGGGTCGCCGGCCGGGTTCGCTCGCGAGCGGCCGGGACCCCGCACCGCGAGGCGGATGAGGGACGAGATCCGACTGCGGGCCCCGGCCGGGGCCCGCGGTCGTTCAAGGGGGAGCTCCGGTCGGTCGATGGTGGACGATCGGATCCATGGGGCACGACGAGCAACCGGCCGAGATCGACTGTGACGAGGTGCATTCGTGGATCGACGCGCGCCTCGCCGATTCGACGAGCCGTGTCGACGACGCTCTGGCGCGCGCGCACCTCGCGCGTTGCGCCTCGTGCCGCGACGCGTACCGCGCGCACATGTCGCTCGGACTGCGACTCGCACGCGCGGCGGAGGGCGCCGCGAGCCGGACCACACTCGACGTTCCCGTCGTGTCGTTCGGCACCGTGCTGCGCCGCCGACGCGGACTGATCGTGGTGATCGCGTGTTCGCTCGTGCTCTTCCTGCTCGCGCGCCTCGGACACGGACTGCGCTCCGATCCGACGCTACCGGTGCGCTGGGAGCACGGCGCCGTGTGGGTCGCCGGTGAGCCGGTGGGGGCCACGTTCGGGCCGCGCACAGGACAACGCGGCGACCTCGTTCAGACCGGTACGGACGGAAGTGTGCGCCTCGTGTTCGACCTGGGAACGCTGCACGTCGGCGTCGACACGACGTTGCTCGTCGAGAGCGCCGTCGCCGAACGCGTGCGCCTCGTGGGCGGCAGTGTGCGCGCCGAAGGCGACGCGCGACTGTGGACGCCGTTCGGCATCGTCGTGATCGTCGGCGGCGATGCGCGCGTGACGCTCGAAGGCGAGCGCCTCGCCGTCGCGACGCAGAGCGGCGACGTGCGGGTGCTCACCGCCGCGGGGGAACACGCGATTGCGGTCGGTCGACACGCAGCGTTCGAAGGCGGTCAGTGGACCGACGCGCTCGCGGCGCATTGAGCCGCGCTACCCTGCGCGCGTGAGTGTCCGCGAGAACCGTTCTGCTGCGCCCACAGCCGCGCCGACCGCTGCGCCCCGCACGCGGTGAGACCGAGCCTTTCACTCGCGGGCAATCTGGTCGCGCTCAGTCGACCGGTCGAAGGTCTGGCGTACTTCGACCTCGACGGCCGACGCCTGTCGCGCGATCTCGTGCCGGAGCCGCTCGTGGAAGGCGGAACGTCGCGCATCGCCGGCTGCGGCATCGATGGCGATCGGCGCGTGTGGGTCGCGGATCACGGCGCGGGCGCCGTGCGCGTGTTCACACCGTTCGGGCGCGAGGTGGCGCGCCTCGTCGACGCTCGTCCGGGGCCCGGCGACACACGCGGGCGCATCGGCCGGCCGTGGGCGCTCGCGGTGCGCGGGGACGGTGACGGACTCGAACTCCTCGTGGCGCGCCGCGAGTCGCTGCGGCACGCGTTGCAGGTGTTCGACGAGCGCGGCGCGCTCATCCGTTCGCTGCGACCGCGCGGTGAGTCGCACGGGCACTTCGAGGGGCTCGAAGGCGTCGCCTTCGACGAGCGTTTCCTGGTGGCGGTCGAGTCGCACGGTGCCGTGCACGTCCACCGCGACTTCGAGCACCACTTCACGTTCGAGACGCGCCTCGCGGACGCTGCGCTGCGCGCCGTCGCGCCGGCGGGGGGCGGGCGTCTGCTCGTCGCGTGTGCGAACAACGGGCTCGTGTTGTTCGACGGCTCGGGGCGCCTGATCACGCGCGTCGTCGCGAACGGTCCGGGCGACGACGAACTCGACGGAGCGAGCGACCTGGCCGTCGAGCGCGGGCGCAGCGACGATCGCCGGCGCGTGGTGGTCGTCGATCGGGAGGGTGAACGCGTGCGTGTGTTCTCGCTGCGCGGCCACTGCTTCGGGCCTTTCGCGCTCGATTGAGTGCGCGCTGGAACGGCGCACACGGGCGTGTTCCCATGGCGTGCGTGTCACACGCCGATCCCCAATTGCCCGAAGCCGACCCGCACCACACCGTCGCGGCGGTCGACCTCGGCACTCAGACGGCGCTGCTCACGATCGTGCGCTTCGACGCACGCGGCGTGCCCGAAGTCGTCGAGGACCACGCCTTCCTCGCGCGCCTCGGTGCCGGTCTGTCGAGCGACGGAACACTCGCGGCGACGTCGCGCGAACGCACGCGCGAGGTGCTCGCGACGTTCGCTCGTCGCATCGCGCTGCACGGCGTTCCGGCGGGCCGCGTGCGCGTGGTCGGCACCGCCGTCCTGCGCCGTGCGCGCGACGCGCGAGCGTTCGTCGACGAGGTGCGACACACCTGCGGACTTTCGATCGACGTCGTCGACGGTGCGGAGGAGGCGCGGCTGTCGTGGCTCGGAGCGACCGAGTTCACGCCGAACGACCTGCGCTACGACGCACTCGTCGACGTCGGCGGCGGCAGCGCCGAACTCGTCGGTCCCGGTGGTGTGTTCCTCGGTTCGCTCGAGATCGGCGGTGTGTGGTCGACCGAGCGCTTCGCCGCGCGTCCTGCCGTCGGTGAGTACGACGAGGCGGGTTGGGAGGCGCTCGAGCGCCACGTGCTCGCGGCCGTCGCGACGCTGCCCGTGCGCGCCGCGTCGACACCGGTCGCGGTGGGGGGCGGCGCCGTCAACCTGGCCAGCTTGGTGCGCGGCGCGCGTGCCTTCGACCACCGTCTGGCCGATGGCACCCGGGTCGAACACGGCGCCGTGTGCGCGCTCGCGCGGCGACTGGCGCGTTTGTCCCACGAGGAGCGGCTCGACCTGCCCATCGAAGCCCAGCGCGCCGCCGTCCTGCCGGCCGGGCTGTTCGCGATCGGCGCGCTCGTGCGCCACCTCGGTGCCGCGGCCGTGTACACGACGGGGCGCGGTCTGCGCCACGGCGTCGCGCTCGAACTGGTGCGAGCCGCCCGCCGGGAAACACATTCCTGAACGCAGGCCTCGGGGCGCGGAACCGGCGCGTCCTCGCGCGCGTCCTGATCGCAAGTGCGCTCCAACGCCGGTTTCGAACGGCGCCGCCCGAGCGTTCCGACTCGCCCGAAACGGTCGGGATAGGATTCTCCACATGGCTTCGCGAGCCCTGCGATTCGTCGTCACTCTCTCGTGCGCAGCGTTCGTCCTTCTGGGCGCGCTGCCCACGCCGAACGCACTCGCCTGGCAGTCGGAGCCGCCCGACTTCGGCGAGATGGCCGATCCGGCGCCGATCGAGGTGATCCCGCTCACCTACCATCCCGAGGGCGTGGTCGCCGAGGTGATCGTCAACGACACGCCGAGCGGCTTCAAGGAGAAGGCGATCCTCTACCTGCCGATGGACTCGATCGCCCTCGGCCCGCGGCCGATGCTGGTCGTCTTCCACCAGTTCGGAAAGACGCACAACGACGTCTGGCAGAACACGACGCTGATCGACGAGTGCCGTGCGCGCGGCTGGTTCTGTCTGGCGCCGCTCGGCGGCACGAAGACGAACTTCGCGTCGCTGCCGTCGCAAGCCAACGTCGAGTTGATCCTCTCGTGTGCGCAGTCGGTCTTCGGAACCTGGCTCGACCGCACGCGCATCTACGCCATCGGATTCTCGATGGGGGCGGGCGACGCATCGACCTACGCCGCGCGCCACCTCGATCCGTGGAAACCGATCTTCGCCGCCGTGCACCTGCACACCGGCAACCACGACAAGGGTTACGTCTGGCAGACCGAGCCCGGTGTGCGCGAGATCCTGGAGTTCTGGTTCGGCGGCACGCCGAACGAAGAGCCGTTCGCCTACCGTCAGGCATCGACCGTCGAGATCGGTTTCCCGTCGAACATGCTCATCGCAGGTGACCATCTCGGTCGCAACCTGCAACACACGGGCACGTACTCGTTCTACGCGCTCGACGACCCGTTCACGAACCTCAAGATCGCGGCCACGCGCTTCTATCAGTACGTGAATTCGTTCTCGACGCTCGCGGACGGCGGCGTCAACACGGCGGATCTGTCGGGACTGCCTTTCGCACACACGTGGGCGTCGCTCGATCAACACGCGGCGTGCGACTGGCTCGCCGGGCACCAACTCTCGCTGCCGACCTCCGGTCGACTCGTCGTCGATCGCAAAGCGCAGTGCTGGTGGTACCGCATCGAGCCCGACGCGCCCGAGCAGTTCGCGACGCTCGACTGGTCGATCGATCTCGCGGCGCGCAGCGCGAGCGCCACCAACACGCAGCGCCTCCTGCGCACGGAGCTTCCGTACCTCCTGTGCGGTTTCGCTGCGGGACCGCTGACGGTCACCACGTCGAGCTTCGACGGCTCGACGGACGAGTTCGTGCTGACGGGATTGCTCGCCGGGCCGCAGTCCGTGTCACTCGCCGGATCGCCGGCCGTGTCCGGCAGTGACTACGCCTTCGATGCGTCGACCGGCCGACTCGTGCTGTTCGCGAGCGGTGCTGCACAGACCTGGACGATCGCGTTCTGATCGTCGCGAGTGCGTCCGTGAACTCGTGAGTGCAGAAGCACTGCAGCCCCGCTCGTCGACGGTGTCGACGAGCGGGGCTGCAGACGTTCACGTCGAACTCCGACCGCGACGCGGGCCTCGCGCTCCGACGTCGCATGCACCGAGAGCTGAGCGCGAGTCTCGCGCCGATCGGCGTTCGTGAATGAAAGTGGGCCGGTGATCCTTGCCCATCACCGGCCCGAGGGAGAGGGATGTTCTCGACATGGTGGGCGTCAGCGGCTCGCAACACCGACGCCCGTCGAGAACGACACAGGTTTCCCTGTGCTCCCCATGTCGTATGTAGTCCATCGCCGCGTCGCGTGCGTCGACTTTTCGCCCGGAACTTCCACGTCGCGGTGCTGTTTCGATCAGTTCCTATCGCTGTGATTCCACCGGCTGTTCGATGTGCGCGAACGGTGTCCTGGACATCGCGAGAGAACCGCGCGACATGAACGATTCGCCATGCGAAATCGCATTCGAGCGCGACGCCGACGCTCTCCATCGCGTGCACTCGGCACGTGCGCCGCGTCGTCACGCAGCGTCGTTCGCACGCCGCGCGCCGCGCAGCTCGTCGAGCGTGAGCACGTCGCTCACGCGCACGTGATCCCACACGGCGCACAACGCATCGACCGCATCGCTCGCGTCGTCGTCGACGAGCCCGACGACGGTCGCGAACCACGGGGAATCCGGCGACCCGAACGGTCCGCGTGCAACGACACCAGCAAGAGCACTGCACGCCGTGCTGCCCGATCGCCGTGCGGCGAGAACGATCGACTCCCGCGCGTCCGACGCACCGACGCGGGACGCCTCACACCAAGCGTCGGTTCCGGCGACACGCATCCACAGACCCGCGCCGGCCACGCCGACACTCGCGACGAGCAACTCGACGAAGGCGCCCCGGCGCGCGCGCTCGTCGACGCCGTCGAAGAGCGCATCCCAGGCTGCCGCGGGAACCGCCAGCCGCCCGCCGCCCGGACCGCTCCCATGCTCGTCGTCGATCGCACCCACCTCCGGTCCATCGACCGGCGGGCCGCTCGCCCCCGACCCTTCCGTCGGCCCCAGCGCCTTGCAGGCCCACAGCTGCAGCGCTAACCTCCCGCGCTCGCGTATCGGCGGCGGTGTAGCTCAGTTGGTTAGAGCAGCGGAATCATAATCCGCGTGTCGGGGGTTCGAATCCCTCCACCGCTACCACCCAGCGGCCCTGGCGGGGTCGAGAAGGCCGATCGAGGCGCCGCGAGAGGGGCCCGACGCTGCACCGAAGTGCACCGGGATGCGCGCTCGATGGGCGAGTGGATGGGCGCGGTTCAGCGCAGTGTGTTGCGCGGTGTCACCCGATCGGAACGCTGTTGCGCCGGAGCCGGACGGGGTGCGTGGGTTGTGGACGGGCGTCACACTCGGCACAGTCCTTGCCCAGGCTGCGGGAAGGCCGACGCGAGCGCTACCCCTGCCGGCGCGGGCGCGGATGCGAGCCGACCCATTCCAGTTCCCCATGCGAAAGATCCACCCGCTCGCGGCCGGCGCCGCGCTCCTTCTCGTCGCCTGTTCCGCGACGTCGACGAACACAGCAGACACGCGGTCGTACGTACCGACGACGGTGCGCGTCGCGGCGCCCATGCAGGGCATCACGAACGCCTACGACGAAGCGGGCAAGTTCGCGCTGCCAGAGATCAAGGCGGCCGACTACGCCGACCTCGAGAACGTCTACCGGTTGAGCGATCGCTTCATCAGCGGTGGAGAGCCGGGTGGTGAGGAAGCGCTCGCGCGCGTCGCGAGCTGGGGCGTCAAGACGATCCTCTCGGTCGACGGCAAGGCGCCCGACGCTGCCACTGCGGCGAGATACGGCATGCGCTACGTGCACGTCCCGATCCAGTACAGCGGTGTGACCGACGAGGAGCAGCTCGCGATCGTCAAGACCTTCCGCGAACTCGAAGGTCCGTTCTACGTGCACTGCTTCCACGGCGAACACCGCAGTGCGGCAGCAGCGGCCCTCGGTCGCCTCGCACTCGACGGCATCAGTCGCGAACAGGCCCTGGCCGAGATGCGCCAGTGGGCCGGCACTTCGCCCAAGTACTCCGGGCTGTTCTGGGACATCGCGACGGCCGAGATTCCCGACGAGGCCGCGACCACGGCCCACGTGTTCGACTTCCCTGCTGCGGCTCCGCTCGACGGCGTCGCGGGTGCGATGGTGCAGATCGCGCGCGCGTTCGAGAACACACGCGATTCGATCGCGGTCGACTACGGCGTGGATCCGGCGCACCCGGACATCGAGCCGCTCAACGAAGCGCAGAAGCTCGAGCAGCTCTTCGAAGCGAGCATGCGACTCCAGGAAGTCGTTTCGGCGCCGCAGGACTACCGCGATTGGATGCAGACCTCACTGGCCGACTCGAAGAAGCTGGTCGCCGCGTTGCGCGAACTGCGCGCAGGTGACGCCGCGGCGAAGGACCGCGTGACGTCGGCCGTCAAGGCGATCAATGCGAGCTGCAACGCGTGCCACACGCCGTACCGCAACTGATCTCGACCGTCTGCCGCACGCGCGCCGCGCCACCGCTTCGATCGGTCGCGCGGCGTGTGTGTTTCAGCCGCGCGTCGTGAGAGCGAGCGGGAAGTCGACGCCCGTGGCTTCGGCCACGGAACGAAGGTCCTTCACGACGGCGGTCACGAGCGGCACGCCATGCACGCTGCGGTCGGCGTGTGCGGCGCGTTCCGGGTCGCCGGGCACGAGAACGGGACCGCGGCCGGGGCGCGGCTTCGTCGAGCGCAACGTGCGCACGTAGTCGTCGATGCGCTCGCCGAACACGAGCGGGTCCTCGAACGCGTCGATGCGCAGCGCGCCGAAGAAGTGGCCGATGCCGCGGCCGACGGAGCGCTCCGGGATCTCCTGTTGCACGGTGAACGGCGGCGCGAACGGCCCCCAATTGGCGCCCGACAACACGCCTGACAACACGTCGACCATGACCGCGAGGCAGTAGCCCTTGTGACCGCTGCCTTCGTCGTCGGAACCCAGCGGCAGGAGCGCTCCGCCGTCGACCATCGCATCGGGCGAGGTCGTGTCGGCGCCGTGGCGATCGATCGCCCAACCGCGCGGGATCGAGCGGCCCTTGCGGCGCGCGATCTCGACCTTGCCGTAGGCCGCGGTGCAACTCGCGAGGTCGATCACGATCGGCGGCTCCTCGCGGCCGGGGAACGCGATGGCGATCGGATTGGTGCCGAGCATCCGCTGTGCGCCGCCGTGCGGAGCGACGAGCTTCGTGCTGTTCGTCATCGCCCAGCCGATCACGCCGCGTTCGAGCGCCTCGAGCACGTAGAAGCTCGCGGCTCCGAAGTGGTTCGTGTTGCAGACGCTGACCCACCCCGAACCGACTTCGCGCGCTTTGGCGAGCGCGATGCGATTCGCGATCGGCCCGACGACGAGACCGAGGCCGTTGCCGCCGTCGACGACGGCCGTGCTCGGACTCTCTCGTACGACACGCACGGTCGGCCGCGGATCGATGCGTCCGGCCGCGAGCATGCCGTGGTAGGCGAGCAGGCGCGCGACGCCGTGGCTGTCGACGCCGCGCAGGTCGGCGTGCAACAGCACCGTCGCGGCCTCGTTCGCGTGCTCCAAGGACACGCCGTGGTGCACGAACACCGCCTGCGCGAAGCCGTGCAGAGCGTCGGCGGAGAAGACCTGTTCACTCGTCTGCATGTTCGTCACGGCGTGGGGAGCGCGCCGCTCGCCGCCGCGGCGTCGACGACATGGCGCGCGATCGAGAGGGCGGACGTTGCGGCGGGCGAAGGAGCGTTGAGGACGTGCACGATCGCCGCGTGCGGCTCGATCACGAAGTCGTCGACCAGGCTGCCCTTGCGATCGAGCGCTTGGGCGCGCACACCGGCCGGCGCCGGTACGAGGTGCTCGGCGCGCACGTCGGGCACGAGGCGCTGCAGCGCGCGCACGAACGCCGCTCGCGACAGCGAACGCACGACCTCGCCGAGCCCAGTGCGCCAGTGGCGCGCGGCGAGGCGCAGGAACCCGGGGTAGGTGAGCGCGTCGAACGTGTCGCGCAGGGAGACGTCGCGCCACGTGTAGCCCTCGCGAGCGAGCGCGAGCACCGCGTTCGGCCCGCACTCGACGCCGCCCACGACCATGCGTGTGAAGTGCACGCCGAGGAACGGGAAGCGCGGGTCGGGCGTCGGGTAGATGAGGTTCTTCACCAGGCCGTGCGCGGCGGGCACGAGTTCGAAGTACTCGCCGCGGAAGGGCACGATGCGCTCGCGCCACGGCAGTCCGCTCGCGCGCGCGATGCGGTCGCTGAACAGCCCGGAGCAGTTGAACGCGACGTCGGCGGGTTCGTCGCCGCGCGACGTGCGCACCAGGACCTGACGCGGCGTCGATCCGTGCACCTCGGCGAGGCCGAGCACACGCACGCCCGTCGCAACCGTGCCGCCGCGCGCCACGATGCGAGCCGCGAGGCGTTCGCACACCGCGGTGTAGTCGACGATGCCCGACTCCGGCACGTGCAGAGCGGCGATCCCGGCCGCGTGCGGCTCGAGTTCGCGCAAGCGCTGCGGCCCGATCTGCTCCAGTTCGACGCCGTTCGCGCGGCCGCGGCGTTCGAGTTCGGCGAGCGCCGGCAACTCGTCCTCGCGCGTCGCGACCACGACCTTGCCGCAGCGCTCGAACGGCACGTTCTCGACGCGGCAGAACTCTTCGAGCAGCGCCTTGCCGGCGCGGCAGTTCTGCGCCTTCTTCGAGCCCGGCTTGTAGTACAGCCCGGAGTGGACGACGCCCGAGTTGCGGCCCGTCTGGTGCAACGCGATGCGCGGCTCCTTCTCGAGCACGAGCACGTCGAGGTCGGGATCGACGGAGCCGAGGCGCTCCGCGACCGCGAGACCGACGATGCCGCCGCCGACGACGATCGCGCGACGTCTCACCACTTCACGAGTGCGCCGTCGATCGTGCGCTGGCGTTGTTCACCGAGGCCGTCGATCGCGAGGCGCATCGTCTGGCCCGGACGCAGGAAGACCTGCGGATCCTGACCGAGGCCGACACCCGGCGGCGTGCCGGTCGAGATCACGTCGCCCGGATGGAGCGACATGAAGCGACTCACGTACGACACGAGGAACGCGACGGTGTAGACCATCGTCGACGTGTTGCCGTTCTGGTAGCGGTGCCCATCGACCTCGAGCCACAACGCGAGCTTCTGCGGATCCTTCACCTCGTCCTTCGTGACGAGCCACGGCCCGATCGGCCCGAAGGTGTCGCAGGACTTGCCTTTGACCCACTGGCCGTGGTGTTCCATCTGGTACTCGCGCTCGGACAGGTCGTTCACGACGCAGTAGCCCGCGACGTGGTCGAGTGCGCGCTCCGGCGTCACGTAGCGCGCGACGCGGCCGATCACGACGCCGAGTTCGACCTCCCAGTCGGACTTCTTCGAGCCCGGCGGCAGCACGACGTCGTCGTACGGACCGCTGATGGCGCTCGTGGCCTTCATGAACAGCACCGGCTCGGGCGGCACCTCCTTGCCCGTCTCCTTCGCGTGATCCGCGTAGTTGAGGCCGATGCACAGGAACTTGCCCGTGCGACCCACACACGGCCCGTGACGCGCGTCGTCGGGTACACGCGGCAGCTTCGTCGTGTCCGTGCGCGCGAGTTTGGCGAGTGCATCCGGGTCGAGATGGGCGCCCGCGACGTCGTCGATGACGCCTTCCAGCGAACGGCGCGAGCCGTCGGGAGCGAGGATGCCGGGCCGTTCCTGGCCGCGCGGGCCGAAGCGCAGAAGTTTCATGGGCGTTCTGTTCGGAGCGGACGTTCGCGAAAGAGGGCGTGGAGAGTGGGGCGAGCGACTCGAGGTCAGTTGGACCAACCGCCGTCGATCACGTGGATCGTGCCGGTCGTGTACGCGGACTCGTCGGACGCGAGGTGCACACACAGCGCCGCGATCTCCTCGGGGCGACCGAGGCGACCGATCGGCTGGCGTGCGACGAAGGCGGCGCGCGCCGCGACCGGATCACCGAGTGCCGCGATGCGCTCGTCGAGCGACGGCGTCTCGACCGTGCCCGGGCAGATCGCATTGCAGCGGATGCCGCGTTCGACGAAGTCGGCGGCGACCGACTTCGTGAGGCCGACCACGGCCGCCTTCGACGAGCTGTAGGCGCAACGCACCTTGACGCCTTTCACGCTCGACGCGACGGAGGCCATGTTCAGGATGCTGCCGCGGCCGCGCGCGAGCATCGCCGGCAGGAAGGCGCGGATCGTGCGCAGCATCGACGTCACGTTGAGGTCGAACGCGCGCGTCCACGTCGCGTCGTCGGTGTCGAGGACGCTGCCGTGCGGCACCCAACCGGCGCAGTTGAAGAGCACGTCGAGCGCACCGACCTGCGCCGCGAGCGCACGCACCGCTGCGTCGTCGGTGACGTCGAGGCGCTCGCACGCGATGCTGCCGGAGCCGTGTGTGCCCGCGAGCCCCGCGAGCTTGTCGGGCGCGACGTCCGTCGCGATCACGTGTGCGCCTTCGGAAGCGAAGGCCAGCGCCGTCGCTCTTCCGATGCCTTGGCCGGCGGCCGTGACGAGCGCCCGTTTGCCCGCGAGACGTGCCACGGAGCTCAGCGCCCCCCCGCGAGCACGACGCGCGGCGCGTGGTTGCCGCGGCTCGCCCACACACGCCCGTTCGGGAACGTGTGGTCGGCGATCGACGGCGCGAAGAGATGCGTGCCGTAGCCCGGCTCCGTCGGCGCGAGGTAACGACCGCGGCGCACGCGCGCGGGCGTCACGAAGTGCTCGTCGAGGTGCGAGACGTATTCGCACACGCGGTCGTCGGTCGTGCCGGACAGACACGCGTAGTCGAAGAACGAGAGGTGGTTCACGTATTCGCACAGACCGACGCCGCCCGCGTGCGGACAGACCGGCAGTCCGAAGTGCCGCGCCATGAGCATGACGACGAGCACTTCGTTGAGACCGCCCATGCGACACGCGTCGACCTGCACGTAGTGCACGCCGCCCGACTGCATGAGCTGTTTGAAGATCACGCGGTTCTGGCACTGCTCGCCGGTCGCGACCTTCACCGGTGCGACGCCGCGCGCGATGCGCGCGTGACCGAGCACGTCGTCGGGCGACGTCGGTTCCTCGATCCAACGCAGGTCGTGGGCGCGCAGCAGGTTGACCCGCGAGATGGCCTCGTCGACGTCCCAGCGCTGATTGGCGTCGACCATCAACGAACGCTGCGGACCGATCAGTCGGCGCACGAGGGCGCAGCGGCGCTCGTCGTCCTCGAGCGTGCCGCCCACCTTGAGTTTGAAGTGGTTCCAGCCGTCGGCCAGCGCGGCCTCGCACAACTCGCGGATGCGCTCGTCCGGGTAGCCGATCCAACCGCACGACGTCGTGTAGGCCGGGTAGCCCTCGCGCTCGAGCCACGCGATGCGCTCGGCGCGCGAGCTGCGTTGCTCCTCGAGCAGTTCGACGGCCACTTCCGGCGTCAGGACGTCCGTGACGTAGCGGAAGTCGAGCGTCGCGACCAGTTGGCGCGGCTCCATGTCGCACAACAGGCGCCAGAGCGGCTTCTGCGCTCGGCGTGCGAGCAGGTCCCACAGCGCGTTCACGACGGCGGCCGTCGCGAGGTGCACGACGCCCTTCTCCGGCCCGACCCAACGCAGTTGGCTGTCCTGTGTGAGTTGGCGCCAGACCGACGCCATCGAGCGTTCGATGTCGTCGACCGCGAGGCCGACGAGGCGTTGTGCGAGCGTGCGCGCGGCGCTCGTGCACAGTTCGTTGCCACGGCCGATCGTGAACGTCGTGCCGTGACCTTCGAGGCCCGAGTCGTCCGTGTGAAGCACGACGTAGGCGGCCGAGTAGTCCGGATCGACGTGCACCGCATCGGAGCCGTCGAGTCGGTCCGACGTCGGGAAGCGCACGTCGAAGACGCTGACCTTGGTGATGGTGGGGGATCTCATCGCGCGGGGATTTCGTGTTCGGCGTCGTGCGAGCGACCGTCGGTCGCGGTGGTGCGGCGTGAGTAGACGTGCAGCGCGTTGCGACCGAGGATCAGCTCGCGCTCGTCGGCGGTGAGCGGCGCGAGCAACTCGAGCGTGGCGTCCCACCAGCGTGCGTAGTCGCCGGCGAGCCGCACGACCGGCCAGTCGCTGCCCCACAGGACGCGGCGCGGGCCGAAGTGTTCGAGCAGCACGTCGAACACGGGCACGAGATCGCTGGTGCGCCAATGCGGCTCGGCTTCCGTGACCAGGCCGGACAGTTTCACGCTCGTGTTCTCACAGGCCGCGAGGTCGGTGATGCGCCGCCGCCATTCGCGCCGGCCGTTCCACTCCGTACCCGCGGCGATGTTCGGTTTCGCCGCGTGATCGAGCACCAGCGCGAGACGCGGCCGCGCGCGCGCGAGTTCGACGACGCTCTCGAACTGCTGCGCTTGCACGAGGGCGTCGAACACGAGACCTGAGTCCTCGACGGCGTCGAGTCCGCGAGCGACGTCGCTCCGCAGGATCCAGCGTTCGTCGGCCAGGTCCTGCAGCATCGGCCGCACGCCGACGAAGGCGGGGTCCCGTGCGAGACCGCCGAGCAGCTCTGCGATGCTCGGATCGTCGAGCGGCACCCAACCGATCACACCGCGCACGAACGCGTGCTGGCGGGCGAGTTCGAGCAGGTAGTGCGTCTCGTCGAGTGTGTCGGAGGCTTGCACGAGGAACGTACCCGCGATGTCCCGCTCCGCCAGGAGCGGCGCGAGATCCAGGGGCCCATGGTTCGCGTGGAGCACACCGAGGTCCGCACGCAGCCAGTCGTAGCGACAGCGTGTCAGATCCCAGAAGTGCTGGTGCGCGTCGATCCTCAACGGTCCTCGCTGCGCGGCGAGCCGAGCGCGTGTGAGATGCGCGCCGCCGCCGCACCGAGCACGCGGCGCACGCGCTCGCGATCGAACGGCGGTTCCAGATCGAGTCGTTCGACGAACGGCACCGTCAACGCGGCGACCGCGTGGCCCTCGCGATCCTGGATCGGATAACTCGTGTCGCGGATGCCGCGCACTCGCGCACTCTCCATCTCGGCGCAGCCGGCTCTGCGTACGTCGGCGAGCAGGTTCTCGAGCGCCGCCAAGCGCTCGCGGTCGGCCTTGCCGTGACCGACGAGGTCGAGCCGCTCGCGCTCTTCGCGGAATGCGAGCAACACGCGCCCGGAGGCGGAGTCCATCGGCGCGACCTCGGTGCCCATGCGCACCGCGAAGGACAAGGAGCCGGGACAGTCCTCCTGTGCGACGACGACGCCGCGACCGTGGTGCGGCACGACGAGGTGGCACGACTGATCGAGTTCGCGCGCCACTTCGCGCAGCACCGGCAGCGCCACGGTCAGCAGTCGCTGCACCGGCGGATGGCGGTGGGCGAGCTCGAACAGTTTCGTGCCGAGGTGGTAGCGATCGCCGGGCTTCTCGAGCGCGACGTAGCCGCGTTCGACGAGGCACGCGAGCATGCGGTAGATCTCGCCGACCGAGCGCTGGAGCGCGTCGGCCAACTGGCGCTGACTCAGGCCCTCGTCGCGCAGCGAGAGCAGCTCGAGGATGTCGAGGCCCTTCTCGAGGGCCGGTGCGGCGTAGCGCGGACCAGCGCGCCGCTCGGAGCGTTCGGTGGGAGGCATGGGCGCCATCTTGTTGGTGAAACAACTTTCCGTCAATAGAATCGAGGACTGCGCCCGCGCGGATGCTCCTGCACGCGCGGCCCTGCGCTCCGCAGCCGTCCATCCGACCGACCCTTCCCGCGCGCCATGTCGCGACTCGTCACGCTCGTCCTCGCCGCGCTCGCCTGCCTGTCGTCACTCGTCGCGTGCGACGGCGGCGACGAAGCGAGCGGCTCGGCGCGCCGCCGCATCGCCGTCGTGCCGAAGGGCACCACCCACGTCTTCTGGACCGCGGTCGAACGCGGCGCCAAATCGGCCGCCCTCGAACTCGGCGTCGACGTGGTGTGGGACGCGCAGCTCGACGAAGGTGATCGCGCGGGCCAGATCCAGGTGGTCGAGCAGTTGCTCGCGAGCGGCGTCGACGCCCTGTGCCTCGCGCCGCTCGACAGCCGTGCCCTCGTGCCGACCGTCGCGTCGGCGCGCGCGCGCGGTGTGCCCGTGGTCGTGTTCGACTCGCCGCTCGAAGGTGAAGCACCGCGCGACTTCGAGGGCTACGTCGGCACGGACAACCGTGCGGCGGGTCGACTCGGCGCACAGGCGTTGATCGACGCCCTGGGCGGCAGCGGCAAGGTCGTGCTGCTGCGCTACCGCGTGGGTTCGGGGAGCACGGTCGAACGCGAGGAAGGTTTCCTCGAAGTCGCGAGCGCTCACCCGGGCATCGAAGTGCTCGTGCAGGATCGCTACGCCGGGTCGACCGCGGCCGAGGCGCAGACCGAAGCGCTCGCACTGCTGCCGCAGTTGCGCGCAGCGGACGGCGTCTTCTGTTCGCAGGAGTCGGCGACGGTCGGCATGTTGCTCGCGCTTCGCCGCGAGGCGCTGCTCGAGAAGCTCGTGTTCGTCGGCTTCGACTCGTCCCCCGTGCTCGTCGCCGCGCTGCGCGCGGGTGAGATCGATGCACTCGTCGTGCAGGATCCTGCGCGCATGGGCGAACTCGCCGTGCGCCTCGCCGTCGCGCACCTGGACGGAACGACGATCGCGCCTTCGACCGACACGGGCGCGGTCGTCGCGACCGGAGCGAACCTCGCCGATCCGAAGATCGCGGCGCTCCTCGAGTGAACACGCCCGCCGAGGGTCGAGCCGTTCTCGTCGCGCGCGGCCTCTCGAAGCGTTTCGGCGCGACGCTCGCACTCGACGGTCTCGACCTCGAATTGCGCGCGGGAGAGGTGCACGGCCTGGTCGGTGAGAACGGCGCGGGCAAGAGCACCGCGATCGGTGTCCTCGCGGGTGCATTGCGACCCGACGCGGGGACCATCGAACTCGACGGCCGAGCCTTCGCGCCCGAGAGCCCGCGCGCCGCACTCGCCGCGGGGATCGCGGTCGTGCGGCAGGAACTGGCCCTGGTGCCGCACCTGTCCGCGGCGGAGAACATCGCACTCGCACAGTTGCCGCGGCGCGGTGTGTTCGTCGATCGGGCGCGGCTCGACGCAACGGCGCGTGCGGCGTTGGCACGCGTGGGCGCACACGGCGTCGATCCGCGCGCGCTCGTGCGCACGCTCGCTCCGGCTCAGCGGCAGTTGGTCGAGATCGCGCGCGCCGTCGCGAGCGGCGGGCGTGTCGTCGTCCTCGACGAACCGACCACGAGTCTCGACGGCGAAGCGGCGGCGCGTCTGCTGGAACTCGTCGAGAGCCTCGCGAGCCGCGGCCTCGCCGTGCTGTACGTGAGTCACGCGCTGCACGAGATCGAGCGCCTGTGTGCGAGAGTCAGCGTGCTCGCCGGCGGTCGACTCGTGCTGCAGGCGCAGCGCGGCGGATTCGACGCGCGCGGGCTCGTCGCTGCGATGAGCGGCGGCGCGGCGAGCGGTGCTGTGGCGCGAGTCGAGCAGCGCGCGGCGCACGACACGGAGCTCGACGTGAAGCACCATGGCGGCGGCGCGGCTCGCACACCCCACGACGTGTTCGTCCGGATCGAACGCGCCGACGCTCGCGGCACGCCGCTCGAGTTGCACGCCGGTGAAGTCGTCGGCCTGGCCGGACTCGTGGGCGCGGGCCGCAGCGAACTCTTGCGCGCGCTGTTCGGGCTCGACGCGGGACACGCATGGCGCCTGTCGGGCGCGGCACTCGTCGGCCGCGCCACTCCGCGCGCGCGCTGGAACAGCGGCGTCGGTTTCCTCGGCGAGGATCGCGCGCGCGAGGGGCTCGCGCTCGCGCGGCCGGCCGACGAGAACCTGTGTCTGCCGGGGCTCGCGCGCCTGGCGCGCTTAGGTTGGCTCGCGCCGCGTGCGATCGCCCGGCGAGCCGCACCGTTCGCCGCTGCGCTCGACGTGCGCGCGCTCGACCTGGCGGCGCCCGTCGGTCGCCTGTCGGGCGGCAACCAACAGAAGGTCGCACTCGCGCGCCTGTTCGAGAGCGACGCGCGCCTCCTGCTGCTCGACGAACCGACGCGCGGCGTCGATGCGGCGGCGCGTGCGACGATCCATCGCAGCGTGAGGCAACACGTCGGGTCCTCGTCCGTGCGCGCCGCCCTCGTCGTCTCGAGCGACATCGGCGAGTTGTTCGAACTGTGCGACCGCATCGCCGTCGTGCGCGCCGGTGTGATCGGGCCCGCGCGGCTCGTGCACACGATCGACGAACGCGGAGTGCTCGCCGAAGCGCTCGGTGCTGAACCGAGCGCACACTCAGGGCTCCGGCAGACCGCGGCGGAGGCCCGCTCGTGAACCTGCGCTCGTGGTTCCAAGGTGTGAACGCGGGCCCGCTGGTCGGCCTCGTGGTCGTGTTCGTGTTCTTCGCGCTCTTCGCCGGCCAGGACTTCACGTCGCTCGAGAATCTGCGCCTCGTGTTGCTGCAGACGGCGGTCGTCGGCACGGCCGCTCTCGGCGCGACGTTCGTGATCGCAGCGGGCGGCATCGACCTGTCGGTCGGGGCGACGATCGCGCTCGTGACGATGGTGATCGCGGGCGCGCTCGAACTCGGAGCACCGCCCGCCGTGGCCGCTCTCGCCGGTCTCGCGACCGCCGTGTTCGTCGGTGTCTGTCTCGGCAGCGCCGTCGCGGGGCGCCTCGAGGTCCTGTGCGGCGCGGCGCTCGCGCTCCTCGCGGCCGCCGCGCTCGTGCCGAACTTCGGCGCACTCGCCGCGAGCGGCGCAGCCGTGCTCGTCTTCGCGGGCAGCGTGTTCGCCGGGCGCCGCTTCCTCCCGACGATCGAGTTGTCGCCGTTCGTCGTGACCCTCGGCGCTTGGGGCGCACTGCGCGGACTCGCCAAAGGCCTGGGCGACAACCGCCCGATCTACGCGAGCGACACGTCGCTCCAGTGGCTCATGTCGAAGGAGCACGCCGTGCTCGGCCTGCCGGTCGGTGTGTGGGCGATGCTCGTGCTCGCGGGCCTGCTCGCGCTGGTGCTCTCCCGCACGCCGTTCGGGCGCCACGTCATCGCCGTCGGTTCGAACGAAGCCACCGCGCGCCTGTGCGGCGTCGACACGGCACGCACGAAGACACTCGTGTACGCACTCGGCATCGGCTGCGCCGGGCTGGCCGGCCTCCTGCAGTTCGCCTACGTTCCGATGGGCGACCCGACCGCGGCCGGCGGCTACGAATTGGCGGTCATCGCCGCTGTCGTGATCGGCGGAGCGAGCCTTTCGGGCGGAACGGGCTCGATCGGCGGCACGCTGGTGGGGGCGCTCCTGATGTCACTCGTCGCGAGCGGCTGCTCGCGCCTCGAACTGTCGAACTGGGTCCAGGAGATCGCGACCGGAGCGATCATCGTCGCCGCCGTCGTGCTCGATCGCGTGCGTCGCCGCGACTGACAGGCTGCATCACACGCGCGGCGACCTACACTGCGCCCCGCGCCCTGCGAGTCCGCTCGGCGCCAGCGCCATGGATCGACACACGCCGCCGCGTCCCGACGAGGACGCCGATCTGCCTTCCTCCGAACGCATCCACCGCGAGATCCCGTACGAGGGCGACGCGTCGACAGGCGAGGTGCTGAAGGTGCCCGTGCGGCGCATCCATCTGTCAGGCGCACCGGGTCACCTCGACGTGTACGACACACGCGGGCCGCAGTGCGCCGTGAGCCCCGAGGGTCTGCCGAAGCTGCGCGCGGCGTGGACGGCGGCGCGCGAGCGGCGCGGCGACACGAACTTCAGCCAGATGCACTACGCGCGCGCCGGCGTCGTGACGCCCGAGATGGCGTTCGCCGCGGCGCGCGAGGACCTGTCGGCGGAGTTCGTGCGGCGCGAGATCGCCGCGGGGCGCGCGATCCTGCCCGCGAACAAGCGCCACACGGAACTCGAGCCGATGCTCATCGGCCGCAACTTCCTGGTGAAGATCAACGCGAACATCGGCAACAGCGCCGTGTCGAGTTCGATCGAGGAAGAGGTCGAGAAGCTGCGCTGGGCGACGAAGTGGGGCGCCGACACGGTCATGGACCTGTCGACCGGCAAGGACATCCACACGACGCGCGAGTGGATCGTGCGCAACTCGCCCGTGCCGATCGGCACCGTGCCGATCTACCAGTGCCTCGAGAAGGTGAAGGGGCGCATCGAGAACCTCTCGATCGACCTGTTCCTCGAGACGCTCGAAGAGCAGGCCGAGCAGGGCGTCGACTACTTCACGATCCACGCCGGTGTGCTGCTCCGCTACGTGCCGCTGACGGCGAAACGCCTGACCGGCATCGTCTCGCGCGGCGGTTCGATCATGGCCAAGTGGTGCCTCGCGCACCACGAGGAGAACTTCCTCTACACGCATTTCGAGCGCATCTGCGAGTTGATGAAGAAGTACGACGTCGCCTTCAGCCTCGGCGACGGCCTGCGACCCGGCTGCATCGCCGATGCGAACGACGCGGCGCAGTTCGGCGAACTCGAGACGCTCGGCGAGCTGACGCGCGTCGCGTGGCAGCACGACGTGCAAGTGATGATCGAAGGCCCCGGCCACGTGCCGATGCACAAGATCAAGGAGAACATGGACAAGCAACTCGCGATCTGCAGCGAGGCGCCGTTCTACACGCTCGGGCCGCTCACGACCGACATCGCGCCCGGCTACGACCACCTCACGTCGGCCATCGGCGCGGCGCAGATCGGTTGGTACGGCACGGCGATGCTGTGTTACGTGACGCCGAAGGAGCACCTCGGCCTGCCCAACCGCGACGACGTCAAACAGGGCGTGATCGCCTACAAGATCGCGGCGCACGCCGCGGATCTCGCGAAGGGTCACCCGCGAGCGCAGCAGCGCGACGACGCGCTGTCGCGCGCGCGCTTCGAGTTCCGTTGGCACGACCAGTTCAATCTCTCGCTCGATCCGGTCACCGCACGCGCCTACCACGACGAGACGTTGCCGGCGGACGCGGCGAAGACGGCGCACTTCTGTTCGATGTGCGGCCCGAACTTCTGCTCGATGCGCATCACGGAAGACGTGCGCAAGGTCGCGGCGGAACAAGGTGTCGCCGCCGACGAGGTCGTGGCGGCCGGACTCGCGGCGAAGGCCGCGGAGTTCCGCGAGAAGGGCGGGGAGCTCTACCTGGCACCGCGCGGTCCGCATGCGGACTGACGCCGTATGAAGAAGCTCGCCGCATGGTTCTGGCACTGGCCGACGAGTGCGAAGTTCGCGCTCGCGGCGCTCGTGCTGTTCGCCGTGTTCGCGTTCTTCAACGACACGACCGCGACCATCCACCTCGGTTTCGGCCGAGTGGAGATGCCCCACTACGTGGCGCTGCTCGTCGCGGCGGTGTTCGGCTTCGCGCCCGGCGTGTGGTTCGGGATCGCGTTCGCACGCCGCGAAGCGGCTCGTCGTGCAGCGACGGCGGCGAGCGCAGCGGCCGAGGAAGCGTCGGCCGCGAAGCGTGCCGCGGAGGAAGCGAACGGCGCTCCTTCCGCGAACACGTCGCCGCCGGTCAGCGGTGCATGAGGCCGTGTGCCGCTCGCGCCGGGTCCAGTGCCGCGAGTGCGTCGTCGTCCTCACCGAGCACGGCACACGTCGCGAGCCGTCCGACCTCGAGGCCGCACGTGATGCCGTGGCCTCCGAGCGCGGCCGCCCACACGAGACCGTCGAGCACCGGATCGCGCCCGATCGCGAAGCGGTGGTCGCCGGCGAACGTGCGCAGTCCGATCCACGGATCGAGCCGGCCGTCGTTCCACGGCGCCGCGACGTGCTCGCGCACCGAACGTTCGAGGTGCACCACGGCGCTCGCGTCGACGCCCGCCGTTTCGGGATCGACGTCCGTCTGATCGCAGTCGCACACGAGCAACCCGCCGCGCAGCGGTCGCGAGTAGAAGCTGGTGCCCGTGTTCCACACGATCGGGCAGCGTGCGTCGATCGGCGCGGACGTGACGAGCAGTGCCGCGTGCCGGCGCGTCGGCTGCAACACGACCGGTGAGCCCGCGGAGCGCGCCAAGAGATGCGCCCAACCGCCGGCCGCGAGCACGACCGTGTGCGCTTCGAGCTCCTCGCCGCTCGCGAGCCGCGCGCCGCACACGCGTGTGCCGCTCGTGAGCAGTCGCTCCACACGCGCCGAGGTGCGCACCCCGCCGCCGCGCCGCTCGAGCGCGAGAACCAGGCTCGCGGCGAGGCGTTCGAGGTCGATCAC
>JBIKNC010000038.1:0-24341 GCA_044358925.1 Planctomycetota bacterium | reverse complement strand
CGATTCCGCACTTCCAGCCCGCCGTGACGGATCCGGTGTCTGACACCGTACGCGTCAACCGAGCTCGTGCTCGAGCCGCTCCACGAGCGCGGTTTCGAGCCCGAGACGCGCGGCGAGCATCGCGAGCCACGCACGCTCGGCCGCCGTGTCGGGATCGATCGCACTGCGCGCCGCGATGTAGACCTCGGCGGCGAGTTGCGGCGTCGGCGCGGCCGCGACGATGCGATCGAGGTCGACCGGTCGTGCGAGTTCGTCGAGCAGCGCAGCGCGCTCCTCGGCCGCGAGGTTGCGCTCCTGCAGGCTCGCGAGAATCGCCTGCGACTCCGTCGCGTCGAGTTTGCCGTCGGCCTTCGCCGCCGCGACCATCGCGCGCACGAGCGTGAGTCCGAGCGACTGCCGCGCTGCCGTGTCCGTCGCCGGCGGCAGGAAGCCGCTGTCGGCCGGAGGCGGCAGGAGTTCGTTCGTCGGCGCCGCGCCGATCGGCAACGGCGGCGGCGCGCCGGCCAGCGTGCCTTTCGACGCCTGGTGGTTCTGGTACGCGCGGTAGGCGAGCGCTCCGATCGCCGCGAGGCCGCCGATCTTCGCGGCCTTGCCGACGAGTTTGCGGCCGCTCTTGCCCAGCAACATGCTCCCGGCCATTCCGCCGGCGAAGCCGCGCGCGGTCGGGCTCGAGAAGAGACTCTGAAGAAGGCGTGCGGGGTCGAACATGGGCGCGGTGGGGCGGGCGTGTGGGAGCCGTGTTCAGTGTCGGACGACTCGCCGCCGCGTTCCAGTGTTCGCCGCACGCTTCAAACTCCGACGCGGCGACGGCGCGGCGCGTACGCTGGCTCGCGCACGAGGCTTCACTCCATGACCAACGACACTCGACTCATCGCACGCCGCCGCTTCGTGACCGCCGTTGCGGCGACCGGTGTTGCCATCGTGAGCGGCGCTCACGCCCAGGACGGTGGCACGCCCGCCCCGTTCGCTCTGGCCGTCGAGCCGGTCGACGTTTTCGTCCTGCGCCACGCCGAGAAAGGCGGTGGTGATGCGCAGGATCCCGAGTTGTCGGAAGCCGGAGCTGCGCGCGCCGACCAACTCGCGCGCCTGCTCGGTGCGGCGGGAGTGACCCATCTGTTCGCGAGCGAGTACCGCCGCACTCGGTACACACTCGCGCCGCTCGCCGCCGCACTCGGACTCGAAGTCGTCGCGGCGCCGGCGCGCGACGTCGGCGCGCTCGCGGCCCGCATCACCGATCTGCCGGCCGGTTCGGTCGTCGTCGTCTGCGGTCACTCGAACACGGTGCCGAAGCTCGTCGACGCGCTCGTTCGGCGCGGCGGATCGACGAGCGACGAAGCGCGCCCCGACCTGGCCGAGAGCGCGTTCGATCGCCTCTTCCATCTCACTCTCGCGCCGGCCGTCGTCGGCAGCACGGTCGTGCTCGTGCCGCGTGTGATCGAGTTGCGTTACGGCGCGCCGACCTGACGGAAGAGACGTTCGAAGCGTCGCGGCGTGTGGCCGTACTTCGACGCGCGGCGTCACGTGTCACGGCTTGCGCGGGTCGTCCGCTCGACTCGCGAGGCGCACGACCACCTTCTGTGGTGCGCGCGCGTCGAACGCGAACGGCGTGTTGCCGCGGCCGACGCCCGCCAATTCGGCATGTGCGCGGCCTTCGAGCGACGGAACACCTGCGACGAAGGCGCGGCCGTCGCGATCGCTCGTCGCTGCATGTTCACCGCGTGGGTGACCGGTCACGACCACGGCGGCTCCGGCGATCGGCGCTCCGTTCGCGTCGACGACTTCGACCGTGAGCGTCGCGAGCCTCGGCCACACGACCGCTCCGAGATCCGTCGTCGGTGCGCGCGCTTCGAACGACTGCGGCGTCGTGAACGCGACCGCGTTCGTGCCGGGCGCGAGTTCGAACGCGCGCGCCGGCACGCGCTCGAACACGAAGTAGCCGTCGTCGTCACACGTCGCGGCGCGCACGGTGGGAGCCTCCTCGGCGGGCGCGACGACGCGCAACGTGAGTGCCGTTGCGCCGAGCGCCACCCCCTCCGCATCGACACACCGGCCGACCACCGTGCAGTCGATGAACACGTCGAGCGCCAGGTCCACCGTGCCGCCGGTGGCGGTGACGCGGCGCGACTCGCTCGACCACTCGGCGCCGCTGGCGCGCACGATCCAGCGACCCTCGTCGAGCGTGAGCGAGGCACGCTCGCCCGTCGACGCGAGCCAGTCGCTTGCGACCGCGCTCGGTTCGATGACTTCGTCGAGTGACTCTTCTGCGGGCGTGCCGGTGCTTCGCCGTCCGGCAATACGCGGCGGTGGCGACCGATCCCGTTCGGCCTGCACGCGCCACGGCCCTGCGACAGCTTCGGCGTTCGTGAGCACGACGTCGACGCGCGTCGTTCGAGCGACGGCCGTCGGTGTCGATGGGGTCGACGACGGCGGCGTCTCGGCGACAGCGCTCTCGAGCGCGGTCCGCTCGCCCATCATCGGCGACGACGAAGCGCGAGCGTCGGGGTCGATCGCGGAGGCGCTCACCGAACCATCCGCCGTGCGCGCCGGATCGATCGCCGTTCCGCTCGGCGCGAGCACGCGCCACAGCACGAACAGCGCGAGCGCCGCCGCGAGTGCCAGTGCGGCACTCACGAGCGGCGCTCGCTTCCACGGAGCCGGACGCTCCTGCGTCGCCGAGCGCGTCACGGCTCCCGCTTCACTCCCGGAACTCGACGTTGTTCACGATCGCCTGTCCGACGCAGCTGCCCTGTTGGACGCCGCGCACGCAGCCCGAGCGGTAGTGGATGCCGCCGTAGATCCTCGAGAAGGCCGCCTCTTCGGCCGCCTCGTCGAAGCTGCCGTAGTTGCGCGTGATGGCCAGTGCCGGGTGCAAGTCCACGAACGGCAGATCGCCCCACAAGTCCGTGAGTACGCGTGCAGCGGCACCGGACTGCACCGAGTGTCCCGACGTGTACTCGGGGAACGGCGGCGTGTTGAGTTGCGGCGCCGAGAGTGTCGTCCAACCCGGTTCGATGAGCGCGTCGATGTACGAGATCGGGCGCAGCAGGTTGTAGTAGTACTTCATGTCCCAGCACGAGATGAACGCGTCGTTGACGGCCATGCCGACGCGCGCATAGCCCTCGACGGCGTCGGCGAGCGTCAGGTCGTACTGCTCGACGACTTGGCCGACGATGCTGATCCAGTGTCCCGGCGGGGTGCCCGTGGCTCCCGGGTTGTCGGCCCAGAAGAGCGCGATGTCATCGCGATCGTCGGCCACGCTGTTGGCGATGTTGTCCTTGATCTCGGCGACGATGTTGCGAACTTCGAGGGCCTCGGCGTAAAAGGCGGAGGTCGTGCTCGTCGAGTACGTCGGCGGCGGGAGCGACGGACACTCCGCACCGAACAGCAGCACCATCGGCCGCAGCTGGCCCCAACACGGTTGGAGCGGGTTGGCCGCGAAGGCGGGGCCGGTCGGTTCCCACGCACCGTCGGACACCGGAGGCACGTACGCGCAGTTGTTGAGCGTGGCGAAGCCGTCCGTCGTCGACCACGCGACGATCGCTGCGGCGATGTCGGCGCCGCGCTCCTGCGAGCGCGTCAACACACTCGCAGCGATCGTGTCGTCGTACAGGTCTTCGAAGGACGTCTCGAGCGCCGCGATGGCGTCGAGCGTCGGCATGTTCGCCGTCGGAATCAGACCGACGATCACGTCGGCGAGCGCGGCATTGAGCACCGACGGCCAGTGGTACGCGCCCGGATCGGCGGCCGGCAGCGCAGCGAGATCGTTCAACTGACCACCGAGCGATCGGAAGTCGGGCATGCCGCCGACGACGGACTCGTACGCCGCAACACCGCAGTAGCCGATCACGCGCGAAGCCGGCGGGGGAGCGAGCGAGTTCGAGCGGATGGCCGTGTACAGCTGGTCGAACCAGGCGACGGCCACGTCGGGCGGGAGGGAAGCTGCCGGCGTCGAGACCGGACCGTCGTCGCTGTCACTGCAGCTCGCAACGGTTCCGAACGCGACGAGCGCGAGGGCGAGGGATTCGAGTTTTCGCATGTCGGGCGAAGCGGAAGGGAGAGTCGCGGTCGAGAGCACCGCAGGTGGTCCGTTCGAGTGGACGCTCACCGACCTCGGTGCGCGCATTCGAACGATAGGGCTGGCGAGCGGCACGCTCGCCGCCGCTCAGTCGCAATGAACGAAGCGTAAGAATGGCACGCCCCGGTTCCTTCGAGTTCCACGTCGATTCGCGCATCCGTACGAACCCTCGCGCCGGCGTCCGAACGATGAGACCCCAAGCCATGGCGGCCGGCCTTGCCATCCACGAAGTCCATGCCTGCGAAGGCGTCGCTTCTGCGCCGCGCCGCGCGGCTCACGCCGTGCGTGAGCGCATGGCCGCGAGATACTCGTGCACGCTGCTCTGCGCTCCGACCATGAGCGCACGTCCGACGAGTGCGTGCCCGATGTTCAGTTCTTCGACGCCTTCGATCGCCGCGACGGGGCCGACGTTGGCGAGATCGAGGCCGTGACCCGCGTTGACGCGCAGATGCAGCGAGCGCGCAAGCTCGGCGCCGCGCACGAGGCGCGCCAGTTCGGCCTCGCGCGCAGGACCGCGTGCGTTCGCATAACTGCCCGTGTGCAGTTCGATGAACGGAGCACCGCTCTCCGCCGCCGCGCGGATCTGCACCTCGTCGGGATCGACGAACAGGCTCACGAGTCCGCCCGCGCGTACGAGACGAGGTACGACCGCCGCGAGTCGCGCGCGCTCCGCGACGACGTCGAGTCCGCCTTCCGTCGTGATCTCGTTGCGGTTCTCCGGAACGATGCAGAACGCATCCGCGCCGCAGCTGCACGCGAGATCGACCATCTCGTCGTCGAGCGAACACTCCAGATTGAGCAGCGACTTCACCGCCGCGCGCAGACGCGTGACGTCGTGGTCCTGAACGTGCCGACGGTCCTTGCGCAGATGCACCGTGATGCCGTGTGCTCCGGCACGCTCGCACAGGAGTGCGAACTCGACCGGATCGGGATGCTCGGCGCGCCGCGCCTGGCGTACCGTCGCGACGTGGTCGACGTTGACGTGCAACCGCGGGAAGTCGTCCATCGCAGGAGAGGGTAGCTCGCGCGTCCGTCGCGACGCATCCGTTCCGAGGGACGACGTTCGGACGGACGACCTTCGCTCCGAGCGGCAACCGAACGACCGTCACTCGCGACGTACACTCGCCGACGGACCCACCGACATGCGTGTCATCTCCGGCGAATTGCGCGGCCGCCGTTTCCGCGCGCCCGACGGCATCGGCACGCGGCCGATGCTCGACCGTGTCCGCGAAGCGATCTTCTCGAGGCTCTCGCCGTGGTTGCCGGGTGCGCGTGTCCTCGACCTGTTCGCGGGTTCCGGCGCGATGTCGATCGAGGCGCTGAGCCGCGGCGCCGTCCGTGCGCGCCTGGTCGAGAGCGATCGCGGCGTGCGCGCTCTCGAACTCGCGAACCTCGTCGATCTCGGCCTGGCCGACCGCGCCGACGTCGTAGCCGCCGACGCACTCGCGGTGGGTGCGGCGGAAGGCGACCCGTACGACATCGTGTTCTGCGACCCGCCGTTCCCCCTGATCGAGGCACGCGAGTCGCGGCGCGGCGTCCTGGACGCCGTGGCGCGCATCGCCCGCGCGAACCTCGCTCCCGAAGGTGTGATCGTGCTCCACGTGCCGGCGCGCGCGCTCCTCGAGCACGAGTTCGCTGCCGACCTCTCGACCCACGAGCGGGTCTACGGCGCCCAGTCCATCTGGTTCGTCCAGCCCACGCCCCAGGAACCACCGCCCGACGGCCGATGAACCCGGGCCGTGCCCGCGCTCTCCGTTCCTTTCATCACCCGCGTCCGACGGAGTCGTGCCCGTGCCACCGGGACCCTGGCGGCCGTCGTCATCGGACTCCTCGCACCGCTGGTGGCTGTTCCGTCCACGACCGACGTTCCGGTCGTGCTCGAACTCTCGGACGCCTTGCGCGCTCCGAGCCGCACGGTGGACGTGCCCTTCGAGATCAACGTCGTCGTGCGCGCCGTCGATCGGCCGTTCGAACCGTACCTGACCCGCTTCGATCCGACGGAGTGGGCCTGCCTCGAAGTCTGGAGCGACGACCTCTTCCTCTGGCGCTCGGAGCACTTCGCGCGTTCGTCGCCCTGCCTCTTCGTCCGGCGCGACTCGCCGATCGCGCCCATGCTTGCGGAGCGCCGGCCCTACGAACGCCTCCTCGTCACGGGCCTCGTGCGCCAGGTCTACGCCGGTCGGCCGTGGATCGAAGTCTTGGACGTCCGCCTCGCGTCCGAGAGCCTCACCGAGCCGACGATCTTCCACGCCGCCCGAGCGATCGAGCTCTTCGAGCAGGGTCGCGCGGATCTCGGCGAGAGCGAGATGGAACGGGCTCTCGCCGCGCCCATGCCGGCCCGTCAACGGCTGGAACTCGAGCGCGTGCGCGCCTCGTTCCAACCGGAACGCTGAAGTCCGCGGAGCCGGCGCGAGCTCCGCGTGGCACGAGGGCGCTGCGTCCGGCCGCGACCGTCGGCCTCGCGGCGTGAGAGGGGAGGTGAAGAGGCGTTCGATCCGGCGCTTCGGCGCTGAAGAGGTGTGGTTCGTCATGCCCGACGGATGACACGAACCCCTTCCCGGTGTCAGGTCGCGTTCGATTTCTTTTCGTGTCGGTGTTCGTATTTTGTTCGCATTTCTCCGACACCGGCGGCAGTCTGGGACGTCATTCCACTGTGATTTCCCCCATGAGCACGACGGCGGGCGGCGCGCGGGGGCGCAGCCGGCCGGGAGCGCTCGAGGACGACGACCATGCTTCTCGAACTGCGTGTGCGCGACTTCGCGATCGTCGATCGCGTCGACATCGACTTCGGACCTGGACTCTGTGCCATCACCGGCGAGACCGGTGCGGGCAAGAGCCTCGTCGTGGCCGCGCTCGATCTCGTGCGCGGCGGCAAGCCGCGTGGCGGCTCGGCGGTGTGGGTGCGCAGCGGCGCCGAACGCGCCGTCGTGGCTGCGCGCTTCGCTCTGCCGCCGCTCGGGTCACGGCGGGCCGCTGCCGTTGCAGAGTGGTTCGCGCGCCACACGCAGGGGGGCGCGCCGCAGCGCTCGCCCGACGGCAGCGGCGAAATCGTGATCGAACGTGTCCTCGACGCGAAAGGGCGCTCGCGCGCGCGTGTCGGTGAGCACGTGGTCGGCGCGGCAGCACTGGCCGAGATCGCGGACCTCTTCATCGAAGTGAACGGTCAGTTCGAGCAGCGCGGACTCGAGGACGGTTCGTGTGCCCTGCGTTGGTTCGACGAGGTCGTCGCGCAGCCGGAGCTGGAACGGGCGAAGGCGACCTACGCGGCGGCTCGTGCAGGTTGGCGTGTCGCGAGCGACGAGGCGGAGCGAAGGCGCGCGCGCATGCTCGACCGCGACGGGCGCGCGGCCTTTCTCGAGCTCGCTCTGGCCGAACTCGATCGACTCGCGCCGCAGCCCAGCGAAGCGCCCGCCTTGCGCGAGGAGCGCGAAGTGTTGCGCCACGCGCAGCGCATCGCCGCGGACCTGGGCCCGGCGGCGGATCTGCTCTCGGAAGGCGACGAGCCGATCGTCGCTGCCGTGTCGGCACTTGCTGAACGCGTCGGCGCGTGGGCGCGCCTGTTGCCGCGGCTCGTGCCGGTCGCGACGGCGCTCGAGAATGCGCTCGTGCAGCTCGAAGACGCTGCCGGGGAGCTCGTGGCCGTCACACGCAACGTCGAGGCCGATCCTGCGCGGCTCGAGTGCCTCGAACTGCGGCTCGCGGAGCTCGAACGCGTGTCCCGTCGGCACGCTGGCGACGTCGATCACCTCGCGGCGTTGCACGAGCGGCTGCGCGCAGAGCGCGACGAGCTGCTCGATCTCGATGCCGACGTGCAGAGCGCGAACGACGCCGAGGCTGCGGCACGTGTGCGGCTCGAAGCGGCCGCGGCGGCGCTCGACGGACGGCGACGCGCGGCGGCGCCCGACTTCGAAGCGCGCGTCGGTCCGTACCTTGCGCGACTCGGACTCGCCGACGCGCGGCTGTCGGCGTGGTTCGAGGAGCCGGAGGGCGCGTCCGCTGCGTTCGGGCCGGACGGGCGCGCCGTGATCGAACTCGTCTGGCAACCCTGCGCCGGCGAACCGCCGCGACCGCTCGTCGCGATCGCCTCCGGCGGCGAAGCCTCACGGGTGTTCCTCGCCGTGCGCTGCGCGGCGGCCCGTCGTCCGGAACGTGAACGGCCTTCGAACGTCTCGGACGATGACGCCCGCACGCTGCTGTTCGACGAGGTCGATGCGGCCGTGGGCGGGCGACTCGCCGCGCGCATCGCCGAGTGTCTGGCCGAACTCGGCGCGGGTGGACAGGTGGTCGCCGTGACGCACCAGGCCGCCGTCGCTGCTCGCGCTGAGCGTCATGTGGCCGTGTGCAAGACGATCGTCGGCGGGCGCGCCGTGAGTCGGGCGGTGTCGCTGATGGGCGAGGAGCGCGTGGAGGAACTCGCAGCGATGATCGCGGGAGCGGACGCGACCGACCATGCGCGGCGCGAGGCGCGCAGGATGCTCGCGACGGCCCGTGTCGTCCGCGCCACGGATGTGCGAGCCGGCGAGCCGTGCGCCGAGGTCGCCGTTCCTGCGTCGGCGGCAGCCGCCGCGGCCGCTGCGCACCCCCGGCCAGCTCCGACACCCGCAGCGAACGTCACCGGTGTCGAGGTGGGGGCGTCGGAGGGTGCTCGCCAGGGCGAGTCGCGCTCCACGCGCGCGACCACGAAGGTGCGTTCGGCGCGCGGAGTCGCCGAGCGCACGGCGGCGGCACCCGCGCGCACAGGCAGCGAGCGCGCGGCCGGGGAACGCACGGCCAAGGAGCGCGCGGGCGCTCGGCAGGCGGGCAGGGCAAGTGCATGAAGCCTCGCCCTCGGTCTCGGGCTACCCTTCCCGCGCGTGAGCGCAGCACCTGCACCGGAACCCTCGGCGGAGGAGATCGAGCGTGTGTTGCGGCGCTCGGCGCTGCGCTTCCGGCGCGTGTGCCTCGAGAAGGTCTGGGGCGGCCGCAAGCTCGAGGACGTGCTCGGGATCCGTCTCGAACGGCCGGGACCGATCGGCGAGACCTGGGAGCTCGTCGATCGCGCCGATCAGCAGTCGATCGTGGACGGCGGCGAGCTCGCGGGAGCAACGCTGGGGCACCTCGTGCGTGCGGCGGGCGCCAGCTTGCTCGGCGACGCGGCGCGAGCGCGCGACGGGCGCTTCCCGTTGCTCGTGAAGTACCTCGACGCGACCGAGCCGCTCAGCATTCAGGTCCATCCCGACGACGAGGGTGCGCGGCGGCAGGGCGGCGACAGCGAGGCGAAGACGGAGGCCTGGTACTTCCTGCGCGACGGCGGGGAGGTCTGGTGCGGCTTCGAGCCCGGTACCGATCGGCCGACGTTCGAGGAGACACTCGCCGCTGGGCAGGCGACTCGATGCCTCGTGCGCCATCCGGTGCGAGGCGGGACGGCGCTGACGGTCCGCGGTGGCACGGTGCATGCGATCGGAGGCGGCGTGACGCTGCTCGAGGTGCAACAGAACTCGGACACGACCTATCGGCTCGACGACTGGGGCCGACTGGGCCTGGACGGCAAGCCGCGCGATCTGCACGTGGCTCGCGGCCTGGAGGTGGTCCACTTCGGAGTGCCGTCGCCGCGAGCGACCGGCGGATCGGGAGCCCGCGGCGAGGGCGCGGTGGCGCGAGAGCTGCTCGCGCGCACGGAGCACTTCGAGATGGAGGCCCTGTGTGTTGCGGCCGAAGGGCTCGAGCTGACGACGCAGGGACGGTTCCAGGTCTACGTGTGTGTGGCCGGGTCGGCTATCCTCTTCGCCCCGCGAACGGCGGGAGCCATGCGACTCGCCACCGGCGATCTCGTGCTCGTGCCGGCCGTGCTGGGTGCGCACCGACTCGGCTGCGACCCGCAGTCGGCGACCGAGACGCGCATCGTGCGACTCGCTCCGCCGTCGGTTCGGCGCCCCTGACAACATTCGCGGCCACGACGAACGTCGTTGTCGCTCCATGGATCGGCCACGACGAACGTCGTTGCCGTTTCGACTCCTCGGCCACGACGCGATGTCGTCGCCGCACCTCGACCGTCCGACCCGCGGTGACGCGCTCGGACCCATCCTCGGCTCCACGCCGAAATGCCCTCGCGATCCGAGGGCCGCAACCCATGAAGAACCGTCGCCCCGCTCGTGAGAGCCGCGACTCGTCGCAGCGCCCGGCAACGCCGGCCCGCGACGCGCTCCAACCGGCTCGCGCCGGCCGTTCCGCTTCCACGTCGGCTTCCGCGGCCGCCGCAGCCTCCGCCGGTGCAACCGACGAGGACACACGTTCGAACGACGCCGACGACGAGACGTTCGACGATCCGGAGTACGACGAGGGCGACGTCGTCGACGGTGTCTTCGAAGGCAGCACCTTCGAGGATGGCGACGACGCTCCGAGTGCGGGCCACGGCAAGAACAACGCTGGCTACGGCAAGAACGACGTGCGTTCCGGAGCGCGCGGGTTCAGCAACGACGAGAGCGAGGAGTTCGACGACGAACCGGGTTCGCCTCTCGTGCGGCTCAACAAGTACCTCGCATCGCACGGCGTCGCGTCGCGCCGCGGCTGTGACGTGCTCATCACCGAAGGCGGCGTGATGGTCGACGACGAGATCGTCACCGATCTCGGCGTGAAGATCGATCCCGCGGTGCAGCGCATCGAGGTCGACGGCGTCGTGCTGAAGCCGGACGGCGTGCGGCACCGCTACTACCTGCTCAACAAACCTTCGGGCGTCGTGTGCACGAACAGCGAGCGCGAACTGCGCCCGCGTGCCGTCGACCTGATCACGGACCGCGACAAGGGCCGTCTGTTCACGGTCGGCCGCCTGGACGAAGAGACCACGGGTCTCATCATCCTCACGAACGACGGCGACTTCGCGAACCGCGTCATGCACCCGCGCTACGGCGTGAACAAGACCTACCAGGTCAAGGTGCTCGGGTTCGTGGACGACGAAGCGGTGCAGCGCATCCGCGACGGTGTTTACCTGTCGGAAGGCATCACGGCGGGTGCGCGTGTGATCGTCGTGCGGCGCGCCGTGTCGCACACGAAGCTGCTCGTCACGATCCAAGAGGGCAAGAACCGCGAGGTGCGCCGCGTGTTCGCGCGCTTCGGCCACAAGGTGCAGGACTTGAAGCGCATCAAGATCGGCCCGCTCACGGACCGCGGCATCAAGCCGGGCTCGTGGCGGCCGCTCAAGCGCGCGGAGATCGAAGCGCTGCTCAGCGGCCCCTCGGAAGAGGACGTTCAGAAGGAGCGGCGCAACAAGAAGCGCCACGGCCGCACAGGCGGCGTGCGACGCGGCTCCATGCGCGGAGGCGATCGGCGCGGCGGAGGCCGCGATCGACGCGGCAGTGGTGACTCGCGCGCCGCCGGTGAGCAGAACGACAGCGAAGCCGTCGTGCCGCGCGGCTACGGGCGCAACTCGCGCGACCGCCGCGGCCTCGATCCGCGGGGCGGCCAAGCACGTGTCGCGCCGCAAGGCGCGCCGACGCGAGGCGCCGACGCGCCGCGCAGCAAGCCGTACGCCGCTCGCTCCGACGAGCGCAGCGAAACGCGCGGCGCTGCTCGCACGGAGCGCAGCTCGAGCGCCGGCCGTGTCACGCGCAACGACCAGAGCGAGCCCCGCGTGCAGCGGCGCGTGATCGGTGGTGACTCACCGCGTGCGCCGAAGCGCGAAGGCAACCGCATCGTCGGTCGCGAGGCGTACAAGCGCGTCGACGGCAGGGCCGAACCGCGCGAGGGCGGACGGGACGACGAGCGTCGCTCGACGCGCGGCCGCGGTCGCGACGAGGGCTCACAGGGCGCGCCGCGTTTCGGTCGCCATCGCTCGACCGGCGAGAGGCGTGACGAGCGCGTTCCGAGCAGCACCAGCGGCGGTGGAGCGTCGCGCGGCTCGGCGCAGCGCGGCGCCCGCGACACGGACGACCGTCGCACCGGCACGCGCGAGCGCGCCGCACGCCCCGATCGCTCCACGAGCGGCGAGCGTCGGGACAGCGGCGGTCGCAACTCCACCGGCGCGAACCAGGACCGTTCGACGCGCGACTCGCGCAGCGCCGGCAACGACCGCACCAGCCGCACCGGCAAGCGCCGAGGCCCCGAGACCTTCGTGTCACCCACGGGGCGCCGGGTGATTTCGTGAGCGCGGGGGCCACGGGAGCGCGTGAAGACGTGCTCTCGTGAGCGCCGGAACTCGTCACCACGAAGTCTCGTGACGGCCCGATCGCGTGACCGCGTGAGTGCGCGGCCACGTGTCGGCGATCTCTCGCGACGGCATGCTCGGGCGACGATGTGAACGACGACGATGTGAACGCCGCCCTGCAGACACCACCAGGGCGCCCGAACGACGCTGCATTCGAACCACACCGCATTCGAACCACACGACACTCGATCGACACGGCGCCCACGCGCCGACATTCGTCGCCTGACGACCTGACCAGCCGCTCGCCGCGCTCTGTAGCCCACTCCTCCACGACATGACGTCCGTTTCGACTTTCGGTGAACCGCTCTTCCGCGCCGGCTGCCGCGTCGCCGAGGCGCGCCTCTCCAGCGGCATGCGTGTGATCGTCGGCGAGCGCCACACCGATCCCATCGTGGCGGTGATGGTGTTCTACGGCGTCGGATCGGTGCACGAAGCGCGCGCGACGGCCGGTGTGTCGCACTTCCTCGAACACATGATGTTCAAGGGCACGACGGAGCGCGGGAAGGGTGAGGTGGATCGACTCACGGCGCTGCTCGGCGGCCAGAACAACGCGTACACGGGCAAGGACCACACGGCCTATTGGTTCGAGTTCGCGTCGGATCGCTGGGAGGAGGCGCTCGCGATCGAGGCGGATCGCATGTCGAATCTCGCGCTCGATCCGAAGGAGTTCGAGTCGGAGCGCGAGGTCGTGCTCGAAGAACTCGCGATGGGGGACGACGACCCGTGGCGCGCGCTGTCCGAGTCGGTCGAGGCCGCGGCCTGCGGCGATCACGCCTACGGTCGGCCGATCATCGGGTACGAGGAATCGGTCGGCGCGCTCACACGCGAAGGCATGTTCGAGCACTACCGCCGCGCGTACGCACCGTCGAACGCGACCGTCGTCGTGTGCGGCGACGTGCGCGCCGAGGACGCGTTGCGCGCCGTCGAACGCGCGTTCGCGCACGCGGAACGCAGCGTGCCGGCCATGCCGAAGCCGGCGCCGCTGACGTTCACTCACGCACCGCAGCGCATCGAGGTCAACTGGCCCGACAGCGCGAAGCGTTTGTGCATCGCGTGGCCGGGTGCACGCTGCGGGTCGCCCGACGACGCGGCGCTCGACTTCGTGCAGACGATCCTGACGGCCGGACGCAACGCGACGTTGACGCGCGAGCTCGTGGTCGACGGCGGACTGGCTTCGAACGTGTCGGCGGCGAACGACGCGCGCGCGCACGGCGGCCTGTTCTGGTTGTTCGCGGAGTGTGCGGATGCCGTCGAACCTGCGCAGCTCGAAGAAGCCGTGTTCGCGGCGATCGAGCGGCTCGCGAGCAGCGGCCCGAGCGGCGCTCAGTTGGAACGCGCCTTCGGCATCCTCGTCGCTGGCGATCTGTTCGAGAGCGAGTCGATCTCCGACGTGGCCGATCAGATCGGCGGGTACGCGCTCGACGCGGACTGGCGGCTCGCGCTCGACGGCGGCGAAGCGCTGCGCCACGTGACGGTCGACGACGTGCGCTCGGTGGCGGAGCGGCTGCTCGCGCGCTCTCGCGCGACGGTCGGTTGGTGCCTCCCGGGCGCTGTGACGGACGACGACGACGCGGACGACACTGCCGGCGACGAGGCACCCTCCGGCGACGACGACGCGTTCGGTGAGGGGCTGCCGCTGGCCGGAGCCGTCGTATGAGCACGACCTCCATCGGAACGAATCCCACGACGGCCACGATCGCGACACCGCATCTCGTCGTTCCGGCGCTGCGCTACGACCTGTCGTGCGGCGCGCGCCTCGTCGTCTCGCCGCGCCCGCACTCACCCGTGTGTGCGATCGCGGTCTCGATCGACGCGGGGCACTGGCTCGATCCGCACGGCCTCGACGGCCTCGCCGCGTTCGCGGGTGCGCTCGCGGTCGAAGGCACGGCGCGCTACAGCGAGTCGCGCATCGCCGACCTGCTCGAGCCGCACGGCGGTTCGATCGTCGGCGACGCGGGTTCCGTCACGGCCTCGATCGCGGGGCCGAATTGGCGCACGCTCGTCGCGGTCGTCGGTGAAGTCCTCACGTCGCCGACCTATCCGACCGAACGCGTCGAACGGCAACGCGCGATCCTGCTCGACCGACTGCGCATCGACGAAGACGAGCCGCGCGTCCAAGTCGCGCGCCTGTTCAACGAACTCGTCTACGGCACCGACGGACTCGGTCGGCCGCGGCGCGGCACCATCGAGACGATCGGGCGCATCACTCGCGACGATCTGCTCGCCTTCCAGAGTGAACACGTCGTCGCGGGTCGCGCGATCATCGGCGTGTGCGGCGACGTCGAGCCCGACCTCGTCCGCGCCGAGTTCGAACATGCACTCGCCGCGTGGCCGCGCGGCCACCCGGCGCCGCCGATCCCGAGTATGTTCCCGCCGCTCGCCACGCGCCTCGCGGCCTGGCCCGCCGAACGTCAGCAGGTCCAGCTCGTGGCCGGCCACCTCGGCATCCGGCGGCTCGATCCGCGCTTCGCAGCGGCGGTCGTGATGGACCACGTGCTCGGCACCGGACCGGGCTTCACGGACCGCATCAGCAAACGTCTGCGCGACGAAGAAGGTCTGGCCTACGCGGTCAGCGCCAATCTCTCGTCGTCGAGCGGCCGCGCACCCGGCGCCTTCCAAGCGGTGATCGCGACGTCGAAGGAGAAGGTGCGCGCGGCGCTGCGCGGCTTCGTCGAGGAGATCGAGCGCATCCGTCGCGAGCGTGTGAGCGCGGACGAGTTGCACCTCGTGCGCCAGTACCTCACGGGGTCGTTCGTGCTCGGCTTCGAGAAGGCCACGCGCCGCGCCGCGCACGTCGTGAATGCCGAGCGCTTCGGGCTGCCCGACGGACACCTCGATCGTTTCCTCGCCGACCTCGTGACGGTCGACGAGGCGGCGATTCAGGAGTGCGCGCGCACGTTGCTCCATCCACAGCAGCTCGTCGCCGCCGCCGCCGGGCCGATCACGAAGGACGAACTCGCCGAGGCACTCGAGAGCGCTCTCGCCGGCGCGCGCGCGTAGCACTCCGCCCCGCGAGCCGCGCGCAGCCACCGCTATACTCCGCCGCTCCACGACATGCGCGCCATCGTTCTCGATGCCTTCGGCGGCCCGGAAGTCATGCGGCTCGCACAGGTCGCAGAGCCCCACCCGCCCGTCGGCGGTTGTGTCGTCGAGTTGGCGGCCATCGGCATCAACTTCGCCGAACTCGTCGAACGGCGCGGCCTTTACCGCAAGGACCAGCGCTTGCCGTACGAACTCGGCAAAGAGGCCGCCGGCCGCATCGTCGACGTCCATCCCGACGCCCACGGCCTCTCGGTCGGTCAGCGTGTGATCGTGCTGCGCTTCCGCGGCGGTTGTTACGCCGAACGTGTCGCGGCGGAAGTGCACGAGCTGCTCCCGATTCCCGAGCACCTCGACTTCGAAGAGGCCGCTGCCTTCGCGATCGCCTTCGCGACGGCGTGGTACGCGGCGGTCGAACTCGCGCGGGTAAGGCCCGGTGAGTCGGCGTTGATCCAGTCGGCGGCGGGTTCGACGGGTTGCGCAGCGGTACAGCTCGCGCGCGCACTCGGAGCCGATCCGATCATCGGCGCCGTCGGCAACGCGGCGAAGCGCGACGTCGTGCTCGAGCACGGCGCCCACGCATGTGCCGCCGAACATGGCGGCGAGGACTTCGCGACGCTCGTCGGCCGTCTGTGCGCCGGGCGCGGCGGCGTCGACTACGTCCTCGAATCGGTCGGCGGGCCGACGTTCGAGAAGAGCCTCGCGCTTCTGGCGCCGCTCGGACGCCTCGTGACGATCGGCTTCTCGTCGATCGTGCGCGACCATGCCGAACAGGTGAAGCGTGTGCATCCGCTGCAGCTCTTCAAGCGTTCGTGGGGCCTGTTCGGCTTGAACGTCGAGAACATCGACTTCGTCCGTCGCCGTGCGACCTACGACGAGATCGTGCGTTTCGCCGAGCGCCACGAGCTGCGCCCGCACGTCGGAGCGCGTTTCCCGTTGGCCGACGCCGTCGCCGCCCACACGGCGATCGAGTCGCGTGCGACGACGGGCAAAGTGGTGCTGGTGCCATGAGCGACGCGGCACCGATCGACGAGCGCCACGGTGCGTCGGAGGACGGCAACGATCCGCGTCCGGTGACGCGCGCGCCGATGCTGCGCTCGCTGTTCGTCGTGCTCGTCGGCGTGATCATCGGCCTGTGTGGCGTCGATCTCGGCGTGCGCTGGTGGGACTCCGACCAGGGCGCCGACGGCGGCAACTCGAGCATCGTCGAACACGAGCTGCTCGTCTGGACCGGCCGCCCGTACTTCGAGAAGCCCGAGTTCCAGACCGTGCTCGACAGCTTCGGCAACCGCAACGCCGAGATTCCGACCGACGTGCCTCTCGACGAACTGCGCGTCGCCGGTTTCGGTGCGTCGCAGGTCTTCGGTGCGGGCGGCGCGAAACAACCCGACGTTTGGAACCACGAACTCGAACGGTTGCTCGACGGCATGCTCGAGCACCCGGTTCGTGTGCTCAACGGCGGCGTCAACGGCTACTCCGTCCTCCAGGCGTGCCGGCGCGCGGCCTTGCTGCTCGATGCTCTCGAGCCCGATCTCGTCTTCGTCGTCATCAGCCCGAGTGCACAGTCGCTGCTCGATCCGTCGCGCGCCCGCGACGTGGTGCGCTACGGGAGCGAGCCGAACCAGATCGTGCCGCGCGACATCGCCGACGCCTGGCCGGACGCGTTGCTGCCGATCGTCGCGCCGCTGCACGACTTCTTCGGCGCCCACTCGGCCATCTACCGGCGGCATCGTTCGAAGTTCACCGGCGGTGGGGCCGACCGCGCTGCCGACATCCAACGCTGGATCCTCTCGCGTGAGCCTCGCACGCCCGCCGTCGAGGCGATGATCGACGCGACGCTCGACGAGGTCGAGATCTTGGCGGCGGCCTGCAAGACGCGTGGCGTCGAGCTGCGCATGCTCGTGCTTCCCGAAGCGGAGTCCGACACCGAGGCCGGCTGGCGCGAGTACCTGGCGACGGATCGCCACGCCGGAGCGCCGCCCGCGGGCACGAATCGCAAAGAGCCGACGGACTTCCTCGACGAGCTGCTGCGCGAGCGTGGCGCGAAGACGTGGAACTTCTACGACGAGGTCGATTCGATGGGGCCGCGGCGAGCGCGCTTCACCATGAACGACCGCCGTCACTGGAACCGCGAAGGGCACGACGTGTTCGCCGCCGGCATCCTCGAGCGGCTGCGCGGTGAACGCATCCTCTCCGCTCTCGTCGAGCGGCGCCGCGCGGATCCGCGCGCACGTCCCGTCGGCCCGAATCCGTTCGAAGGCCTCGAGCGCTGAAAGCGACCTCCCCCGGTGAACTTCCACAGCGTCGAGTTCCTGGTCTTCCTCGCCGTCGTGCTGCCGGCGTTCTGGCTGCTCGCGAACAAACGCACGGCGCGGCACACGATGCTGCTCGGCGCGAGCCTGCTGTTCTACGGCGCGTACGAAGTCTGGTTCCTCTCGCTGCTCGTCTTCTCGACGCTGCTCGACTGGTACTGCGGCAACGCGATCCACCGCGCCAATCAACGCGGCGATCGGCGTGGCGCGAAGATCGGTCTCGCGTGCAGTCTCGCCGGCAACCTCGGCGTCCTCGGCTTCTTCAAGTACACCGACTGGGCGGCACAGAGCCTGACTACGCTCGCCCAGTCGCTCGGCCTCGGAATCGACCCGTGGGCGCTGCGGACGCGCCTGATCCCCGACTTCCTGCTCGACGACGCCACGGCGCGCATCCTCGTGCCGGTCGGCATCTCGTTCTACACGTTCCAGACGCTGTCGTACACGATCGACGTGTACCGGGGGCAACTGAAGCCCGCGCGCAACGCCCTCGAGTTCGCGCTGTTCGTCTCGTTCTTCCCGCAGCTCGTCGCGGGGCCGATCGTGCGTGCGTCGGACTTCCTGCCGCAGCTCGAGCTGCGCCCGCGCCACAGCCGCGCGCGCCTGCACGAGGGGCTGTGGCGTATCTCGACGGGCCTCCTCAAGAAGGTCGCGTTCGCGGACGTCATCGGCAGTCAACTCGTCGACCCCGTGTACGCGCAGCCCGAGCTGTACACGCCGCTCGTCCACGCGCTCGCGCTGTACGGCTTCGCGTTCCAGATCTACTGCGACTTCTCGGGCTACTCCGACATCGCGATCGGCACGAGCAAGCTGCTCGGCTTCGACCTGACCGAGAACTTCGTCACGCCGTACCGCTCGCGCTCCGTGCGCGAGTTCTGGCGGCGCTGGCACATCTCGCTGTCGAGCTGGGTGCGCGACTACATCTTCTTCCCGCTCGGCGGCTCGCGCGGCAAAGAGCTCTTCGTCGCCCGCAACCTGATGATCACGATGCTCGTGATCGGCCTCTGGCACGGCGCGAGCATCCTGTGGGCGATCTACGGCTTCGTGCAGGGCGCGACGATGGTGCTCGAACGCTTCTGCGAGCGCCTGCGCGGCGGCCGCCAGTTCGCGACGACTCCGGTGAAGAGCGCCATCTCCTGGGCGCTCACGTTCCACTTCATCGTCATCTCCTGCATCTTCATCCGCGCTCGCAGCGTCGACGCGAACGAGAGCCTGGTCGGCATCGTGAGTGTGTTCGGCGACGGCGGCGTCACCTCGATCTCGCACTGGGCCTGGTGGGCGCTGGCCGGCGCCGCGCTGACGCACTTCGCGCCGCTCGGCCTCACGGCGACCGTGCACCGTCTCTTCCAGCGCTCGCCGACGCTCGTGGTCGGCATCGTGACGGGCCTCGCGGCGGGGGCGGTGGCGGTGCTCGTCGTCGGCGAGACGCCGTACATCTACTTCCAGTTCTGATGGCGAGAGGCGGCGGGCTGAGTTGCAAGCGCGCCCATCCCATCGTCATCGAAGTCGCTCTCCGCCACGGAGTGTTCCCAGCCGAGTCGTTCGCTCAGGGGCTCGACCAGGGACCGGCTCGCGTCACGTTGACGAACGCTGCGCCGTCGAAGCGGAACAGGCCTCCGGAGAAGCCGAACCACAACGTTCCGTGGCGGTCCTGCACCATCGCCTGGATGCCGAAGTAGCGTGTGAGATCGGGGCGGTCCGTGCGGTCGAACAGCGTGAAGTGATCGGCGTCGGAGTTCGTTTCGCAGCGATAGGCGCCGACGCCCACGGCTCCGATCCAGACGTTGCCCGAGCGATCGACGAACAGGTTGTAGACGTCGTTCGCCGTCAGGCCGGCGAGCGTGGGGAACTGCGTGAGGAGCGGCGTTCCGGGCGCACGTGACGCGAGCGGATCGAAGCGGCTCACGCCGCCTTTGGCGATGAACTGCGGATGGTCGGACGTGATCGAGCCGAACCAGATGCGGCCGCGAGGATCCTCGACGATGCTCGCGACGTTGTTGCTGCACAGCCCGTCGAGCTCCGTGAAGTGCGTGAACGCAGCGTCGCCGGGCTCACTCGCGACGGAAGGATCGAACTTGCACGCGCCGAGTCCATCGCGTGCGAACCAGAGGTTGCCTCGGCTGTCCTCGAACAGGTCCCAGATCTTGCCGGACACGATCTTGTACGACGGAGCTTCGATCGCGGGCGTCGGCAGCTCGAAGCGGAGGAAGCGTTCGCCATCGAAGCGGAAGACGCCTGCACTCGAGCCGACCCACAGCACGCCGTTGCGATCGACGAGCAGCTTGCAGCCGTCGCCGCGCAGTCCGCTCTCGCTGCCGAAGTTCGTGAAGGTCACGCGGCCGGTGGCCCGCTCCTCCGCCGGATCGAAGCGCGAAACGCCTGCGTGCGTGCCGAACCACAACCGGCCTTCGATGTCTTCGTCGATGCCCGTGACGACGTCGTCGATCAAGCCCTCTCCGCGCGAGAAGTAGCGCAGCTCGCCCGTGGTCTCGGGTGAAGTCGCCGGCCGATGGCGCGCCGCGCCTTGCCCGTTCGTGCCGAACCACAGGTCGCCGCGGGTGTCCTCGAAGGCTGCGACGACGTACTCGGCGATCTGCGGCTCTTCGCTCGCGCGAGGCGCCGCGCGACTCGAATTCATCGCGCTCGAATCCACCGCGCTCGAATCCACCGCGCTCGAATCGAAGGACAGCTCGCCCGAGGAGCCGCAGGAAACGAGACACAACGCTGCAACGAGCCGAATGCGCATCGCGCCGAGGTTACGACCAGTGCGCGAGTCGGCTCGTGATGGACTTGGCAAGGCTGCGAGGCCTTCGCCAATGGTGGCTGCGGTCCTCGCGAGCGCTCCACCCGGCGAGGGCCTGGAGATCGTTGGCTGACAGTGTGCTGCTCGTCGAAACAACTGCCACTCGGCTCTGCCTGGCCGGTGCAACCTGTCGGCCGCGAGCTGGGCAGGCGCCGGTAGGATGTTCGCCGCACCCATGAGCGCGCTTCTCCTCGTCGTCGCCGTCCCTTTCGCCCTTTCGATCGTCTGTTCTTCGTCCGCCGCCGCCGACTTCGAGACCGTCGGCGAGGTGCAGCTCGGCGCGCGGCGCGTGCGCGTCGAAGTCGATCGCACGCCGGGGGTCGTCGCGGCGCGGTTCGCGATCGACGAGTTGGCGGGTGATGGCTCGGTGACGGGCACGCGCTTCGTCGAGAACGCGTCGACGCAGGTGCTGTCGGCGTCGCAGCAGCCGGCGCTCGTGTGGACGGCGGAGCGTGAGCTGCTCGTCGTCGCCGCGCGCGACGGGTTGCAGACGTGGGAGTTCGAAGCGGACGGCGATCTCGCGATCGTGGGGGCGCTCGCACTCGTCGACGTCGACGCGCCGGATCGCGATCGGCCGTGGCAGTTCGCGGTTCAGTATCCGTGGCTGTTCGCGGCGGGCGGTGAAGCGCAGACGTTGCTCGTGGTCGACCTGGCGGATCCCGAGTCGCCGGAGGTGGTCGACGAGACGATGCTCGCGAACCACCTGGATGGTGCGCTCGTCGCACTCGAAGCGTGGGGCGAGACGTTGCGGCTGTCGGATGGTGCGACGGTCGCGCTCGCCGACACGAGCGATCCGCGCCGGCCGTTGCCGATTCCCAGCAGCGCCGCTGGCGGTGTCGATGCCGCTGACGGTGCGGACGCGGCGACGGAACGCGCGCTGCTCTCGCGCTTCTCCTTTGCTTCCGTCCAAGAGCAAGGTGGGCCGCTCGCAACCTGGCAGCCGACACTCGTGCGCGCCGCCGCGCCCGAGCGCGCGCTCGGCGTCGCCGTGACGACTCAAGGCGGCGTGCAGACGTTGGCCGCGCTCGCGCCGCTCGCTGCGGACACGACGTACACGTTCGACGCGCCGGATGGTGCGTCACGAACGATCTCGACCGGCCGCGCGTTCGCGACCGTCGACATCCGCCTGTCGACGTCGGGCGCGAGTGCCGTCGGCGAAGAAGCGGTGTTCGGCGCGCGCTGCGACGCCGCGACCGGCCAGTGGTCGTTCGACTTCGGCGACGGCAGCGCACCGACCGCATGGTCGAGCGAACCGATCGCGTTCCATTCGTTCAGCGCGCCCGGCCTGTACCGCGTGACGGCGACGCTGCGCCACGGCAATGCGATCTCGAGCCGCGTCGTCGAACACGGCGTCGTGTTCGAGCCGACCGCCGCACAACCGCGCAAGTCGTCGACCATCGTGTACGACGGCGAGCGTCAGCGCGTGTGGTGCGTGAACCCCGACAACGACACGGTCAGTTGTGTCGACCACGCGCGCGGCGTGCTGTTGATGGAGATTCCGACGGGCAAGGAGCCGCGCCAGCTCGCGCTCGCCGCGGACCGAACGCTGTGGGTCACGAACGAGGAGGCCTGGTCGATCACGGTGCTCGACGCGGACTCGGGTCAGGTGCTCGAGACGCTCGCGCTGCCGTTCGCGTGCCGGCCGTTCGGCATCGTGCACTCGCCCGACGAGACGACGTACGTGGCGACGCTCGGCACGCAGGAAGTGCTGCGCTTCGACACGCTCGAACGCACGCTGATCGGCCGCATCCACGCCGACGGTCCGCTGCGCGGACTCGCGGTGAGCGGCGACGGGCGCACCGTGCTCGCGACGCGTTGGATCTCGCCGCAGGCGAACGGCCAACTCGTCGTCGCCACCCCGGCGGACTTCGAGGGCGGCGGCGACGCTCCGAATCAAACACAGGCGCGAACGGCCGCGCGCGTGCAGGTCCTGGCCGAGAACGTGGGCCCCGATTCGCGCTTCGGTGGCCGCGGCGTGCCGAACCACGTCGCCGACGTCGCGATCACGCCGGACGGCCGACGCGCGTGGATCGCGGCGAAGAAGGACAACACGAGCCGCGGCCTCGTGCGCGACGGTCAGCCCTTCACGTTCTTCAACACGGTGCGCCCGATGGCCGCGGTGTACGACCTCGTGCGGCGGACCGACGACGCGTCGGCGCGCATCGACTTCGGCGCGCGCGACTTCCCGGTGGCGGTGGCGTTCACGCCGCTCGGCGAGTACGGCTTCATGGCAATGCGCGGGAGCCGCTCGGTCGAAGTCTTCGATCCGACGGACTCGCAGGTGCTGTTCACGATCGACGGCCTCGGCGTCGCGCCGACCGGCTTGTGCGTCGATCCCGATCGGCAACTGCTCGTCGTGCAGAACTTCCTGACGCGCGACCTGTCGGTGCTGTCGCTCGCGCCGCTCATGTCGGGCACGGCGCACGAGGCGCCGCTCGTCGGGCGCGTGCGCACCGTGACGGTCGAGATCCTGCGCGGGCCGGTGCTGCCCGGGAAGCAGTTCTTCCACACGGCGGTCGACGCGCGCATGAGCCGCCTCGGCCACGTGTCGTGTGCGTCGTGCCACTTCGATTCGGGTCACGACGGGCGCGTGTGGGACTTCACCGATCGCGGCGAAGGCCTGCGCAACACGATCTCACTGCAAGGGCGGCAGGGCACCGGGCACGGCCTCGTGCACTGGACCGCGAACTTCAACGAGGTCCAGGACTTCGAGCAGGACATGCGCCTCGCGCAGGGCGGGCGCGGCTTCATGGCCGATCACCTGTGGCGTGCGAGCGCCGACGCGCTCGGTTACGACAAACGCGGGCTGAGCCCGGAACTCGACGCGATCAACAGCTACGTGTCGACGTTCGATCGTTTCCCGCCCAGCCCGTACCGCGCGCAGGACGGAACGCTCACCGAGTCCGGTCAGCGCGGCAAACAGCTCTTCGAGCGCCTCGAGTGCTGGCAGTGCCACGGCGGCCGCACGTACACCGACTTCCAGTTCGGCACGTTGCACGACATCGGCACGCTCACGCCGCTGTCGGGCTCGCGCATCGGCGATCGTCTGCCGGGCATCGACACACCGACGCTGCGCGGCATCTGGGAGACGGCGCCGTACTTCCACGACGGTTCGGCGGCGACGTTGATGGACGTGCTCGAGCGCACCGGGCTCACGGGCGGTCACGAGAAGACGACCGAACTCTCGGGCGCGGAGAGAGCCGATCTCGTCGCGTACCTGCTGCAGATCGACGGAATCGAACCGCCGGCGCGCGACACCGTGCGCCAACCGGACGCTGTCGTCGCGTTCGAGACGCTGCCGCAGCGCGCCGGCCTCGAGGATCTGTTCGTGTTGACCGCGAACGACTGGCCGGTGATCGCGCCGCGCGTGCGCGTCGGCGCGAAGGTCCACGCCGACGCGAGCGCCGTCTTCACCGACGTGCCGGAGTTCCTCGCGCCCGCCTATCGATTGCACACCGCACTCGCCGACGCGGACGAAGAGGCCGGCACGGATGCGCCGGTGCTCGAACTCACCACGCGCCACGACGTGACGCTCACGATCGGACTCGACGCGCGAGCGACTCGTGTGCCGGCGTGGCTCGCCGACTTCACCGAGCGCGAGGAGCGCGTCGGCGCGGGCGCGACGACGTACCGCTTGTTCGAGAAGCGCGTGCCGGCGGGTGTCGAGATGTCGCTCGGCGCGAACCCCGAAGCCGGCCTCACGACCTACCTCGTGTTCCTGCGCCGCGGCATGTGACGCGAGCCCACGGGCGACGGCAAGCCATGCCCCGCACGGCCAGGTGCGGGGCGGTCGCCGCCGTCACCGCCGTCGGTCCTGCGGTGCGCCCAGGGACGCGACGCTGGGTCGCTGGGCCCCGTGGCGGGCTGTTCTTGGCCTCAGGCTCAGTTGGCGGACGCCTGCTCGGGGCGGTGACGCAAAAAAAGCTTCATGTCTGA